>JANMXG010000131.1:0-16726 GCA_031394235.1 Betaproteobacteria bacterium
CAGGTCGATCTGGTCGAGCTGTGGCCAGGGGCCGTGGCCGCGCACCGTGACGCCGCGCAGCACGCAGATCGGGGGCGCGGCGGTGATCGACGGCAGGCCGGCCGCGTCCGGTGCCCGCGTCACCCGGTCCACCGGGCGGCCCACCATCGCCAGCGCCAGCTGGGCTTTGCTGGCACCGGCCGCCGGCAGCTCGGC
Source organism: Betaproteobacteria bacterium (assembly GCA_031394235.1). Taxonomy (GTDB): domain Bacteria; phylum Pseudomonadota; class Gammaproteobacteria; order Burkholderiales; family Burkholderiaceae_C; genus Pseudaquabacterium. The sequence goes on from JANMXG010000131.1 coordinate 196, forward strand.
CACCAGCTTGCCGGCACGCAGCACGGCAATGCGCTGCGACACCCGCAGCACCTCGTCGAGCTTGTGGCTGATGAAGATCACGCCCAGACCTTGCGCAACCAGCTGCGCCAGGGTGTGGAACAGCGACTCACTCTCCTGCGGCGTCAGCACGGCGGTTGGCTCGTCCAGGATCAGGATCCGGGCGCCCTGCTTGCGGCCAAATGGCAGCAGCGCCTTGAGGATCTCGACCCGCTGGCGCTCGCCCACCGACAGGTCGGCGATGCGCGCGTCCGGCTCGACCTGCAGGCCGAATCGCTGCGCGGTGGCCGCCAGCGCGGCGCGGGCTTTGCTGCGGCGCGAAAACGGCTGCCACAGCGGCTCGGTGCCCAGCATCACGTTGTCCAGCACGCTCAGGTTGTCGGCCAGCGTGAAGTGCTGGTTCACCATGCCGACGCCCGCCGCCAGCGCCGCCTTGGGGTTGCCAGGCGCAAGCGGCACGCCGTCGATCTCGACCGTGCCGGCATCGGCCCGGTAGTGACCAAACAGGATCGACACCAGCGTGCTCTTGCCGGCGCCGTTTTCACCCAGCAGCGCCAGCACCTCGCCACGCGACAAGGTCAGCGAAATCGCGTCGTTGGCCAGCAGCGCGCCAAAGCGTTTGCTGATGCCGGTCAGGCGCAGCAGCACCGGCGCGCCCGGGATCGGCGTGACGGGTGCCGCCATGGGCGGCAACACGCTCACTTCGGCTTGGGCTGGCTGTCGTCCACCACCACCTTGAAGCTGCCGTCCAGGATGGCCTTCTGCTTGGCCGCCACCTTGGCCACCACGTCCGCCGGCACTTTCTTCTCGAACGTGCCCAGCGGGCTCAGCGCGCTGCCCTTGGCCTTCATCTGGCTCAAGTGGCCGTAGTCCTCGGCCTTGAACTTGCCGGCCTTCACGGCAGCCAGTGCGGCGTCGATGCTGGGCTCCATGTGCCAAAGCGCCGAGACCACCACCGTGTCGGGGTAGTCCTTCTGGGTGTTGATCACGTTGCCGATGGCCAGCACCTTGCGCTCCTTGGCGGCATCGCTGACGCCAAAGCGCTCGGCATACATCACGTCGGCGCCCTTGTCGATCATCGCAAAGGCGGCCTCCTTGGCCTTGGGCGGGTCGAACCAGCTGTTGATGAAGCTGATGCTGAACTCGGCCTTCGGGTTGACCTCCTTGGCGCCCGCCATGAAGGCGTTCATCAGCCGGTTCACCTCAGGGATCGGGAAGCCGCCGACCAGGCCGATCTTGTGGGTCTTGCTCATGCCCCCGGCCACCATGCCCGACAAATAAGCCGGCTCCTGGATGTAGTTGTCGAACACCGCGAAGTTGGGCTCCTGCGGCTTGCGCGAGCTGCCCAGCAAGAAGCTGACTTTCGGATAGTCCTTGGCCACCTTGCGGGCCGCGTCCTCCACCGCAAACGCCTCGCCGACGATCAGGGTGTTGCCCTTCTCGACGTACTGGCGCATCACCCGCTCGTAGTCGGCGTTGGCGACGTTTTCGCTGAACACGTACTCGATCTCGCCACGGGCCACCGCGGCCTTCAACGCCTTGTCGATGCGGCTGACCCACTGCTGCTCGACCGGCACGGTGTAGATGGCTGCCACCTTGATCTTGGTTTGTGCTGCAGCGGGCCCGGCGGCCAGCGTGGCCAGGGCGGCCAGGAAAAGGGCAGCGGTACCGGCAACAAGCCGGCGGCGGGGTACGGTCATGGGCGCTCCTCGGGTGGGGTCGTGGGTGGTGGGTTGTGGATTGGAGGGCTGGCGCGGCGCCGGTCAGGCACCGACACGGTGCGCCTGCACAGATTAAGCAAGCGCTGTGCCCTGCGGTCCATCGGGATTGGCCCGACTAGAATCAAGGGCTGCGCCGAGGGTGGCCGGGCGGGCTGCGGCCCGTTTTGCAGCCGCCCAGCCGGCCTGCCCGAGCCGCACGTCCGGCCCTGCTGTCTGCAGTCGAATCCGCCGCGTTCTTGCCACGCTTTTGTCACGCTTTTGCCGCGTTCGCGCGTGCCGACCGCCATGTCCAAACACTCCGTCCTGTCTGCCCTGTCCCCACTGGATGGCCGCTACGCCCCGCGCATGGCCGCGTTGCGCCCGCTGATGTCCGAGTTCGGCCTGATGCACCGCCGGGTGCAGGTCGAGGTCGAATGGTTCATCGCGCTGACCGATGCCGGTTTTGCCGAGCTGGCCGCGCTGCCCGAGGCCTCGCGTGGCTACCTGCGCTCGCTGGTGCTGCGTTTCTCCGAGGCCGATGCCCAGGCCATCAAGGACATCGAGCGCACCACCAACCACGACGTCAAGGCGGTGGAGTACTGGCTCAAGGCCCGCTTCGTGGGCCATCCCGAGTTGGAGGCGGCGCAGGAGTTTGTGCACTTCGCCTGCACCAGCGAGGACATCAACAACACCAGCCACGCGCTGATGCTCAAGGCCGCCCGCGAGCAGGTGCTGTTGCCGGCGCTGGACAAGGTGATCGACAAGCTGCGGGCCATGGCGGCGGCGCAGGCCGGGCTGCCGATGCTCAGCCGCACCCACGGCCAAACCGCCAGCCCCACCACCGTGGGCAAGGAGGTGGCCAACGTTGCCGCCCGGCTCATCACTGCCCGCGACCGCATTGCCTCAGTCTCGCTGCTGGCCAAGATGAACGGCGCGGTCGGCAATTACAACGCCCACCTGGCCGCCTACCCCGAGCACGATTGGCCGGCGTTCAGCCAAAAGGTCGTCGAGCAGCGCCTGGGCCTGGTGTTCAACGCTTACACCACCCAGATCGAGCCGCACGACACGATGGCCGAGTTGTTCGATGCGGTCACCCGTGCCAACACCATCCTGATCGACTGGAGCCGCGATGTCTGGGGCTACATCTCGCTGGGCTACTTCAAGCAGCGGCTCAAGGACGGTGAGGTTGGCTCATCGACCATGCCGCACAAGGTCAACCCGATCGATTTCGAGAACGCCGAGGGCAACTTTGGCCTGGCCAGCGCGCTGCTGACGCACCTGAGCCAGAAGCTGCCGGTCAGCCGCTGGCAGCGCGACCTGACCGACAGCACCGTGCTGCGCAACATGGGCGTGGCGCTGGGCTACGCGGTGCTGGGGCTGGATTCACTGGCGCGGGGCCTGGACAAGCTGGAGATCAACCCCGCCGCACTGGCCGCCGACCTGGACAACGCCTGGGAGGTGATGGCCGAGGCGGTGCAAACGGTGATGCGCCGCCACGGCCTGCCCGAGCCCTACGAGCAGCTCAAGGCCTTCACCCGCGGCCAACCGATGACGCGCGAGCTGATGCAGGGTTTTGTCGCCGCGCTGGCGCTGCCCAGCGCCGAGAAAGTCCGCCTGCTGGCGATGACGCCGGCCAACTACACCGGGCTGGCCGCCGAGCTGGCGCGGCGCATCTGAACCTGAACCCCAGGAGCCTCCCGCCGTGACCTTCACCGACCAGCTGCAAGCGGCCGAGCGCCGCGCCGATTCGATGCTGTGTGTCGGGCTGGACCCGGAGCCGGCTAAATTTCCGGGCGCGTGGCGCGGTGATGCGTCACGCATCTTCGAGTTTTGCGCGGCGATCGTCGACGCCACCCACGACCTGGTCAGCGCCTTCAAGCCGCAGATCGCCTACTTTGCCGCGCACCGCGCCGAGGACCAGCTTGAGCGGCTGATGGCCCACATCAAGCGGGTGGCGCCGGCGGTGCCGGTGATCCTGGACGCCAAGCGCGGTGACATTGGCGCGACCGCCGCGATGTACGCGGTCGAGGCCTTCGAGCGCTACCAGGCCGACGCGCTGACGCTGTCGCCTTTTATGGGTTTTGACTCGATCGAGCCCTATTTCAAGTACGACGGCAAGGGCCTGATTCTGCTGTGCCGCACCAGCAACCCGGGTGGCAGCGACCTGCAAGCGCAGCGTTTGCAGGGTTCGCAGGCGCAGGGTTCAACGGCGCAGGGTACGCAGGCGCAGGGTTCAAAGGCGCAAGGTACGCAGGAGCAGGGTTCAAAGGCGCCGGTTGCGCCGGGCAGCGCCAGCCAGCCCGGCGACCGGTTGTTCGAGCACATCGCCCGGCTGGCCGCCGGACCGTGGAACGCGTCCGGCCAGCTCGGACTGGTGGTGGGCGCCACCTATCCGGCCGAGATCGAGCGGGTGCGCACGCTGGCGCCCACGCTGCCATTGTTGATCCCCGGCGTGGGTGCGCAGGGCGGTGATGCCGCTGCCACGGTGCGCGCCGGTTGGCGCGGCAGCGTCGGGCCAGCCGGCATGCACAGCACCGGGCCGGTCATCGTCAACTCATCGCGCGCCGTGCTGTATGCCTCGGCGGGCGACGACTTTGCGGGCGCCGCGCGGGCGGTGGCGGACGCCACCCGGCGCACGCTCAACGCCGCACGCTGAGCCGGCTGCCGGCCATCCGGCCGCGCCGCTGCCCAGGCGGTCGCTGTCCGGTCCGGCCCGAACAGACCGGCCGGACGGGGCCTGAACGCCGGTTCAGCTTTGCAGTTTGCTGCGAAACTGATGGGCTGTCAGTTGCGTCAACCGTGGCCACTCCTCCCTCTCCCGCTCCGATCGAGCTCGACCTGCACCATGCCATGCAGGACAGCCTGCTGCGTGCGTTTTGTGCGGTCGCCGCGCTGGTCTGCACGATGGGCGTGGCCTTCACGCTGCTGCGAGATAACCCGCTGCCGATGCTCAACCAGGGCTTCATGGTCGGCATCTACGCCGTGCTGGCCCTGGGTTTTGCGGCGATCCACCGCCTGCCGCCCGAGCGTGCCCGGCCTTTGCTGGCGCCGCTGTTGCTGGGCGCGTTGGCGGCGGTGTGCTTGTTGGGCTGGATCAGCGGCTGGGGCCTGCAAACGCCAGGGCTGGTGATGTTTGGCCTGGTGGTGCTGCTGGCCCACACCGTGGGTCCGGCGCGGCTGGGTTGGGCCAGTACCGGCCTGGCGCTGGGCGGCTTGCTGGCACTGGGCGCAGCCGAGCGGCTGGGCCTGGTGACCGAGCCGCCTGACGGGCCTGCCTTTGGCGTGCGCCTGGTGCTGGCGTGTGCGGCCATCGTGACCGGTACGCTGATGGGCCGGGTCATGGCCAGCCTGGCGCGTCAGCACCTGCGCGCGGCCGACGCCCGCGAGCAGCGCTTCCGGGCGCTGCTGGGCATCGCCACCAGCGCCTACTGGGAGACCGACGCCGAGCTGCGCTTGAGCCATTTGTCCCGGCGCAACGCGGCCGGCCAGTTTGTGCCGGCGTTGTCGATGCTGGGGCAGTTGCCCTGGAACATTGCGGCGCTGGACATCGATGACGACAACCTCGACCTGATGCGGGCCGAGATGGAGGGCCGTGTCGAACTGCGCGACCTGGCCTTCAACTGGCAGCATGCCGACGGCCAAACCCACCACTATCTGGCCAGCGGCGAGCCCCGGTTCGATGCCGACGGGCGGTTCATCGGCTATTGGGGCGTGGCCCGCGATGTCACTGGCGAGCATGTGGCCCACCAGGCGCTGGCCCTCACCGAGACCCGTTACCGCGACCTGTTCAACCGCATCCCGACGCCGCTGATGCTGCACCAGGGCGGCGCCATCGTCGATGCCAACCCGGCCGCAGCGCGCCTGCTCGACTACGACTCGGTAGCGCAAATGCTGGGCAGCCGCCTGGTGGCCGATCACGTCGCGCCGGACCAGCAGGCCGCTGTGGCGGCCCGGGTCGCACAAATAGAGGCGCTGCCGCTGGGCCAGGCCATGCCGCCGCTGGATGTGCGGCTGCTCACCCGCAGTGGCCGGCAGCGCACGGTCAGTTCGGTGGGCACGCGCACCGACTTTGCCGGCCAGCCTGCCGTGTTGTCGATCGCCTTCGACGAGACCGAGCGCCGCAAGGCGTCCGATGCGCTCTTGCGATCGCAAGCGCTGTTGTCCAGCGTGGTCTCGCTCAGCCCGGACATCATCACGCTGTCCGACCTGGACACCGGCCGCTATGTGATGGTCAACAACAGTTTCTGCCGCCTGGCCGGGCATGCCCGGGCGCAGGTCGAGGGCCACACCTCGCACGAACTCGGCCTGTGGCGCGACGCGGCTGACCGCACCGCGCTGTTGCAGGGTATTGCCGAAGACGGCGTCGTGCAGGACCGACTGATCTGCTTCAAGACCCGCGACGGCCGGGATCTGCCGCTGTTGATGTCGGGCATCCGATTCGACAGCGACGGCGTGTCCTACCTGCTGCTCAACGGCCGAGACATGTCCGAGCCCAGCCGGGTGCGCCAGGAGCGCGAGGCCATGCTGGCCAATGCCTCGGTGGGCATCGCGTTCACCCGTGACCGCCAGTTTGTGCTGGTCAACGCCCAAATGGAGGCGATGTACGGCTGGGCGCCTGGCACTTTGACAGGCCAGCCCGGCCAGGCGATTTGGGCTGACGCGGCCGACTACGCGGCGTTTGGCAGCGAGGTTGGCCCGGCACTGGCGCGCGGCGAGGCTATCGACATTGAACGCTTGGTGCAGCGGCGCGACGGCAGCCCGTTTCTGGTGCGGCTGCGCGGCAAGGCCATCGACCCGCTGAACCCCGCGACCAACGGCACGATCTGGATTGCCGAAGACGTCACATTGGCGCGCCGCGCCGAACAAGAACTGGCCCGTGCGCGCGATGCTGCCGAGGCCGCCAGCCAAGCCAAGAGCGCCTTTCTGGCCAATACCAGCCACGAGATCCGCACCCCGCTGAGCGGTGTGCTCGGGCTGGTCAGGCTGGCCCGGGAGCCCGGCCTGTCTCCCGCGCGGCTGCGTCGCTACCTCGACCAGATCAGCGAAAGCGCCGAACAGCTGGCGGCCACGCTCACCGACATCCTGGACGTGGCCAAGATCGAGGCCGGCAAGCTGCAACTGGAATCGGCGCCGTTTGACCTGCATGCGTTGCTGGGCACGCTGCAGCAGACCTATGCCACGCTGGCCGTCAGCCAAGGCCTGACCTTCGAGGCGCAGCTGGACCCGTCACTGCCGGTCTGGGTGCGTGGTGACGCACTGCGGCTGCGCCAGATCGCGGCCAACTACTTGAACAACGCGCTCAAGTTCACGCCCAGCGGTGGCATCCGCCTGCTGGTGATGGCCCGCCCCGGGGGCGGCCTGCGGTTGGAGGTGCACGACACCGGCCCAGGCATCGACGCAGCCACCCAGGCGCGCCTGTTCCAGCCCTTCACCCAGGCCGACGAATCCACCACCCGGCGCTATGGCGGCACCGGGCTGGGCTTGTCGATCTGCCGTGAACTGGCCCTGTTGATGGGCGGCAGCGTGGGCCTGAGCAGCCGGGACGGGCAAGGCAGTTGCTTCCATGCCGAACTGCCGCTGGAGCCGCTGCCGGGCGGCGCGGCAGTGCAGCAGCCTTTCGCCGATGGCGCCCACCGGTTGCAAGGCGCCCGGGTGCTGCTGGTCGAGGACAACAGCGTGAACATGCTGATCGGCGTGGCCCTGCTCGAGCAATGGGGCGCAGTGGTCACCGAGGCCGGTGACGGCCTGCAGGCCCTGGCGGCGGTGGCGCTGGCGGCGGCCGATGGCTGGCGCTTCGACGCCGTGCTGATGGACCTGCAGATGCCCGGCATGAGTGGTCACGAGGCCACGAAAGTGCTGCGCGCGACCTACAGCGCTGAGCAACTGCCCGTGATCGCCTTGACCGCGGCCGCGCTGGTGAGCGAGCGTGAGCGCGCCTCGTTGATCGGCATGAACGACTTTGTGACCAAGCCGATCGATCCGTTGCGCCTGCGGGCGGTCTTGTTGCGGGCGCTGGGCGGCCCGGCGGACACCACACCCACGCCACTGGCCTGACCTGTGCCACGGCGCGCTGCCCCGAACACCAGGGGCTGGCGCACCGCCGCCGCTCAGGCGCTCAGTCGAGCGTGACCTCGGTGCGCACCGTACCGGCGCGGTCGGCCACGGCGGTCAAGGCGACGCGGGTACCGCGGGGGGCGTTCACCACCCATTCGGCCACGGCCCGGTCGGCGGTGATCTGGCGGGTCGGCAGGAAGGCCTGCAACGAGGACTTCGGGCCGTGGCCCTCCAGTTGCGCGCCCTCGATGCGCAGCTTGCCGGTCTGCAGCGTCAGACCGGGCGGCGGGTGCAGCTCAAACACCACACCCCGCACCACCTTGCGCTCGATCGCGCGCTGGGTGACGTAGCTGGGCAGGTAGCCGGCGTTGGCCACCGCAAAGCGGATCCGCCAGGTGTCGCCGCCCAGCGACCGTACCTCGGCCCGCAGCAACTCCAGCTTGGGCAGCGACAGGCCGAGCTGTGTCAGCCAGGCCGGGAAGCGCGCGACCTCGCGCTCGCGCAGGTGCGGCGGCGGGTTGCGCCAGTAGTTCAGCCGGTCCCAGCCGCCCAGCTCGACCATGCCCAGCTGCGGATGGCGGTAGGGGTACCAGTCGACATGCGCCAGGCCGTTGCACTGCTCGTCGCTCCATTTCAGCAGCTTCAGGTCGTCCTCGGGCGGGTGGTCGCGGTACCAGTGCACCCAGTCGTAGCCGGTGATGCCGGCCTCTTTGTTGGGCGCCCAGATCTCGACCGTCCAGAACAGCGCGCCCAGGTGCTCGTAGATCCAGTCCTGGGTACCGGTGATGACCTCTTTGGGGTGGTACTTGAAGTCGTGGTAGGTGCTGACCGCCGGGTAGCCGGTGAGCTTCTCGCCGATGGCCGAGAGCCGCTTGATGATCCACAGGTCCTCGGGCGTCATCTGCTCGTCGCTCATCGTGCCCATCGGGCGCAGGATCACGCCGGAATGGGTGTGGAAGCTGACGGCGGCGCCAATGTTGGGATGCTTGACGATGAAGTCCACCATCGCCCGCACCTCGGGCTCGCTGGCGGGGTACGGTCCGGCGCCGGGCTGCTCAAATTCTTGCCGCCACATCGACGGAAAGTTGCGGTTCAGGTCCAGCCCCTCGCGGTCGGGGTTGACCTTGACCTGCAGGCCGTCGTAGTGGGCCAGCGTGCCCTCGGGCATGATGCGCCAGTAGCTGCCGCCAAACTCACCGGGCTGGCGCGGGATCATCAGCCGGGCGTCTTCGGGGTGGCATTTCCAGGTGCCGTGCGGGTCGGGCAGGCGCATGTGCAGCACCCGGCCGTCGCCGTCGATGTCCTCGGCCGTCAGGCCGTCCACGGCCTCTTCGTCCCAGGGATAAGGCCGGGTGGACGAGCGGATGTAGCGCGGCTTGTCGGCCAGCGCCAGCTCGGCGCCGTCGGGGTTGAGCCGCGGACAGAGGTAGACGACCCGGCTGTTCAGCAACTGGGTCATGGCGTCGTCGCTGCCGTGGCCGGCCACGAGCTGGTGCAGCCAGTACAGGCAGGCGGTGGATGCGGTCAATTCGCCGGCGTGGATGTTGCCGTCGACCCAGAACGCCGGCTTGTCGATGTCGGCACCGGTGGCGGTGTTGGTGACCACCGCCAGCCAGATGTCGCGGCCCTCGAAGCTCTGGCCGAGCGAGCGCAACTGCACCAGGTCGGGCCGCGCGGCGGCGTAGTCCTGCAACAGCGCCGTCAGCTCGGCGTGGCGGTAAAAGGTGTCAAAACGCGGGACGGGCAAAGCAGCGGGTTGAGGCATCACGGGTAGGGGCTTGGAGACCGGTTGAAAGCGTGATCCAGTGTCGCAGAGGCCGGTGCTGCCGGGGCTTGGGACAAGCCATTGGAGGCGCTGTTTGACATGCCCGGCGCACGGCCCGGCAAGGTGCTGCCGCGCTCGCCCGCCAGCCACATCAGCACCAGCAGCAGCGTCAGAAAACGGGGGGCGTCGGTCAGCGTGTTGACCGCGCCACAAACCCCGGCCGCCAGCAAAGCCGCCAGCACCGCCGCGCCGTTCAGGTCGCCGCGCCAGGCGCGCCGGGCCGCCGCGCACACGGCCAGCCCGCCCGCCAGCGACCAGGCCAGCACGCCGAGCCAGCCCTGCTCAAACCACACCGCCACCGGGGTGCTGTGCACATGCCACGGCGGGTCGACGTCGGTGCTGAAGAACCAGTGGTCGAGCCCGGCCGAAAAATCACCGTTGCGCAACAGCGATGGGGTGCGGCTGTCGGACTGGGCGGTCGAGATTGCCGGCTTGGCGTCTGCCGTCTGCGCCGTCAGCACCAGCCGGCTGACGTCGACCGTGCCATCGCCCGCGCCATGAAACACCGCCAGCTTGACCGGCCGGCCGACCCACGCCTGGGTGCGGGGCCAGCCTTCGGTCGACAGCACCAGCGTGACGGTGCGCCAGGCGGTATTGGCAGCGGGGTCAGCATTGCCAGCGGCGGCAGCGGCGGCAACTGCGGCAGTAGCGGCGGCGGGTTTGTCCGCCTGCACAGCCACCGTGGCGCAGGCGACCGAGGTCAGCATCCACTTCTCGCACAGCATCACGCCCAGCACGGCGCTGGCCGGGCCGCGCACGGCCAGCGCCAGTTGCAAGCGCTGGCCGGCCTGTACCGGCACCACTTGCTCGATGTAGACCGGCGCACCAGTGCCCAGGCGCAAGAAGGGGCGGCCGGGCTCGTCGGCCAGCGCATAGGACCCGGCATGCACCGGCTCGGCACTGCGCCAGTAGTGGGCCGCTGGGTAGCTGCCCAGGCCGGCGCCCAGCAGCAGATTCAGGCCGCCGGGCTGGCGCAGGGTCACGGCATCCTGCCAATGGGCCAGGCGCACCGCGTGGTCACGCGCCAGATCAGCCAGCCGGGTACGGGCATACGGGCCAGTCAACACCGGCAGCGCCACGGCGGCCATCAGGACCAACACGCCGGCCAGGGGCAGCAGCACGCGGCCGGGCTTGCGGCCCGGCGGCAGCGTGGCGGCGTGCAGCCCCGCCTGCGCTGCGTTGACGGCCGTCAGCCCGGCCGCCAGCCTGGCCGCCATCCCGGCCATCACCCCGGCCACCACCAAGCCGGCGCCGTAGCCGTTGCGCGAATAGGTCACGGCCAGGGCGTAGGTGCAAGCCAGCACCAGCGCGCCTGCCGCCGTGCGCCAGGCCGCCTGGCCCGGACGCAGCACCGCCCACAAGCCGAAGGCCGACCCGATCGCCAGCCAGCACTCGATGTAGGCCCCGCCGGTGTGCATGGCCGAGATCGGCCCGGTGATGCGGTAGTCGCTGGCAAAGTCCAGCAAGCCCGGAAAGGCCAGCCGCTCCCACCCCACTTGCAGCACCGTGAGCGCCAGACCCGTCAGCATGCCGCAGCCAAACACCGCCTGCTTGGCGGCGCTGGCCTGGGGCAACCGCTTGAACAGCGCCACCCAAGCCCCCGCCCAGAGTGCGCCCTTGAAGATGCGCAGCGCGTTCCAGCCGCTGTAGTAGCTGGAGAAACTGTTCAGGTCGGGCCATTGCCACGGCAGCAGGCCGCGCAGCGCGGACAGCGTCAGGCTCAGCCCCAGCAAGCCCAGCGCCAAGGCCTGCAGCGCGGCAAATCCTGCGGGCGCTCCAGACCTGCCGGCCGGGCGCGCCAAGCCGCGGCCGACCGGCCGGCTGCGGTGCCAGCCGACGGCCAGCACCGCCAGCAGCAGGATGTCGAACTCGTCCCAGAAAAATCGGCCGGTCCAGGGTGCCAGATCCAACACCGGCAAGGCCGCTGGCAGCAGCGCCAGCGCCAGCACCGGCCGCCACCAGACCAGCGCTGCGGCTGCCGCCACGCCGGCCGCAACCGACGCAGCGCCCCAGGGCAGGGCCAGCGCTGACCCCGCCGCCAGGGCCAGCAACGCCGCCGCGCACCTCCTCGCCAGGCCGGCGCCGGCGGCCTGCGTTGTCGCGGCCGGCGAACTGCCGGCTTGCAGCGGTCCGGGCGCAGCGGGCGCGCTGCCCCGACCGGCGCTGTTGGCGATGGCGTCAACGTCGGCCGCCCGCACCGGCGACAAGGCCCAGCCCGCCAGACGCATGGCCAGCCAGCAGGTGGCCATCGCAATGACCACGTTGGTCGGGTCCGGGTGCAGACCGGACAGGCCGAGCTTGCCGGTCTCGATCACTGCCGCCAGGCCCCCTGCGGCCAGCACCACGCCGACCACCGGCGCGCGCAGGTGGCCCAGCAAGGCAGCCACCGGGAGATACATCAGCGCCACGCTGCCCAAGCTGAACACCGCTTCGGCCTCGGACGTGTAGTAGTGGTACCAAAACGGCATCAGGTGCACCGCTGCCCACTGCGCTTGCCAGGTGTCCGGACCGCCCCAGGCTTGCGTCCACCAGCCGTTCACGCCGGCCAGCAGCCCCAGGTACGGCAGCACAAGCCACGGTTTGAGCCGGCGCCAGGCCGCAGCCCATGGGGCCGCGTTGCGCTGGCCCGACAAATGCGCCAGCAGCACGCTGCCAAGTTGTGCGCCGAGGGCCACGCCCACCGCACGCGTCAGCACCGAAAACCCCTGTGAAATGCCCGAGGCGATGGCCAGCTGGCCGCCCTCGATCAGCAGGCCCAGGCCGGCGCCGGCCAGCAGGGCCGGTGCCAGCCGTGCCCGTTGAGGAGGCTGCACCCGCCCGGGGCGCGAACCAGGCCCGGTCAGGCGCGGAACCGGCCGCCAGGCCAGCCAGATGCCCACCGGCACCGACAGTGCCACCTCGACAGCCAGCAGCACGCCCAGCAGCCAGCCGCGCTGCAGCGACACCGGTGCCAGCCACCAGCCGCAGGTGCCCGACGCCAGCTTGGCCTGCCATTCAGCCGCCGACAGCAACAGGTCGAAGGGAAACAGGCTCAGCAGCAAGTAGGCCGCGGCATAGCCTTCCAGCAGGCGCGGCAGCAGGCGCTGACCGTCCTGAGCCCAGGCGCGCTGCAGCGCATCGGCCCAGCGGCCGACCCACGGCGCCAGCACGACACCGACCAGCGTGCCCAGGCACTCGGCCATCAGGTCGTTCTGCGACACCGTGCGGGACGGGAAGAACAGCTGGCTGAACTCGACCGCCAGCGCCAGGCCGCAGCCCAGAGCCAACGCCGACAGCCCTGCGCCCCAGCGGGCCAGCAGATGGTCGCCCCAGGCCGCACGCAGGCACTGTGCCAGCAGCAGACCCACCGGCAGGTACAGCACGCCGTTGGCGACCCAGTCGGCGCGCGAATCGACCCCCAGTTGCAAAAACGGGATGGCTTGCCAGCGGGCCAGTGCCTGCGCCATTGGCAGTGGGTGCAGGTCGAACGGCAGCAAGCTGCCGTAGACCACAAAGACCAGCCAGCCCAGGCACAGCGCCCAGCCCGGCCGGGCGCGGATCAGGGCCATGGCGGGAATTTCAGGGGTCAGACAGCGAAAAACCCAGCGCGATGGCGCTGGGTTTTGGCGTGCCTGCGCTGCCTGCAGGCCATCGTCAGGCGGCCGCCGGCCCTGGGGCGCGGCGTGGCGCGGGCACTAGCAGGGAACCTGGCCTGGCTTCAATGCCACCGGATCGAATTTTTCTTGCGTGCTGGCGTTGCAGAACAAGAACGGGCCCGTGGTCGTGGTGTTTGCTGCACACACTGCGTAGGCATAGGTGCCGCCCGAGCCGTAGTTGTAAGTCACGGTCGGCTGAGGATTGGTGCGCGAGGCCACGCCGGCCAGCCAGGTGCCGACTTTTTCTGATGGGTCAGTGGTGCTGGTCGGGCCGAGCTTGTAGTCGATCAGGCTGCCGCCGGCCTGGTGAAACTCTTGCCAACGCTCGCTGCCGCGCGTGGCGCAGGCCGTCTTGCCGGTGACCAGCGTTGCCACATCGGTGCGCTGGATCTTGCTGGCATCGCAAGGGCAGGTCGCCGGTGTCTGCGCCGAGGCTTGGCCAGCCAGGCCCATCGCTGCGATCAAACCCATCCAAATTGCTGTTTTCATGATTCCATCCCGTTCGGACATAGTTGAACTTGATCCTAGACGATGCGCCAGCAGCGAACAAGCCGATGCGGCCGCACTCCCCCGATTCGGGGGTCGGGCCTGTCAGGGCGATTCGATGCCGCCAGGGGAGCCGGCCGGCGAGCGCCCGCCCACAAACACCCGCAACTCACCCGGCGCAAACGCCGTCCAGGCCTCACCGCGGGTCAGGGGCTGAGTGGCCACCAGCGCCACCCGGTCGCCCGGCGTCGTGAGGGCTGCAAAGTCGACGCTCAGGTCGTCGTCGGCCAGGTGGGCTGCGCCGAAGGGGTGGCGCCGCTCCAGCCAGTGCAGCTGGGTGCTGCAATGCGCCCACAGCGCCTGACCGTTGCTGAGCAGGCAGTTGAAGGTGCCGTGCGACGCCGGGATCGGCAGCAGCTCAGCCAGGGTGCAGCGCAGCTCTTCAATCGACGGCACCGACGCATGGGCCTTGGCCAGCTCCTGCATCAGCCAGCAAAAGGCGCGCTCGCTGTCGGTGTCGCCGACCGGACGGAACGCGCCGTGCAGGCGCGGTGCAAAGCCCTTCAAGTCGCCGTTGTGCGCAAACACCCAGTAGCGGCCCCAAAGCTCGCGCCCAAATGGGTGGGTGTTTTGCAGCGCCACCCGGCCTTGCGTGGCCTTGCGGATGTGGGCGATGACATTGCCGCTGCGGATCGGGTAGCGCTTGACCATGTCGGCCACCGGCGAGGCGCGGGCGCTCTCGGGGTCGACAAACAGGCGCACGCCGCGGTCCTCGAAAAACGCGATGCCAAAACCATCCTTGTGCTCGACGGCCCGGGTCGCCAGGCCGGCAAACGAAAACATCACGTCGGTCGGTGTGTTGGCGTTCATGCCAAGCAGCTGGCACATGGCGGTGGCGTTCAGCGGCCCGGCAACAGCAGGCGTGACAGGCCGCGCAACGACACCAGGCTGCCAGGGTTGCCGGTTTCGTCCAGCACACGCGACATGCCGCGCAAGACGCGCGCACTGCGCTGGGCGCGCCAGATCAGCAGGTCGGTCAGCCAGGGGTGGTCGTTGACCCGGCTGGCGCGCTGGTAGAGATCAAAGCGCGGCTTGAGCGCCCGCAACGCCGCCTCGTAGCCAGCACGCAGTGCGGTGTCGTTGGTGGCGTCGTGGTTGGCGTCGTGCTCGGCGTTGTGGGAAGCACTGTGGGAGGCGTCGTGCTCGGCGCCGTGTGGCGGCATGCCTGCCGGCGCCGCTGCGCCCTGCGTGAGCGGGCCGATCAGCGCCTCGGCGGCGAGCAGGCCGGTTTCCATGGCCTTGCCGATGCCCTCGCCGGTGAAGGCATAGGTGCTGCCTGCTGCCTCGCCGGTGACGAGCAGGCCGGGCCGCGAGAAGCGGGCGCCGTCGAGTGAGCAGCGCAGCGGTGCGCCCTTGATCTCGCCGATCAGCGTGCCGCCGGCCATCAGCTCGCCGGCAGGGGCATAGACGCGGGTGAAGGCGGCAAACAGCTCACGCAGGTTGACGTCTTCCATCGTGGCGCGGCCGCCCACCTGCTTGCCATGGCTTTGCGCCAGCCCAACCCCGATGTTGAACACACCGTCCGGCCCCGGAAAGATCCAGCCGTAGCCCTTGCGCAGTTGCTTGTGCCACACCACCTCCAGCGCGGGGCGGCGCTGGGCCATCGCCGGGTGGTGCACATAGCCGCGCAAGGCGATGCCGGTGGGGGTGTGGCGTTCACACAGGCCGGCGGCCATCAGCGCACGCGGCACCGCGCCCGTTGCCAGCACCACCCAGCGGGCACGCACCTCGCACAAACCCAGCGTGGGGGATTTGAGGCGTGCGCCGACCACCAGGGCCTGGCTGTCCGCATCAGCGCCGGCCAGCAATGGCGCCTCGAACCGCCAGGGCGCAAAGAACTGCGCGCCCGCGCGTTCGGCGGCGCGCTTGAGGATGTCATCCAGCTCGCGCCTGGCCAGCACAGCCAGCTGGCCCGGCACGTCAACCCGGCCGCCGCGTGGACCGATGCAGGCCACATGGGGCACGTTCAGCGCCCGCGCCATCACCTCGTCGTGCACGCCCAGGCGCCGCAGTGCATGGTGGGCGTCGGGAATCAGGCCGTCACCGCAGACCTTGTCGCGCGGAAAGGCCTGCTGGTCGACCAGCACCACCTGCACACCCTGGCGCGCCAGCCACTGGGCGCAGGCACTGCCGGCGGGGCCGGCGCCGACCACCAGCACATCGCAATTTGTTGGGGGCAGCGCAGTCGTGGGCATGGCGGGACGGTGGCAGTAGCGTGGTTGGTAGCGCGGTTGGTAGCGCGGGTGCTTGCGTGGATGGCCGCGTGGGTGGTTGCGAGCAGCAGTGGGTGCGGAGGGGGCGCGGTAGTGGCCGGTGACAGCGTCGCGTGGCAGCGCACCGCTGCAGGCCAAAGCCCTGCCATTTCATTGTAGGCAGCACCCAAAGCCTCCTCGGCCGGCCCGCCACGCCGGTGTGCGCTGCAGGCACCCGACCGGCAGCGCTGGCTTGGGGCCACAACAGGACTGGCCGGTTCAACGCACTGGGCCAACGAGCGCCCGCGTTGGCCTGGGGGTGCAGGGGATATCTGGGTTACCGGGGTTACCGGACCTGCGCAGCTTTCACCTTCAGCCGCCAGGCATGCAGCAGCGGCTCGGTATAGCCACTCGGCTGCGCCATGCCCTTGAACACCAGGTCGAGTGCTGCCTGAAACGCCGCGCCCTGCGGATTGCCGGCCATCGGCGTGTAGGCCGGATCACCCGCGTTCTGGCCGTCCACCACCGCCGCCATGCGGGCAAAGGTGGCGCGCACCTGGG
>JANMXG010000132.1:0-2202 GCA_031394235.1 Betaproteobacteria bacterium
CTCCGCCTGCAAGCTGGGCCTGGAGGGCGTCATTGCCAAACGCCGCAGCAGCAGCTACCGGTCTGCCCGGTCAGCCGACTGGGTCAAGCTGAAGTGCAACCAGCGCCAGGAGTTCGTGATCGGCGGCTACACCGCCCCCCAAGGTGCCCGGACCGGCTTCGGCGCGTTGCTGTTGGGCGTGAACGATGCGCAGGGCAACTTGCAATACGCAGGCGATGTCGGCACGGGTTTCAGCGAAAAGGTCTTGAAAGACCTCAAACGGGAGCTCGAAGCGAGGCGGCAAAGCACGCCCCCTTTCGCGGTGGGATCGAAGATCGGCGGCAGGCCGGTCTGGGTCACCCCGACCCTCGTCGCCGAGGTGAGCTTCGGTGAATGGACACGCGCCGGCCACATCCGGCATGGCGTTTTCCGGGGCCTGCGGGCCGACAGGGATGCCAGCAGCATCGTGCGCGAAAGGGCGTTGCGCATGCCATCCGTCAAGGCGTCAAACGTGAGCCCGGCGCTCAGGTCGCGCGCGCTGTCGGGTGAGCTGCAGGTGACGAGCCCGCAGCGTGTGATCGACCCGCGCACGGGCACGACGAAGCTCGAGCTGGTGCGCTACTACGGCCTGGTCGGCGATCTGATGATGAAGCACTTGAAGGGCCGACCGGTGTCGTTGCTGCGCGCCCCGGACGGCGTCGCGGGGCAGCTGTTCTTCCAGAAGCACGCCCAGACCGAGAAGCTGCCCGGCATCCGGCAGCTCGACCCCGGGCTGGGCCGCAACCACCCGCCGCAGATCGAGGTGGCCAGCCGGCAGGGCCTGCTGTCGGCCGCGCAGTGGAACGCCGTCGAGTTCCACACGCAGAACACGGGCACGCTGTCTTTCGAGCACCCGGACCGCATGGTGTTCGATCTGGACCCCGGCGACGGTGTTTCCTGGCCCCAGGTGCAGGAGGCGGCGCAGCTCATGCATGCATTCCTGTCCCAGCTCGGCCTGCCCTCGTTCCTCAAGACCAGCGGCGGCAAGGGGCTGCACGTGGTGGTGCCCGTGAAGCGCTTGCACGACTGGGACACCGTCAAGGGCTTCTCGCAAGCTGTGGTGGTGCACATGGCCCAGACGATTCCGCAGCGCTTCGTGGCCCGCAGCGGCCCGAAGAACCGCGTCGGCAGGATCTTCATCGACTATCTGCGCAACGGGCTCGGTGCCACCACGGTGTGTGCCTGGTCGGCACGGGCACGGCCGGGCCTGGGCATCTCCGTCCCGGTGGCCTGGGCCGAATTGCCCGGGTTGCGCGCGGGCGACCATTGGTCGGTGCAGACCGTGCATGAACGCCTGGACGTGGGCAATCAGCCCTGGATCGGCTACGCCAAGGCGGCACGCGGCCTCAGCGCGGCGATGGCATCGCTGGGCTATGCGCCTCCTGTTGCCTGAGGCGCCCATGCAGCCAACTCTTCTTCCAACCAATTCCGGCGTCCTGCCGAGCAAGGAGTTTGTATGCCCCGTGTGATCTGGAAAGGCGCCATCACCTTCGGCCTGGTGCATGTGCCGGTGGCCTTGTACCCGGCCTCGCAGGAGGTCGGCATCGACTTCGACTGGCTCGACAAGCGATCGATGGACCCGGTGGGCTACAAGCGCGTGAACAAGCGCACCGGCAAGGAGATCCAGGGCGACGACATCGTCAAGGGCATCAAGCAGGACGACGGCGACTACGTGATCCTGAGCGAGGACCAGATCAAGGCCGCGTACCCGAAGTCGACCCAGACCATCGAGATCGAGACGTTCGTCAAGGCCAGCGAGATTGCGTTCACGCTGCTGGAGACCCCGTACTACCTCGAGCCGATCGGCAAGGGCGAGAAGGTCTATGCGCTGCTGCGGGAGTCGATGCGGGAGGCCGGCGTGATCGGCATCGCACGGGTGGTGATGCACACCAAGGAACGTCTGGCGGCGCTGGTTCCTTCCGGTGCGGCGTTGGTGCTCAACACCATCCGCTGGGCCGGCGAGATCCGCCCCATGACCGAGCTGAAGCTGCCGGCCGAAGGCAAGACCGCAGCCGGCCTGACGGCGGCCGAACTGAAGATGGCAGCGCAGCTGATCGGCGACATGACCGGGCCGTGGAAGTCGGCCGACTATGCCGACAAGTTCAGCGCTGCCATCCTGGCGCTGGTGAGCAAGAAGGTCGAAGCCGGCGAGACCGCCGCGGTGACCGCGCTCGACGATGCGCC
>JANMXG010000133.1:0-1534 GCA_031394235.1 Betaproteobacteria bacterium
GGTTGTCGACCAGCAGCCGGCGTTGCAGGTCGGCGGTGGACGCGATGCGCGGGATGTAGTCGACGAGGAGCCCGTCGTCTGGCATGTGATCCTTCAGGTTGGGATGCGGCCAGTCGGTGCCCCACAACACCCGGTCCGGAAACTGCTCGACGATGCGCCGGGCAAACGGGATCACATCCCGGTAGGCGTTCGGCTCACCGTCCAGCGCCTTGGGGCCGGACACCGACAGCCGCTCGGGGCAGCTGACCTTGCTCCACACATTGCTGTGCTCGCGCATGAACTTCTCGAACAGCGCAAATTGCGGCCCGGCCACCGGCAAGCTGACATCTGGCCGGCCCATGTGGTCCACCACCACCGTGGTCGCCAAATCGTCAGCTACGGCGGTGAAAAAGTCATACAGCTCGGGCAAATCCTGCGCCTCGAAGTACACCACCACATGCCAGCCCAGCCGGTGGATGCGCTGGGCAATCTCCA
Organism: Betaproteobacteria bacterium; assembly: GCA_031394235.1. Classification (GTDB taxonomy): domain Bacteria; phylum Pseudomonadota; class Gammaproteobacteria; order Burkholderiales; family Burkholderiaceae_C; genus Pseudaquabacterium. The sequence goes on from JANMXG010000133.1 coordinate 475, forward strand.
GCAGTTCGTCCTTGGGCGTGAAGTCGACCAGGCGCTTGACAAAGTTGAAGCGCACGCCGCGCACGCCGGCGTCGTGCAAGGCCTGCAACTCGGCGTCCGAGATGCCGCGCTTGACTGTCGCCACACCGCGCGCCTGGCCGCCGCTGTGCTGCAGCGCATCGACCATCGCCCGGTTGTCCGCGCCGTGGCAGGTGGCCTGCACCACCACGTTGCGGGCAAAACCCAAGTGGTCGCGCAGCGCAAAAAGTTGCGTCTTGGACGCGTCGCACGGCGTGTACTTGCGTTCGGGCGCAAACGGGAACTGATGGCCGGGGCCAAAGACGTGGCAGTGCGCGTCCACGCTGCCAGCCGGCACCTGAAATTTCGGCCTGGACGGGCCGGCGTACCAGTCCATCCAGCCGGGGGTTTTTACAAAATCGGTTGCTGAAGTCACAGGTTCAATCCTTGCTTTTATGAGCGGCCGCACGGGCAGGCTTCAATCGATGTACTTCAAGCCGGCTTTCTCCAGAGGCTCACGCATCTTGTACATGTCCAGGCCCAGCACGCCGGCCGCCAGCTTGGCACGTTTTTCGCCCTCGAAGGCTTCGCGCGCCTCGGCCGCATCGGCGACTTGCTGGGCGATGGCGGCCGGCACCACCACCACGCCGTCGGCGTCGGCGATCACCACGTCACCGGGGTTGACCACCGCACCGGCGCAGACGACGGAGATGTTGACCGAGCCCAGCGTGGCCTTGATCGTGCCTTTGGCATGGACCGCGCGGCTGAAGACCGGAAAGTCCATCTCGGTCAAGTCTTTCACATCACGCACGCCGCCGTCGATGATCAGGCCGAGTGCACCGCGCGCACGGAAGCTGGTGGCCAGCAGGTCGCCAAAAAAGCCGTCAGCGTTGTCAGTGGTGCAGGCCGCCACCACCACGTCGCCGGTCTGGATCTGCTCGGCCGCCACATGCATCATCCAGTTGTCGCCGGGCTGCAGCAGCACCGTCACCGCCGTGCCGCAAACATGCGCGCCGGTGTAGATCGGCCGCATGTAGGGCTTCATCAGGCCGACCCGGCCCAT
>JANMXG010000134.1:0-5658 GCA_031394235.1 Betaproteobacteria bacterium
CTGAACGCCCTGCTCGACCGCGTGGCGCTGGCCTGGGCCGGCCAGCGCGCCGTTGTCGCCGATGCAGCGCATGAACTGCGCTCCCCACTGACCGCACTCAAGCTGCAGGCGCAGGTGTTGCGGCGCACACCGGACGAAGCCGGCCGGCTGGCCGCGCTGGACGCGCTGGTGGCCGGCGTGGACCGCGCCGGCCGGCTGGTCGAGCAACTGCTGACGCTGGCCCGCAGCGAGCCCGGCGCGCCTGCCGCACCGCTGGTGCCGGTGGCGCTGGCCGCGCTGCTGCGCCAGGTGCTGGCCGAGTCCGCGGCACCGCTGGCCGCAGCGCGCGGCAGTCGGGTCGAGCTGGACGCCGATGACACGCTGCAGGTCACCGGCGACCCGGCCGAGCTGGCGGTGCTGGTGCGCAACCTGGTCGACAACGCGTTGCGCTACACACCCACCGGCGGCCTGGTGACCCTGACTGCAACCGCCGGCAAGACCGGGCCACTGCTGACCGTGGACGACAACGGACCGGGCATCGACCCGACCGAGCGTGACCGGGTGTTCGAGCGCTTTGTGCGGGGCGGCGCAGCGGCGGACGCCACCGGCAGCGGCCTGGGCCTGGCCATCGTGCGCGGGATTGCGCGGCGGCACGGCGCCACTGTCAGCCTGGATGAATCGCCGCTGGGCGGTTTGCGTGTCAGCCTGCAGTTTGCTGCGCAGGCCCCGGCCGCCTTGGGCTGATGCAGGGGCACCAGCGGCTGAAATCGCCGAACTGACGTGCCATCGCTGTTCTGCTCCCGCGGGAAAACCCAGGGCGACGGTTACAATCGAGTCTGCAAGGGCGTTACCAGTCACGCCCTTGCAGTCGACTCCCGACCTCTGCATCGACCCATCTGCCTCCCCGACTGGGGCCCTTGGCAACAAGCGGCTGCAGGCCGATCGCAAAGCGCCCCCCACAAAACCGGGGCGACACCAACCCCATGAAATTTACTGAACTCGGCCTGTCCGAGCCGCTGCTGCGCGCCATTGCCGATCAAGGCTACGACACACCCACCCCGATCCAGATGCAGGCGATCCCTGCCGTGCTGCAAGGTGGCGACCTGATGGGTGGTGCACAGACCGGCACCGGCAAGACCGCCGGTTTCACCCTGCCGATGCTGCAGCGCCTGTCCAGCGAGCCGTCCAAGAAAGACGCCAAGGGCCGCATCTGCATCCGTGCGCTGATCCTGACGCCAACCCGTGAACTGGCCGCACAGGTTGAAGAAAGCGTGCGCACCTACGGCAAGTACCTCAAGCTCACCAGCATGGTGATGTTTGGCGGTGTCGGCATGCAGCCGCAGATCAACGCGCTGCGCCGCGGCGTCGACATCCTGGTGGCCACGCCCGGCCGCCTTCTTGACCACCACCAGCAGGGCACGCTGGACCTGAGCCATGTGCAGATCTTTGTGCTGGACGAGGCCGACCGCATGCTCGACATGGGCTTTGTGCACGACATCAAGAAGGTGCTGAGCTACCTGCCGGCCAAGAAGCAGAGCCTGCTGTTTTCGGCCACTTTCTCGGACGACATCAAGGCACTGGCCGACAAGCTGCTGAACAACCCGGTGCTGATCGAGGTGGCACGCCGCAACCAGACCGCCGAGACCATCGCCCAGAAGGTGCACCCGGTCGGCCGCGAGAAGAAAAAGGCGTTGCTGTCGCACCTGATCAAGACCGGCAACTGGCACCAGGTGCTGGTGTTCACCCGCATGAAGCACGGTGCCAACCGGCTGGCCGAGTTCTTGAATGACGAGGGCATCACGGCGATGGCGATCCACGGCAACAAGAGCCAGGGTGCACGCACCAAGGCGCTGGCGGACTTCAAGGCCAATGACTTGCAGGTGCTGGTGGCCACTGACATCGCGGCCCGGGGCATCGATATCGACATGCTGCCGCACGTCGTCAACTTCGAGCTGCCCAATGTGGCCGAGGACTATGTGCACCGCATCGGCCGCACCGGCCGTGCCGGCGCGCTGGGCGAGGCGATCTCGCTGGTCTGCGTGGATGAGGACATCTTCTTGCGCGACATTGAAAAACTCATCAAGCGCAGCATCCCGAGCGAAATCGTGCCCGGCTTCGAGCCGCCGTCGAACGAAAAAGCCGAGCCGATCGTGCTGGGCCGGATGACCATCGGCGTCGGCGGCACCCGCCGCAACGCAGGCGGTGGTTTTGGTGGTGGTGGTGGTGGCCGTTCGGGCGGTGGTGGCCAGGGCCGGCGTGACGGCGCCCATGGCAGCCACGGCAGCCACAGTGGTGCTGCCGGCATCGGCGGTGACCGCGGCGGCCGCCCTGCGGGTGGCGGCGGCGGTGGTGGCGGTGGCGGTGGCCGTCCGGCGCATGCCGGTGGCGGCCGACCGGCCGGTGGCGGCAGCCCGGGCCGCGGCGGCAGCGGTGTGGGCGGTGCACGCAGCAGCGCCAGTGGCCCGTCGCGCAGCGGCGGCGGTGGAACCGGCGGCGGCGGTGGTCGCCCGGGTGGTCGGCCGTCCGGTCCCAAGCGCTGAGCCCACGATGGTGCATCCTCGCGGCATGATCCAGGCCCACCGGCCAGGGCCGTGCCACGCGCCGGTCAGCTGCATGGGAGGCCGCGATGGTGTCAACTAGCAAGACCTCAGCCCTGCCGCGTATCACCTTGGCGGGCGCTACCGGACTGGTTGGCCGGGCGGTGCTGGGCCATTTGGGCACTGACCCGCGCATCGGCAAGATCACGGTGTTGGTGCGCCAGCCCGACCAGCTGGCGCCGCTGCTGGCGGGGACCCACCGGGCACGCGGCCAGGTGGTGGACTACGCCGCCCTGGGCCGTGCCGGCGTGGCCGGTCTCCCGCCGACCGACTGGGCGTTCTGCTGCCTGGGCACCACCTTGAAGGTGGCAGGCTCACAGGCGGCGTTTCGAGCCGTCGATTTTGATGCCGTGCTGGCCTTTGCCCGTGCGGCCAAGGTGGCCGGCGCCAGCCGGCTGGCAGTGGTTTCGGCGCTGGGTGCCGATTCAAGGTCGTCTGTGTTTTACAACCAGGTCAAGGGTGAGATGGAACAGGCGCTGCGCGCGCTGGACCTGCCCTACTTGGTGATCGCCCGGCCATCGCTGCTGCTGGGCCAGCGCAGCAGCTTGGGCCAGCCCGGCCGGACGGGCGAGTCGATTGCGCAGTCCGTGGCGCAGCTGATGATGCCGGCGCTGGGCTGGCTGATGCCGCGCCGGCTGTGGCCGATCCGCGCTGACGCCGTGGCCACCGCGATGATCAAGGCACTGGCCAGCGGCCCGCCAGGCGTGCAGGTCATCGAGTCCGACGCCTTGCAAAAGCTCACCGACACTGCCGCGGCCTGACGCCGTGCAGGCTGCCCGCGGCTCAGGCCGGGGGCATGCCGCCGCAGACCGCGCAGCTCGGCTGCCGTGCCATTCGGATCTCGGTCCACTCCATGCTGCGCGCGTCCAGCATCTGCAGGCGACCGGCCAGCGACTGGCCAATACCGGCCAGCAGCTTCAGCGCCTCGGCAGCCTGTACCGTGCCGATGATGCCCACCAGCGGCGCAAACACGCCCATCGTGGCGCAGCGCACCTCCTCGAAAGTCGAATCCGCAGGAAAGATGCAGGCATAACACGGCGCGCCGGTTTGCCGGATGTCATAGACCGAGACCTGACCATCAAAGCCGATCGCCGCCCCCGAGACCAGGGGTTTGCGGTGCACCACACAGGCCAGGTTGACCGCATGGCGGGTCTGGAAGTTGTCGCTGCAGTCGATCACCACGTCGGCATCCTGCACCGCCGCACCGAGCCAGGCAGCATCGGCGCGCTTTGTTACCGGCAGCACCTGCACGTCTGGGTTGATGGCGTGGATCGACTGGCGTGCCGAGTCCGCCTTGGGCTGGCCGACCCGCGCCAGGTTGTGGGCGATCTGGCGTTGCAGGTTGGTCAGGTCCACCGTGTCGTCATCCACCAGCGTGATGCGGCCCACGCCAGCCGTGCCCAGGTACAACGCCACTGGCGACCCCAGACCGCCCGCGCCGATCACCAGCGCATGGCTGCTGAGCAAACGGGCCTGGCCCTCGACGCCGATGTCGTCGAGCAGGATGTGGCGCGAATAGCGCAGCAGCTGGTCATCGTTCATCCGGTCAAGCATACCGTTGCAGCGGATGGGCCTTGGGCGCACAGGCGCCAGAAGCGACAAAGCCCACCGACCGGCGGGCTTCGGGACGCTGAGAAGACTACTGCTTGTCGGTGTCCAGAGCGGCTTTGCGCTCGCTCATGGTCTTGCTGACTGCCACCGGACGACCTTTGAGCTGGTTGAGCGCCTGCAGCAGCGGGAAGTCGTCGGGGCCACCGTACTCCGGCAAGGGCTTGGGCGGCTCCTTGGTCTTGGCGGACAACTCTTCGAGCTTCTTGCGCGCTTCGTCACGCGCTTTTTCGCGGGCTTCGTCCTTCTTCTCTTCGGCTCCGCCCAGGTGCTTTTCCAGATCAGCCTCGCGCATGCGCAACGCAGCAAACACATTACCCTCGGCGGTTTCGTCCAGCCAGACATCCGGCACGATGCCCTTGGCCTGGATCGACCGCCCGCTGGGGGTGTAGTAGCGCGCGGTGGTGATTTTCAGGCCGGTGTCACCAGGCAGCGGCCGAACCGTCTGCACCGAGCCCTTGCCGAAGGTCTGCGCACCCATGATGGTGGCACGCTTGTAGTCCTGCAAAGCGCCGGCCACGATCTCGCTGGCCGAGGCCGAGCCTTCGTTGACCAGCACCACCAGCGGCACCGACTTCAAGCCGGCCGGCAGCTTGCGCAGCGGATCCGCATTGCCGCGCCGCGCGTAGTCGCTGGGCGACGCCTTGAAAGCGGCGCGAGACTCGGCGATCTGGCCGTTGGTGGTGACCACCGTCACGTCGGCCGGCAAGAAGGCCGCCGACAGCGCAACCGCGCCTTCGAGCAGACCGCCCGGGTCATTGCGCAGGTCCAGTACCAGACCCTTCAAATTGGGGTCAGCCTTGTAGATTTCTTCCATCTTGCGGGCGAAATCGTCGATGGTGCGGTCCTGGAACTGACTGACACGGATCCAGGCGTAGCCCGGCTCGATCGTCTTGGCGCGCACGCTCTGCACGCGGATCTCTTCGCGCACGATGGTCACCGGGAAGCTGCGGCTCTCGTCCTTGCGGAAGATCATCAGCTGGACTTTGGTATTGGGCTCGCCGCGCATGCGCTTGACGGCCTGCTCCATGCCCAGGCCCTTTACCGGCGTGTCATCGATCCGGGTGATCAGGTCACCCGGCTTGAGCCCGGCGCGAAACGCCGGCGATCCCTCGATCGGCGAGACCACCTTGACCAGGCCATCCTCCAGCCCGATCTCGATGCCGACGCCGACAAACTTTCCGGTCGTACCTTCGCGAAACTCTTTGAAGCTCTTTTTATCGAAGTAGACCGAGTGCGGATCCAGGCCGGCAACCATGCCGCCGATGGCGTCGGAGATCAGCTTTTTCTCGTCTACCGGCTCAACGTAATCGCTCTTGACCATGCCAAATACCGCGGCGAGTTGCTGCAACTCCTCCAGCGGCAGCGGCGCGAGCGAGTTGCGGGCAAAGGCCTGCAACTGCATGGTGGTGAGTGCACCTGCCACGGCGCCCAACGCCAGCAGCCCCACAACCTTGAATTTGACCGTCATTTG
>JANMXG010000135.1:0-6485 GCA_031394235.1 Betaproteobacteria bacterium
ATGTTCATCGTTTGTGGCGAAGCCTTGTTTGACATGTTTGCCACCGGGCGCACCACCACTGGCCTGGGCTTTGACGGCCGCATCGGCGGTTCGCCGTTCAACGTGGCGATGGGGTTGGCGCGGCTGGGCCAACCGGTGGGCTTTTGCGGAGGCATCGGACGTGGCTTTGCCGGCGAGCGGCTGATGCAGGCGTTGGCCGACGAGGGTATCCACAGCGCGGCGGTGGCGCGGGTGGACGCCCCCACCACGCTCAGCCTGATCGGGCTGGACGCGGCGGGTGTGCCGTCCTACGCCTTTTACGGTCACGGTGGCGCCGACCGGCAACTGCGGCCCGAGCACCTGGCGGCGGTGCCCATGGCAGCACGGGCCTTTCACTTTGGCAGCTATGCGATGGTGGTGCAGCCGGTCGGTGCCACCCAACGGCAGCTGGTCGAACGTGAACACGGGCGCAGCCTGATCAGCTACGACCCGAACATCCGAACCAACGTCGAGCGCGACCTGGCGGTCTGGCGTGAGACGCTGCAGTGGATGCTGCCGCGCACCCACCTGCTCAAGGTCAGCGACGAAGACCTGGGCTTGCTGTTCCCCGGCCAGCCCATCGAGCAGTTTGCTGCCGACGTGCTGGCCGCCGGCACGCCGCTGGTGGTGGTGACACGCGGGGCCGAGGGCGCCGTGGCCTTTACCGCCCGCGACACGGTGGCCCTGCCGCCCGCGGCGACCGTGGTGGTGGACACGGTGGGTGCAGGCGACACCTTCCAGGCCGCGCTGCTGACCTGGCTGGCGGAGTCCGGCCGGCTGTCGCCAGCAGCCCTCCACACGCTGGATGCGGCGGCCCTGCAGCAGGCGCTGGGTTTTGCGGCGCGCGCGGCGGCGATCACCTGCGGGCGGCGTGGCGCCGACCTGCCGCGGCGGGCTGAACTGGGCTGAACTGGCCTGGGCCCGGCATCAAACCCCGTAGCGCGCCTCCTGAAAATCCAGTTCGCGCACGATACGGCGCAGCGCCAGCTCGTCCAGCCCATGCAACCGGCCATAGCGCCGTGCCTCGGCCCGCTCGGCGCGCAGGCCCAGCAGCCCCAGCTCGCGCTCGATCGCCTGCTCCTGCAGCCGAAGCACCGGGCCAGCCTCGGTGTTGCGGGCGATGCGCTGCTCATACATCGCCAGCAGACGGGCCTCGGCCTCGGCGTAACGCGGGTCCGGCGTCGGACCGCTGCGGCGCCGGCGGTGCGCGTGTTGCAGTGCCAGCAGCGCGGCCTCGGCAGCGGCGCGTCGGGTGGCGTGTTCAACAGGGCTACGCACGGCCGCAGCCGGCCAAGGCAGCCCGCGCAGCACCGGCGGCAGCAGCAGCGTGGCCACCACCAGCGACAGCACGATCACGCCGGCGGCCAGCAAGATGGCCAGGTCGCGCGCCGGAAACGGGCTGCCGTTGGGCAGCAACAGCGGCAGCGTCAGCACGCCGGCCAGTGTGACGGCGCCGCGCACGCCCCCCAGCGACGCCACCATCACCACGCGCCAGCCGTGCAACGGGGTGTCGCCGCCGCGCCGGCGCGCTGCCGCCGCACCCAGCCAGAACGACACCCCGACCCAGGCAAAGCGCAACGCGCCCAGCGCCAGCACGATCAAGCCGGCGGCGCCGGCCAGCCACCAGGGGTTGCTGTGGCCGGTGATCAGCACCGTCGTGGGTGTGGCCGACAACAGGGCCGGCAGTTGCTGGCCCAGCAGCACGAAGATCGCGCCGTTGGTTGCCAGTTGCACCGTGTCCCAGACGGCGGTGCGTTGCAGCCGGGTGGCTGCGCGCCACGGCCAGGCGTCCGTCAGGTTCATCGTCAAGCCTGCGGCCACTGCCGCCAGGATGCCCGAGCAGTGCAGGCGTTCGGCCAACAGATAAACGCCAAACGGCAACAGCAGCGTGGCCAGGATCTGCGACCCGCCGCCCTGCGTGCCCTGCTCGGTGGTGCGCGCGGCGATCCGGGCCACGCCCCAGGTCACGCCTGCGCCGATCAGCAAACCGCCGGCCGCCACCCAGGCAAAACTGGCCAGGGCGCCGGTGAGTGAAAACGAGCCGGTCAGCGCCGCCGCGACGGCAATGCGCATGCACACCAGGCCGGACGCGTCGTTGAGCAGTGCCTCGCCCTGCAGCAGGTGCATCAACCGGGCAGGCACCGGGTGGCGGGCGGCCACCGCGCGGACGGCGATCGGGTCGGTTGGCGCGATCACCCCCGCCAGCGCAAACGCCACCGCCAGCGGCATTGCCGGGATCAGCCAATGGATGAACCAGCCCATGCCCAGCACCGTGGCCAGCACCAGGCCCAGCGCCAGCGTCAGGATGGTGCCGGCGTCACGCCGCAGCGCGTCTTGCGGGATGCGCCAGCCATCAATGAACAGCAGCGGCGGCAGGAACAGCAAGAAAAACAGCGCGGGGTCCAACACACCGGCGGCCAGCCCCAGGCCGTAGATGGCTGCGCCCAGCGCCATCTGCACCAGCGGCAGCGGTAGGCGCGACAAGCGCGCCAGCGTGCTGCTGACCACCACGGCCAGCAGCAAAGTGCCCGCAACGGCGGTTGCTTCCATGCCACCCTTTCAGTGCCCGGCGCGGCGCGCCATGGCGCCGCCTGCCGGGCAAACTGTCAGCATCGCGCCGGCGCGCAAGCCGCGCCAGCAGCGCCCGGCCCGGCGGGCTGTAGTTGCTGTCCTACATGGGGTGGGAGCGACGCCAAGCGGGCTTGCAAGGCCCAGCCGTACCTCTAGCGCACGCTGAACGGCGCCTGGTACGGCCGCCCAAAGGCCACCCCGGCGACAATGGTGCCGGCGGGCCGCAGGTGCAGTTGGCCGCTGCGCTTGTTGTTGCGGGTGTCGACAAACTCGACCGGACCGTCGACCCGCTCCAGGATCGACAGGTCTGCCGGCGCGCCGACCTGCAGCGTGCCGTGTTTGGGCAGCCGGTTGATCACCCGGGCCGGGGCCGACGTGGCCATGGCCACGACCTCGGGCAGGCTGAACCCCAGCCCGATCAGCTTGCTCATCACCCAAGGCAGGTAGGGCATGCCGGGGCTGTTGCCCGAGAACACGTGCACATCCGACGAAATCGTGTCGGGCGGACAGCCCTGGGCGATGGCAGCTTCGGCGATGGTGTAGTCGAAGCTGCCGCCGCCGTGGCCGATGTCGAAGATCACGCCGCGCCGCTTGGCGGCCAAGGCGGCCGGCAGCAGCTTGCCGTCCTGGACGATGTTGGTGGCGTCGCCGGCGACATTAGGCGCCCCGGAGTAGCAGTGCGTCAGCACATCACCGGGCCGCATCAGATCCAGAATCTGCGTCATCAGCGCCCGATCGGCCACACCGCCAATGTGGCACATCACCCGCGCGGGCACGCCGGACAGTTCACACGCCCGGATCGCCCGCTTGAGCGGCTCCAGGCCGTGGCGGGCGATCACGTTTTCACTCATGCGCACCTTGACGCCAAGCACCATGTCGGCGTTCTCAGCCACCACCCGCGCTGCAGCCTCGGGCTGGGCGTAGTCGATGTTGAACAGTTCGGGCACCGGAAATCCAGCCAGCCCGGCCAGCGCGATGTGTACAAAGGCGTATTGGCGGGTACGCGACGCCGGCGCGATGAATCGCCGGAAGCCGGCAAAGTTGTTGGCGCCGGCATCGCCCGCCGAGACCACCGTGGTCGTGCACTGGTGGGCCACCAACTCGTCTGCCGGGATGCCGATGGCCGAGCCAAACGGGTAGGTGTGGCAGTGCAGATCGATCAGGCCGGGCGTGACCAGCTTGCCGCCGGCATCCATCACCCGATGCGCACGCTCAGCCGGGATGCTGGGTGCGATCTGCTCGATCAGGCCGTAGCGCATGCCGATGTCGCGCTGGCCGGCCAGGCCCTGGCTGGGGTCGAGCACATTGGCGTTGCGCAGCAGCAGGTCGAACTTGTCGGTCGGGCCCATCGCAGCCTGTGCGGCGGCTGGCCACAGGCCCACGGCGGCGGCGGACGCGCCCAGGCTCAAAAATTGACGGCGGGCGTAAGCATCCATGTCGGGCCTCGATGGGTGGCAAGCGTTGATGGGCGGCGCGCCGGGCTGGGCTGGCGCCGCCGTGCCGGTCGTCGGCCCGGCAAATACTAGCCACAGTGCGGGGCGAAGCACATGCGGTGCAACCCGGGGCCGCCGTCGCGACCGCCCCGCCGTCAAAGCCGGCGGTGCGCCAGCGCCGGCAACTGCTGGCGAACCGCCGCCAGGCGCTCCCGGCTCAGCTCGCCGGTCACCACCGCCTCACCCACATCGTGCTCCGCCAGCACCTCGCCCCAGGGGTCGGCCAGCAGGCTGTGGCCCCAGGTGCGGCGGCCGTTTTCATGCACGCCGCCCTGGGCCGGCGCCAGCACATAGCACTGGTTCTCCACCGCCCGGGCGCGCAGCAGCAGCGCCCAGTGGGCGGCGCCGGTGGTGTGGGTGAAGGCCGACGGCACGACGATCAGGTCGCAGGGCGGCTGCATCAGGCGGCGGTACAGCTCGGGGAAGCGCAGGTCGTAGCAGATCGACAGGCCCACCCGCCAGCCCTCGATGTCCACCGCCACCAGCGTCTGGCCGGCTTCGAGCACCCGGCCCTCGGCGTAGCGCTCCTGGCCGTTGTCAAACGCAAACAAGTGGATCTTGTCGTAACGCGCCACTTGCTGGCCGGCGGGCGACCAGACCATGCAGCTGTTGCGCACCCGATCGGGATCTGTCGTGCGCAGCGGCAGCGTGCCGCCGATCACCCACAGGCCCAAGCGCTGTGCCGCCTCGGCCAGAAAATCCTGGATCGGGCCACCGCCCTCGGCCTCGGCGATGCCGAGCTTGTCGCGGTCGCTCCGGCCCAGCAGGCAGAAGTACTCGGGCAGCGCCACCAGCCGCACACCGGCGTCGGCGGCACCGGCCATCAGGCGGCCGGCGGCGGCCAAGTTGCGCTGCACATCGGGTGTGGAGACCATTTGCAGCGCGGCAACTTTCAGGGGCTTGGGCATGGCGGTCCTGGGGAGCTGGGGGAGTGGGGCGGTGTGGGGCGGGGGGGTGAGATGAGGTGGCGTGGGTCGCCTCAGGGTTTGACGGCCGGCGCCGTGGCGGCCGCTGCCGCGGTGGCCGCAGCGGACGCCGCGGCAGCAGCGGCCGCCCCCGCCGACAGCGACGACTGCGCGGTCTCGGCCGCGGCCAGCGGTGGCAGCGGGTCGAGCAAGCGGCGCTCCACCCGCTCGACCTTGGGGTCGTCCCACGGGCCGGTGATGCGGAACTCGCGGGCGCTGGCCTGCCGCAGCGGCTCGCTCAGCAGCCACTGGCCCAGAAACGCACCCAGCGCAATCGCCGGGTTGATCGCGGCGTAGGCCAGTGACGCACTGGCGGTGTTGAGTTCGGGCAGCACCACCACCTGCAGGTCCTGCGTCTCGCGGGCGATGTCGGCGCTGCCGTCCATCAGCACCACGGCCTGCAGACCGCGCAGCCGCAGGTTGTCGGTGCTGGCCACGCCGCGGCTGATGCGCAGGTCACCGGTGATGTTGTCAAAGGCAAACCCCTCCTGGAACACATCGCGGAAGTCCAGCAACAGTCGGCGAGGCAGCGCCTGCAGGCTGAGCACGCCCAGCAGCCGGGCGGCGCCGGCGTCGACCTTCAGAAACTGCCCACCGGCCAGCGCCAGCCCCAGCGTGCCGCCCAGCGAGGGCAGATCAAAACCCAGTGGCGAGCCGTCCCAGCCCAGCACGCCCTTCATCTGGCCGCGCACGCCCTTGAGCACCGGCCCCAGCCCAAAGCGCTGCAGCAGCGCACCGCCGTTGACGATGTCGAGCGTGAAATCCAGCGCCATCTGGCGCCGCGCCGCGCCGGCCTGCCAGCGGCCGGTTGCCGTCAGGCGGGCGTCGGGGTTGATGAGTTGCAGCCGAGTCAACCGCCATTCGCCGCGTGCGCCCGCATCACCTGGCGCGCGGTTGACGGCCTCCACCGCCAGCCGGCCCAGCTTGTGGCCACGCAGCTCGAAATCGTCGATCTCGATGTCCAGCGCGGGCACGCTGGCCGGTACCTGCTCCAGCAGGCCGGCAACCGATTCGGGCACGGCATCGGCTTCGGCCGGCGGCAGCGACAGGCGAGACAGCCGGGCCTTGACGCGGCCGGCGCTGTTGGCGCTGCGCGGCTCCAGGTATTCGATGCTGCCAGCGGTCTGGTCGGCCGCGCCTTGCACCCGCCAGCCCGGCTCGGCGGTTGCGGGCGCTGCGCCGTTGGTGCTGGTGCTGGTGCTGGTGCTGGTGTTGTTGCTGGCGGCGCTGCTGGCCGAGTCTGTGCCGCTGGCGCCGTTCACGCCCGGTGCGCCCAGGCGCTGCAAGTCCAGGCTGACGCCGGTCAGGCGCCGCCCCCCCGCCAGCAATTCGGCGGTCTTGAGCTGCACGCTGCGCGGCAGCCACGCGCCCTCGACCGCCGCGCCGGGCCGGCCGCCGGCCCCCGCCCCCGCCCCGGCAGCGGCGGCGGTTGTGCTGG
>JANMXG010000136.1:0-2627 GCA_031394235.1 Betaproteobacteria bacterium
CCCATGCGGCCGAGGTGCTGGTCGAGGCGGTCAAGGGTGACCTGAAGCCGCGTGACATCGTCACCAAGCGCTCGATCGAAAACGCGGTGGCGGTGATCATGGCCACCGGCGGATCGACCAACGCGGTGCTGCATTTCCTGGCCATCGCCCATGCGGCCGAGGTCGAATGGACGATCGACGACTTCGAGCGCATGCGTCGTCAGGTGCCGGTGCTGTGCGACCTCAAGCCCAGTGGTCAGTACCTGGCGATCGACCTGCACCATGCCGGCGGCATCCCGCAGGTGATGACGACACTGCTGGCCGCCGGCCTGATCCACGGCGACTGCATCACCATCACCGGCAAGACCGTGGCCGAGAACCTGGCCGAGCTGCCCGACGCACCGCGCAGCGACCAGACCGTGATCCGCCCGATCGGCAACCCGATGTACGCCCAGGGCCATTTGGCGATCTTGCGCGGCAACCTGTCGCCCGAGGGCTGCGTGGCCAAGATCACCGGCCTGAAAAGCCCAGTGATGACCGGCCCGGCGCGGGTGTTCGAGGACGAGCAATCGGCGCTGGCCGCGATCATGGCCAAGCAAATCGTCGCCGGCGACGTGATGGTGCTGCGCTACCTCGGCCCCAAGGGCGGCCCGGGCATGCCCGAGATGCTGGCGCCCACCGGCGCGCTGATCGGCCAGGGCCTGGGCGAAAGCGTGGGCCTGGTCACCGACGGGCGGTTCTCGGGCGGCACCTGGGGCATGGTGGTGGGCCACGTCGCGCCCGAGGCCTACGAGGGCGGCGTGATCGCGCTGGTGCAGGAGGGCGACACCATCACCATCGATGCACACCAGCTGATGCTGCAACTGAACGTGGACGACGCTGAACTGGCGCGCCGCCGCGCTGCCTGGGTGAAGCCGGCACCGCGCTACAACCGCGGCGTGCTGGCCAAGTTTGCGCACAACGCGTCCAGCGCCAGCTCAGGCGCGGTGCTCGACAAGTTCGACTGAGCGACGTCACCCGGCGGTCCGCGCCGCACTTGCCGAATCTGCCGAACCTGGCGCGTAAGGCGGCACAACCCGCCGCCGGGTCAATCCTTGCGGGCGGACGGCTTGCCGGTATCCGGTGGCAGGGTGTCCGGAAAGGGTGACGCTGACCTGCGCAAGCTGCCCGGATCACCGTGTGGCGGCCGAGTCGGGGCGCCAGATCGGCTGGTCCGCATGCCCAGCGCGTTCAGCCGCTCGTCGCGGCGCCGCTTGACCTTGTCATCGGCGCGGCGCATGGCCGCACGCTGGGTCCAGCCGGCACTGTCGGCGATCTGCCAGTAGAGCGCAGCCAGCGCGAACGGCAGCACCACCCACCACCAGGACCAGGCCGCCACCGGACCCAGGGCCAGCAGCTTGAGCGCCAGCAGCACCACACCCAAGATCACCAATGCCATGCTCACCGCCCGTTTCTGCTGCCTGCCCCAGCCAGCGTCGTGTCAACCCACACGCCTGGAATCCGTTAACAGACTGTAGTCCAGACACAGCCCTTGCCAACCCTCGCGAACCAGCAGAAAGCCACCCATGTTCAAAATTGCCCTGATCCTTGCCTTGGCCACCGCAGCCGCGGCCCCGGCATTTGCCAACGCCGATCTGGCCCAGGCAAAGAGCTGCCTGGCCTGCCATGCCGTTGACAAGAAGCTGGTTGGGCCTTCTTACAAGGATGTTGCCGCCAAGTACGCCGGGCAGAAAGACGCCGCCGCGATGCTGGCCACCAAGATCCAGAAGGGTGGCGTGGGCGCCTGGGGCCAGGTGCCGATGCCTGCCAACCCGCAAGTCAGCGCCGACGAAGCCAAGACCCTGGCCGCCTGGGTGCTGTCGATCAAGTGATTCGAGCAGCGTTCGGCAAAAAGCCCCGCACAGCGGGGCTTTTTTGTGGGCGGCGCAGCGCGCCGACTGGATCAGTAGTTCTCGCCCAACTGGTCCAGAATGGCGGGGTTCTCCAGCGTCGAAGTGTCCTGGGTGATGGCTTCGCCCTTGGCGACCGAGCGCAGCAGGCGGCGCATGATCTTGCCCGAACGGGTCTTGGGCAGGTTGTCGCCAAAGCGGATGTCCTTGGGCTTGGCGATCGGGCCGATCTCCTTGCCAACCCAGTCGCGCAATTGCTTGGCGATAGCCTTGGCCTCGTCGCCGACCGGGCGGGACCGCTTCAGCACGACAAAGGCGCAGATCGCCTCGCCAGTGGTGTCGTCCGGCCGGCCGACCACGGCGGCCTCGGCCACCAGTTCGGTGCAGCTGACCAGGGCCGATTCGATCTCCATCGTGCCCATGCGGTGGCCGCTGACGTTGAGCACATCGTCGATGCGGCCTGTGATGGTGAAGTAGCCGGTCACGGCGTCGCGGATCGCACCATCGCCCGCCAGGTAGTACTTGCCCTGAAAGTCATCCGGGTAGTAGCTCTTCTTGAAGCGCTCCGGGTCACCCCAGATGGTGCGGATCATCGACGGCCAGGGCTTCTTGACGACCAAAATGCCGCCTTGACCCCAGGGCACGTCCTTGCCGGTTTCGTCCACCACGGCGGCCATGATGCCCGGGAACGGCAGCGTGCAGGAGCCGGGGATCAGCGGCGTGGCGCCGGGCAGCGGCGTGATCATGTGGCCGCCGGTC
>JANMXG010000137.1:0-9382 GCA_031394235.1 Betaproteobacteria bacterium
CGTTGCCCAGCAAGCCCAGGTTGCCGGCGATGCGGGACGCCAGCACGGGGGTGCCGGCGGTCAGCGCCTCGATCACCACCTGCGCGCCGCCCTCCATCTGGCTGGGGTGCACCAGCACATGGGCGGCCTGGATGCGGGCGCGGGTGGCAGCGGGGGGCTGGGCGCCGAGCCAGCGTTATTGGGGCTGGCTGGCGACCAGCGCCCGAGCCTCGGCGCCCAGAGCGGGGTCCAGGTCACCGCCGATGTGGTCGAGCAGGATGTCGTGGCGCGCGGCCAGCCGGCGCGCGGCCTCGAAGTAGGTGCGCGGCGATTTTTCGTCGCGCAGGTGGCCCACCATCAGGGCCCGCAGATGCCGGCCGGTTTTGGGCAGCGTGCGGCGGGTGGGGCTGGACTGCAGGCAGACGGTGGTCTTGGCCTGGTGCTCGGCCGGCAGGGCAGCGGCGCCCAGCTCGTTCAGCACCACCAGACGGTCGGCCAGACGCAGTGAGCGCTGGGCGACCGGGTCGGCCTGGATGTCGCGGTACAGGTCGGTGCCGGTCAACACCAGCACCAAAGGCTGGGTCGGGTGGCGTGTGCGCCAGGCCAGCACCGACGCCGCAGACCGCCGGGCATGCAGCGCGATCATCAGGACGGGATCGACCCCAGCGGCTGTTGCCGGCCCGGTGCCGGGCCAGGCAGCCGCCACCTGCACCTGATAATCACCGGCCAGCAGGCGCGACCAGCGCCGCGCCGTCTGCCAGTTGCCGTTGTTGCTGGCCGCCAGGGCGGGGGTGACGAGAACGATGCCGGGCTTTTTCACGCTGCGAGGTTACTCCGAATGAATCCAGCATCGACCACCGGCCAGGGCCTGCGCACTGCAGACGCCGACGCGTTGGGCGTGGCCCTGCAGGCCAGCCGGCGCGACACGCTGGCCATGTTCGAGCTGGCAATGG
Organism: Betaproteobacteria bacterium; assembly: GCA_031394235.1. GTDB lineage: Bacteria > Pseudomonadota > Gammaproteobacteria > Burkholderiales > Burkholderiaceae_C > Pseudaquabacterium. The sequence goes on from JANMXG010000137.1 coordinate 933, forward strand.
CTGCCACGGCAGGCTGGGTACCCCAGCGCGCTGAGCTGAACCCGCCGCTGTGGGAGCTGGGCCACATCGGCTGGTTCCAGACCTGGTGGCTGGGCCGCAACCCGGCGCGGTCACAAGGCTGGCGCGCCGACCCTGATCAGGCGCGGCCCTACAGCGCGGGTGATGCGCTGTATGACTCCAGCCGGGTGGCGCACGACAGCCGCTGGTCTTTGCCGCTGCCCGATGCACAAACCACCCGGCAGGCGCTGGCCGAGCAGCTCGACCAGACCTTGGCGCTGCTGCGCCAGGCGCCCGCCAACGACGACGGGCTGTATTTTTTCCGCCTCGCGCTGCTGCACGAGGACATGCACCACGAGGCGGCGCTCTACACGGCGCAGTCGATGGGCTGGTGGGTGGACGACCCGCGCTGGCAGCCGCAGCCACTGGACGCCGCCAACCCGCCGCTGCAGATCGACGCCGGCAGCCTGCGCGCGGGTGTCGCCGGCCCGGGTTTTGCGTTCGACAACGAATGCGGGCCGCACACCGCGCCGCTGCCGGCGTTTCAGATCGACAGCCGGGTGCAACGCTGGGCCGATTACCTGCCGTTTGTCGAGGCCGGCGGCTACCAGGACGCCCGCTGGTGGAGCGACGACGGCCGCGCCTGGCTGGCGCAGCAGGCTGCGGCCGGGCAGCCGCTGCCGCGTTTTTTACGGCGCGCCGGCAACAGTGCCTGGCAGCAGCAACGCGGTGGCCGCTGGCGGGCGCTGGACCCGGCCTTGCCGGCCTGCCACCTCAGCAGCTACGAGGCCGAAGCCTGGTGCGCCTGGGCTGGGCGCCGTTTGCCGACCGAGGCCGAATGGCAGCATGCGGCCACCCAGCAGGCGGTGGACTTTCACTGGGGCGCCGTCTGGGAATGGACCGCCAGCGCGCTTTTGCCGTACCCAGGGTTTGTCGCCCACCCCTACCGCGACTACTCCCAGCCCTGGTTTGGCAGCCACCGGGTGCTGCGCGGCGCGTCATTTGCCACCCAGCCGCGGCTGCACCATCCGCACTACCGCAACTTTTTCACGCCCTCGCGTAACGACATCTTTGCTGGCTTCCGCAGTTGCCAGCGCTGACCGCCTGCTGCGGGGCAGGGTGACTCCAGCCTGGCACGGGCAGCCGCCGGCCGCATCGGTTCCAATACGGCTTGAGGCAAAAACTGCAGGCGGCCTGCAGACCGATTGCCCGCCCCGCCAAACTTCGCTGGAGCCTGACCGATGTTGAGCTTGACCCCTGTCCGTAGCCTGAAGACCGCGCTGTTCGGTGTGGTGCTGGCTTTTGCCACGATGTCGCATGCCCAGCAGGTGTTGCGCATCACCGCGATCCCCGACGAATCACCCACCGAACTGGCCCGCAAGGCTGCGCCCCTGGTCAAGTACCTGGAGGGCAAGCTGGGCATGAAGGTCGAGTTCACGCCGGTCACCGACTACGCCGCGGCGGTCGAGACCCTGGTCAACAAGAAAGTGGACCTGGCCTGGTTTGGTGGCTTTACCTTTGTGCAGGCCAACGTGCGCTCGGGCGGTCGGGTGATCCCGCTGGTGCAGCGCGAGGAGGACGAGCGCTTCCGCTCGGTCTTCATCAGCAGTGACCCCAGCATCACCAAGCTGGCCGACCTGAAGGGCAAGGACCTGAGTTTCGGGTCGCAAAGCTCGACCTCGGGCCACCTGATGCCGCGCAGCTACCTGCTGCAGGCCGGTGTCGACCCGGACAAGGATTTGAAGCGTGTGGCCTACAGCGGTGCGCACGACGCCACCATCGCGGCCGTGGCGTCAGGCAAAGTGGTGGCGGGTGCGCTCAACATCTCGGTCTGGGACAAGTTTGTCGCCGACAAGAAGGTCGACACCAGCAAGGTGCACGTGTTCTTCACCACCCCGGCATACTTTGACTACAACTGGACGGTGCATGCCGACATGCCCGCTGCACTGCGCGACAAGCTGAGCGCGGCGTTTTTGAGCTTGAGCCGCGACAGCACCGAAGGCAAAGAGGTGCTGGACCTGCAGCGCGCCACCCGTTTTGTGCCCACCAAGGCCGAAAACTACAAGGGCATCGAGACGGCGGCCCGCAGTGCCGGCCTGCTCTGAGCGCACCGACCGTCAAGCCAGATTGCCGACCGGGCGGCTGATGTGAAGATTGAGTTGAAGGCCGTGACCGCGCGCCATCCGGCAGCGCGCCCTGGCGCTGCAGCGGCCTTGCAGCGCCTGAACCTGACGGTGGCGCACGGCGAGCAGGTGGCGGTCATTGGCCCGTCCGGCGCCGGCAAGACCAGCCTGTTGCAGGTGCTGGCCTGCGCGCTTCCGCCAGATGCCGGCCAGCTGATGCTGGACGGTGCCGCGCCCTGGTCCATGCCGCGCCGCGCCCTGCAGCGCCTGCGCGGCCGCCTGTTCCTTGCGCCGCAGGTGCCGCCATTGCCGCCGCGCCAGCGGGTGGTCACCACCGTGCTGGCGGGCGGCTTGCCGGCGATGGGGCTGTGGGCCAGCCTGCGCTCGCTGGTCTACCCGACCGACCTGGGCGCCGCCTTTGCTGCGCTGCAGCGTTTTGATCTGGGTGACAAGCTGTTTGACCGGGTGGACCGGCTGTCGGGCGGTGAGCGTCAGCGCGTGGGCTTGGCGCGGGCGCTGCTGGCACCGGCCACGCTGTGGCTGATCGATGAGCCGTTGTCGGCGCTGGACCCGGCGCGTGCACGCCAGGCGATCGACACGCTGGTGGGCGCCGCCGCCGAGCAGGGCATCACGCTGGTCGCCACGCTGCACCAGGTGGACGCGGCGCTGGCGAACTTTCCCCGCATCGTCGGCATGCGTGATGGCGCGCTGGTGTTCGACCTGCCTGCGGGCCAGGTCACACCCGACATGCTGTCCCGGCTGTACGCCCAGCATGAACTTGAGCTGCACGGCGCCGCACCGGGGTTGGCCGACGCCGCGGCGCTGGCCGCCGTCCCGTCCAGGCCGCGTGTGGCGATGCAGTGCCGGTGAGCGCACCCGCCGGGCGATCGACCATGGCGTCCCGCCAGCCACCAGCGCGCGATCCGGCCTGGCTGGGCCGGGTGTTCTGGACCACGGCCGCCCTGGTACTGCTGTGGCCGCTGATGGTGACCACCGAGTTCAGGCCCTGGATCCTGCTGGCGCCGGACAGCTTGCGCTCGGGCGGCAGCTTTCTGGCCAGCTTTTTTCCGCCGGCGCATGGCACGGATTTTTTGGCGATGGTGGCGCGTGAGACCTGGCGCACGGTGGCGATGGCCACCGCCGGCATCACGCTGGCGCTGCTGCTGGCGCTGCCGCTGACCTTGCTGACCACCCGCGCGCTGTCGGTGTCGGCGTTGTCGGGCCGCATGGCGCGGGGCCCGTTCTGGCTGCGTCAGGTGCTGAAATGGCTGCTGATCGTGCTGCGCAGCATCCCCGAGCTGGTCTGGGCGCTGGTCTTCGTGCGGGTGGTTGGGCTGGGGCCGACTGCCGGCGTGCTGGCCATTGCCCTGACCTACAGCGGCATGCTGGGCAAGGTCTACGGCGAGATCCTGGAAAGCGGCGAGACCGCGCCGACCGAGGCCTTGCTGCGCAACGGCAGCGGCCGACTGCAGGCCTTTGGCTACGCCTTGCTGCCGCAAAACGCGGCCGAGCTGGCGTCCTACACCGTCTACCGTTGGGAATGCGCGATCCGCTCGTCGGTGGTGCTGGGTTTTGTCGGTGCTGGTGGGTTGGGCCAGCAGCTCGACAGTGCGATGAAGATGTTCAACGGTGGTGAGGTGGTGACGATGCTGGCGGTGTTTGTCGCGCTGGTGGCGCTGGCAGACCGCTGCAGCGCCGGCCTGCGCCGGGCGCTGGGATGAGCGGGATGGCCTCTACCCCGTCCCCCGGCGGCCAGCCCCCACCGCGGCCGCTGCCTGCCGGCAGCAAGACCACGGTCTTTCTGCTGGGTCTGGCGCTGCTGGTCGCCGCCAGCTTTGGTTCACTGGACCTGCAGTGGGCGCAGTTTTTGTCGCTGGACGCGGTGCGCAGCATGGGCCGGTTTTTGGGGGAGTTTTTTCCGCCCGATCTGAGCCCGGCTTTTTTGCGCAAGGTGCTGGCCGGCACGCTGGAGACCCTGGCGATGTCGGTGCTGGGCACGCTGCTCGCGGCCTGTGCCGGCCTGCTGCTAGCAGTGCCCGCCAGCGCCGCGCCAGCGCCGGGCCAGACCGTCGGCTTGTCGGCCCGGCGCGCGGTGCGCAGCGGGGTGCGCTGGTTGTTCAATGTGCTGCGTGCGGTGCCCGAGCTGGTCTGGGCCGCGCTGTTGCTGGTCTCGGCCGGGCTGGGGCCGATGGCCGGCACGCTGGCGCTGGCGCTGCACACCAGCGGCGTGCTGGGCCGGCTGTTTGCCGAGGCGCTGGAAAACGCGCCGCCCGGCCCGGCCCAGGCCTTGCGCGCCCAGGGTGTGACGGGGTTGCGGGTGCTGTGTTACGCCACGCTGCCGCAGGTGCTGCCGCAGCTGATGAGCTATGCCCTGTACCGCTGGGAGAACAACATCCGCGCCGCCGCCGTGCTGGGTGTGGTGGGCGCGGGTGGGCTGGGCCAGTTGCTGGCCTTCCACATGGGCTTGTTCCACATGGGCAAGACCGCCACTGTGCTGCTGGCGATGTTGGCGCTGGTGGCGCTGGTGGACGGTGTCAGCTATGCCGCGCGGCGGCTGATGACGCGCTGAGTTGAGGGTTGCCCGTGTTTCAGGGCGACCGGCGCACCTCAAGCCATCTCGCGCGACAGATACACCGCCTCGCGGCCGATGATCGGCTCGCGGGTGGGCATCAGCACGGTACAGCCTTCAGCGGGGGCGCGGATCTGGTCAGGACCCTGGCTGGCGATCAGTTCGCCCGGGGCGAAAGTCTCGAAGCCGACCAGCGGCCGGGCGAAGCGGAAATCAGCATGCGTGACCATGCAGGTTTGCAGCAAACCGTAGCGCTGATGGGCTACCGGTGCTGCGCGGCCGGGCAGGGGCGCCAGCAAGCCAAAGTGCGCCAAAAACCCCATTGCCACCTGGATCGCCCGGTCGGCGCTGGACTGCAGAAAGTGCTGGCCGCATTCCGCCACCAGCGCCACGCCGTGGTGGCCAGGCGTGCCGTGGGCGCCGTGCTGGATCAGCGGCGTGCCCGAGCCCAGACCCTGCGGCATCACCAGGTGCACCGCAGGCTCACCCATGGCCAGCGCGGCCGTGCCGTTGCGGTCGAATTGGGGGTAGACCCAGAACGGCTGCACCGGCTGGCTGGTGGAATGGATGTCCAGCACATGGTCGGCGGCCGCCACCACCGGGCGCAGGGCGCGCGCGCGTCGCAGCTCGGGGCTGTCGGCGGGGCCGTCCAGCCAGGCACTGGACCAGATGCGGTTGAGGTTGTGCACCAGCTGCCGGCTGTCAAAAGGGTGGGCGGTGTCGAAGGTTTCGTAAGCCGCCACGTTGGCAAAACTCACCGTCAGTGTGCCAATCAGCGGACGAACGCCGGTGTCCAGCAAATGGGTGGCGGCGACCATGCCGCAAAACTCGTTGCCGTGGGTCAGTGCATTGATCAGCACATGCGGCCCGGGCCGGCCCGAGTTGAAGCGGTGAACATGGTCGACGCCCACATTGCCGGCACGGTAGGCCGTCAGGTCGCGGGGCAGCACTTCAAACGCTTGGGTGGTGGTGGTGTCAGCGGTCATCGTGGCGCGAGTATGGCCGGTGGGCGCCGGCCGGCGCTGACCAGCGCCTTGTCCACCCGACAGCGGCCTTGGACGCGGTGATCGACGGGCCGACGTTCCGCACCGGTCGCCAGGTGCACCCCGAGCCTGCCGGAGCCAGGCCGATAAGTTTGACAGACCTGGCGCGCGAGCCAGGCCCAACAGGCCGCGCAGACCCGTGGCTATTGGCTTTGTGCCGCGGGGGCAAGCGCAGCGGCAAGACCTGGTCGCCAGCGGTAGGTCACGTCCGGCACTGACTCTGGTGCCGGACTGATGCCGAAGGCGGTCGCGACAAATCCTTCGCGCTCGTAGAGCGCGCGCGCGGCCAGATTCTGCTGATGCGTCACCAGGTCCAAGCCGTCGGGACAGCGCTGTCTGGCAGACGCGATGAGGCGGGTGCCCCAGCCCTGGCGCCAGTGCGCCGGGTCGACGTACAGCCGGTCGATCCAGGCGCCGCGCATTGCAATGAAAGCGACGATCTGGCCGTCGCAGATGCCGACCCGGATGTCGCTGCCTGGGCGGACATGGTCGCGAAAAACCGCGCCCGCCATCTCTCGTGTCAGCGCCTGGAACATGGGGAGGTAGGTGTAACCGGCCAGACCCGAGCGGTGCCAGACGCCCGCGACATCGGCTTCGTCGGCGTCCTGGAAGGCCCGGATGGCCTCGCCAGTGCGGGTGAGGGCAGCGGTGGTACTCGGCATGGAGGCGTCCGACAGGCAGTGCAGGGGTGCAAGTCTAGGCGTCGGCAGCTGCAGCGGGTAGGGGTCGTGCCGGCCTGATCGTCAACACCTTCGAGCCGGTCGGGATGGCCAGGATTGGCCAAGGCGTTGGCCGGGCGGTCGCCCCAGGCTGAGGCTGTTTTGAAGCTGCCGGCTGTCAAACGGACGGATGGCGTTGAAGGTGTCGCTGGCCGCCACCTTGGCAAAACTCACCGTCAATGCGCCGATCAGCGGGCGCACGCCTGTGTGCAGCCAACGGCTGGCGGCGGCCCGGCCCTAGAACGCTTTGCCGTGGCTGAGCGGGTTGATCATCCCGTCCGGCCCAGCCCGGCCCGGGCGACAACGCCCGCTGGAGCCTGCGCCGCGCTGCCGGCCTGTTGGGCTCAAGCGCGTGCAGGTTGGCGACGTTCAAGGCCGGCAGCGTGGGCCTGCTCAGGCAGGACGCCAGGGGCAACCGTCGGGGGGCCGCTCAGCTGCGGGGTTTCAGCGCCGTGGCGCGGGCGGAACGGGCCTCGGCGCTGCTGGCGGCCAGCGCGATCTGGTCATGCCCCATGTGGCCGGCCATGTGGTGCAACGCGTTGGCCACAGCGTTCACCGTTTCCTTGCTCATGCGCACGGCGGCGGCCGGCATGGCCAGCGTGGCGGCGGCCACGGCCCGGGCCTTGGCCATAGCCTGGCCGGGTGGCGCGCTGTAGTCCACCAGGCCGATGGCCAGCGCCTCGGCAGCGCCAATGCGCTCGCACAGGATCGTCAGTCGTTTGGCGCGCGCCGGCCCAACCAGGGTGGTCAGCCGGGGGATCGCGCCCCAGGTCAGCGGGATGCCCAGGGCGATTTCCGGCAGCGAGACAAAGGCGTCGTCGGCCAGCACCCGCCAGTCGCAGGCCAATGACAAGGCCAGGCCACCGCCCACTGCGTAGCCCTCGATGGCCACGATGCTGATCTGCGGCATCTCTTCCCAAGCCTTGCACATCCGGTAGCCCAGCGCGGCCACCTCACGCCGGGCCACCAGCGGCAAGGCGTCATCGGCCCAGGCGCGGGCATCCTTGAGGTCGGCGCCGGCAGTGAAGCAGCCACCGGCGCCGGTGAGCAGCACCACGTCGATGTCGTTGCGCTCGGTCAGTTCATGCGCGCAGGCGATCAAATCGCGCATCAGCGCCTGGGACAACGCGTTGCGTGCCTCGGGCCGGTTCAGTTGCACCACCGCCAGGCGGCCTTCGGTGACCCTAGTCAGCAGTTGGTAGGCCATGGGTGGGCTTGGTTTGGTGAGTCGGTTGCACAGGCGCCCACCGTATGCGGGGCGCCGCCGTGTTGGCGGGTGAACCGACAGATCGGCCAGCGCCGGCCCGGATGTGCCGCCGGTTGACCCGGACGCCGCGCACCAGCAGGTGCTTGCCTTGGGCAGATCGTGTTCAAGCCCGCGTCAGTCGGGCGGGTTTTTGGGCGCGCTGCCCGGCCAGCCGGCCTGCTGCGCCAGCGCTGTGCGGATCGCATCACCCTGCGCATCCAACGCTGGTGGCGGCTGGTCGGCGATGGCACGCTGGCCGTCGAACCGCATCGGGTTGGCCACCAGCGGCATCGGCCGATCTGCGCCCACCTCCATCGGCGACAACACGCCCCGCGCCACCACCTGCGGATGCTGGAACACGCCCGGCAAAGTCAGGATGGGCGCGCAGGGCACGGCGTTGGGCTCCAGCAAATCGATCCAGTCTTGCGTCGTGCGCTGCAGCATCCAGACGGCCAGCACCGGGATCAAGGTGTCGCGGTGGGTGATGCGGCCGGCGTTGGTCAGGTATCGCTCATCCTGGGCCAGCGCGACATCGCCCGCCAGCTCGCAAAAGCGGGCGAACTGGCCGTCGTTGCCCACCGCCAGCACGAGGTGGCCGTCCTGGGTGGCAAACACCTGGTAGGGCACCACGTTCATGTGGGCGTTGCCCATGCGCTTGGGCACCAGCCCGCCGACCAGAAAGTTGCTGGCCTGGTTGGCCAGCATGGCCACCTGCACGTCGAGCAGGGCTGCGTCGATGTGCCGCCCCCGCCC
>JANMXG010000138.1:0-6038 GCA_031394235.1 Betaproteobacteria bacterium
CACCCGTGCGACAGCAAGTTGCCCAACAGCTTGCTCTTGAATCCGCGCCGCAATGCCTTGGCGTTGGCATGGATTGCGTAGCGCGCATCCAGCGGCTGCACCAGTTGGCTGTCGATCTTGGGCTGCACACCCAGGCGCAGCGCTGCGAAATAGAGGTCGCGGCTGAGGTTATTGGTCCAGCAGTGCCAGTCAGCCAGCCGTCCGGCAAGGAATACACCGGCTTCGAGCATGGGGCCGGTGAGATTGCGGTAGTGGTCCCAGCGCGCCTGCACGGTGATGGGTGACGCGTCGGGGTTGGTGCGGGTGGTGCCATGTTCCTTGCGGCCGGTGGTGGCGCAGCTGATCAGCACCCGCCCGCCGGGCCGGCACATGCGCAGCAGGTTGGCCAGGGTCTCGCGCCAGAACGGGTTGTGCTCAAAGCACTCTGCCGAGCAGACCGTGTCGAATTGGCCAGTTGGAAACGCCAGCAGATGCCCCGGGCAGGCCAGATCGACGCCCGGCCCGAGTTGCAGATCGACGCCGGTGTAGTCGCAGTCCTGAAACAGCTCCCGCGACGAGCCGTTGATGTCGAGCGATCCGACCTCCAGCACCTTGGCTTGCTTGAAGTGCTGCGGAGAGTGCTGGCGCACGCTGGAGAAGTACTCTGCTTGTTGAGGGTGGGCCATGCGGATCTTCGGTTGGAGGTTGCGGCACAACGACAGTCCATCGTACCTGCCGGCCAACCGGGGATGGCGCGGTGCGGGGCAGCGCACTGGGCCGATCCCGCTTGCGCCGCTCAGCGTTTGGTCGGGTGGGGCAGCGCATGCTGCGTTGGCCGGTCGGCCAGCCACATCTTGAGGTAGCGGAAGTACGAGGCCTGGCCGTCTAGCACCGCCAGCACCAAGCCCAGCCGGCCGTCCAGAAAGCCACGCCGCAGCACGTAGCCGCGAAAAAAGGCCCACAGCCCGTGGCCCAGCGCACGGCCCACGCCGCCGCGCCGGCCGCGGGCGTGCAGGTCGGCGGCCCGGCCGCTGGAGTAGCGGTTCATCTTGTCGACCGCGTCGTGCAGCCCGGTGATGCTGTTGTGCAGCAACAGGCCGGGCAGCTCGGGCGGTTTGCCGGACGGATCGTCGAGCAGCAGCCGCTCGTGCACCCGGTCGGGTGAAAAGCGCGCGTTGCCGCGCTTGAACAGCCGTATGCCGCGATCGGGATACCAGCTGCCCGCACGCATCCACTGGCCGCAAAACGCCGACATTCGGCCCACGCTGTAGTGCGCAGAGGGCGCGCTGGCCAGCGGCGCTTGGGTGATCTGCCGGATCGCGGCGGCCAAGGTGTCGTCCAACCACTCGTCGGCGTCGATGCACAACACCCAGTCGCCGGTGGCGGCGTCCAGCGCACGCTGCTTTTGCAGACCAAAACCCGGCCAGTCGGCGGTGACGATGACCCGGGCGCCAAAGCCGCGCGCCAGTTCGACCGTGTTGTCGGTGCTGGCCGAGTCGACCACGACCAGCTCGTCGGCAAAGGCCACCGACGCCAGGCAGGTCGGCAGCCGCGCCGCCTCGTTCTTGGTGATCACGATCACCGACAGGCGGACGGTGGGCACGGCCGGCTCGCCCGTGTGGATCGTTGCAGCGGTCATGGTGCCGGTCCTGGCGACGACGCCAAATCCACACTCCGGCCTGTGCCTGTGTCCGTGTCCGTGCCCGCGCCGGCGCCGGCGCCAACGCCGGCCAGCACGGCGTCGATCAGGCCTTGCGCCGAATGCTCGGCGCGCACGCTGGCGGCAGCTTGCTGGGCGTTGCCGGCGTAGCGGGCAAAGTCTTGCTGGATCGGGCTGATGGCGCGCAGCAGGCCGTCGGCGGACACATCGTCGGTGGCGATACCGGCCTCAAAACGCTGCACCAGCTGCGCCGCCCAGGTACCGGCCGTGACCACCACCGGGCAGCCCGCAGCCAGTGCGTCCAGCGTGACGCCGCTGATCCGGTCCTGAAAATCCTGCGCCCGGTAAGGCTGCACCACGATCGCGCCGTCGAACATCGCCCGGTAGGCTGCCGGGTCCATGGCCTGGTCGGGCGTGCGCAGCCCGGTGTAGCCGATGGCCTGCAGCCGGGCCAGTTGCTGGCCCAGCGCCTGGTCATGCTGGTGGCGCTGCTCGACCGAGGTCTGCACGGTGATCGGGCAAATCAGGTCGCGCTGCTGCATCTCGGCCACCAGGTCCACCACCTGGGCAAAGCCTTTGTCCAGCCGTGCTGCGCCGGCCACGAGCAGGTGCTTGAACACCGGGCTGGCCCCGGCTGCCGGCGCGGCCTGCGCCTCCAGCGGGTAGGGCACCAGCGTGGCCTTGAATCCGCACTGGCGGAAGAAATCGGCCACCGATGGGCTGGGCGCCAGGATTTCAAGGTGCGGTTGGCGCTGTGCCATGGCGGCCAGCCGCCGCGCCTTGGACGGCTTGGCGTTGAGCCAGTGCACAAACAAGAACAACTTGTGCGGCGGGATCACGCCGTTGGCAGCCCAGTGGGCGCTGACCAGATCGGCGGTGCCGGCGGTGGCGATCAGGATGCGGCCGGGCTGGCGCAGCAGGCGGCGGACCAGCCAAAACGCTTGCAGCCGGCGCCAGCGCCGTTGAAAGATCGGCGCCAGCCGGCCAGGCCCCTGCCAGAACGCGGCCGCCGGGGCGCCAGCCCAGACGGTCAGGTCGGTTCGCGGCGCGGCGGCGCCAGCCAGCGCCCGGATCAGGCTGTGGCAGTGGCCGGCGTCGCCAGTGAGCGTGGGCTCGATGATGTGCAGGGGCAGGGGCATGGGCATGGACGGTAGCCTGGGCACTAGGGTGGCGTCGGCCTCAGCCGCTCGACCCAAGCCAACAACCGGTCCAAGTGCACCGCCACCGACGGGTCATAGCGCAGCGACGCCAGCGGATCCGCCACGCCCAGTGTGCCCTGGCGCCAGCGCGCCAGCACCTGGGCCAACGCGGCGTCCAGGCTGCCGGGTTGATCAACCCGAAACGGCAGCGCTGCAGCGGCCGTCAACACCTCCATGCAGCCCATGCCCTCGGCGCCGATCAGCGGCGTGCCGCACAGCACCGACTCGACACCCACCAGACCAAAGGGTTCGTAGCGCGAGGCCATCACGGTGCAATCGACCGCGCGGTACACGTCCTCCATGTCGTTGCGGTAGCCCAGGTAGCGCAGGTTGGGCGCGGTCATGTCCACCGGCCGGCCCGCCACCACCAGCAGCACCGGCAAGTCGCTGTGGCCCAGCGCCTGCACCGCCAAGTCCAGCCCCTTGCGGGCGTGGCCGGTGGAGGCAAGCAAAAAGACAGCGCGGTCCGCCGGCAAGCCCAGGCGCTGGCGCAGCGCCAGCCGCTGCTCGGCGGACACCGGGTGAAACCGCTGCGTGTCCACCGGCGGGTACAGCACCTCGACCTTGGCCGCCGGGATGCCGTAGAACGCCTGCACCTGCGCCGCCATCAGCCCGGAATGGGCGATCACGACACGGGCATGTTGCAGGTGGCGGCGTTCCAGCGTGATGGCCAGCCGATCACGCCAGCGGGCTGCCTTGCCGGTGGCGGCCAGGTAGCCGGGATGGGTGCCGCCGCAGATGGCGATGTCGGCGCCGGCCGTCTGGTTGAGGGCGATCAGCGGGTGCCAGCCGCGCTGGCGCTGCAGGCGGCGCAAGCGCCAGTCAAACCAACGGTCGCGCAGTGGCCCGCCCAGGCCCCATGTGCGGATCTTCACCGGATCGATCCAGTTGTATTCAGGCAGGCGGGTGTCGAAGCGCCGGGTGACCACGGTCGGCCGCAGGCCGCGGGCGTGCAGCCCGTCCACCAGGGTCAGCAGGTAGCGCTCGATGCCGCCCGAGTGGCGCAGCGCGTGGTTGCTCAGGACGATCAACGGCGATCGCCCGGCGCGGTGGCCCCTGCCGCCAGGCGGGCCTGCACCGCCGCCATCACGGCCGGCACGCCGGGCCAGTCCGGCCGGTCCGACAGCAGCGTGATGGTGGTGCCCCAGGGCCGCCACTGTTCAACCTGGGTCGGCCCCAGCACGCTGATCAGCGGCGCGCCGGTGGCAGCGGCCAGGTGGCCGGGCCCGGTGTCGTTGGCGATCACCAGCCGGCTGCCCTGCAGCAGCGCGGCGTAGGCATCCAGCGGCAGGTTTTCGACCACCTGCGCGCCCGGGTAGGCGCTGTGCGCCAGGGCCGTCTCACCCGGTCCGGGGCAGACCACCACGGTCAGGCCCAGGTCGCAAAGTTGCTGGGTCAGCGCCGGAAAGCCGGGCCAGCGCTTGTCCAGCTTGTGCACCGTGCCGGCGGCAAACGGCGCGATGCAGACATAGCCCGCACTGTTTCGCCAGCCGCGCTCGGCCACCAACGCGCGGGCCTGCTGCGCCGCCGCGGCCGAGAGCCGCATGCCGATGTCCGCAGGAGGTGTTGACGCGCTGCCCAGCAGGCCGTCGGCCAAGGCGCAGAAATGCTGCAATGCATGCGGACCCGCCGCTGTGGTGCGCAGACGCTGACCCAGCAGCAGGCTGCGGCCATCACGCGCCACCCCTGCGGCGCGCAGCCCGGCCAGGCGCAGCTCCAGCACGCTGGAAAACGAGTTGGGCATCGCCAGCGCGTTGGTGCGTGCGTCGAACCCGGCATTCATCGCCTGGCACTGCGCGCGCAGCGTCTTGAGCTGTTGCACCCGCTCGCGCAGCGTCTTGCCGCGCACGGTGACCGGCCAGTCGTAGCCGCTCAGCAGCGTCGGCGCCCAGCCCTTGCCGTACAACTGCAGCGCATAGCCGCCGTCCTGCAGCCGCTGGAGCGCCGGCAGGCTCAGCACCACGTCGCCGATCCAGTTGCACAAACGAACGATCAGCGGGCGGGTTGTCATTCGGTAGGGATGCCTGATTTGAGGCCGAGGCTTGAGGCCGAATTCGAGGCCGATAATTGTGCTTTTCAGGATTTTGCCACCGCCCATGAACCCCACCCTGCCCACTGCCGCCCAGGTGATCGACCTGCACGACCGCCTGCTCGCCACGCCGGGCTGGCCCACGGACGCGCCCGCGCCCCTGGACGACGGCCTGTGGCACTGGGTACAGGCCAACCACCGCTTCAACTGCCGGCTCTGGGCCGAAGAGGACCTGGCGCGCCGCACAACAGTCGGCGCAGCCGAGATCGCCGCCAACAAACGCGCCATCGATGGCTACAACCAGAAGCGCAATGACGCCATCGAACGCGTTGATGAACATCTATCGGGTTTGTTTTTGAATGCCAGAGAAAATTCAGAATTGAGCAGTGAAACGCCGGGGGCGATGATCGACCGGCTTTCCATCCTTTCGCTCAAGGTCCACCACATGCGCCTGCAGACGCAGCGCGGCGACGTTGACCGCGTCCACATCGACACCTGCATCCTGAAGCTGAATCGGTTGAATGAGCAGCGCGCCGACCTGGCGGCCTGCCTCGACCGCTTGCTGGCCGAGTGCGCGCGCGGCGAAAGTCGTTTCAAGGTCTACCGCCAGTTCAAGATGTACAACGACCCCGCGCTCAATCCCGCGCTATACGGCGAGAAGCGCTAGGCCAGCAGCGTCGCGAGGCGTTCGTAGACGAGCGCCTCCGGAAGTTCGGAGACGCTCTTGTCCGCCTCGAGATACTCTGCCTTGGACCCGCGCGGTGCCCATTGCGCGGGCGCCGGCGAGACGTCCGTCTCGGCGAACAATCCCAGCACGCCGCCCGGACTCGCGGCGGCGAAGTGCATCAGGCCGCTGTCCGGAAAAATGCTGGTCCGCGCGCTCCATATCAGGCCCAGCGCCTCAGGTATGGGGCCGCGAAACGGCTGGATCTGCGGCGCATGCCCGCGAGATGCGGCATCGAGCACCGGCCGCGCCACATCGTCATCCCCCGGATACAGCGGATCGCCCGACTTGCCCGGCGTCCACATGAAGACGGTGTCCAGGCCCCTGTGCTGCTTCAGGTGCGCGCTCCAGGCAAGCACCTGAGCGGTACCCGGCTGCTTCTTCGGCCGGCGCGCGCCCAGGCCGAGCACGACGTATTTGCCCGCGGTGAGCCCACGCCCGGCGAGC
>JANMXG010000139.1:0-12744 GCA_031394235.1 Betaproteobacteria bacterium
CGGCGCGGTGCGCGATGGGGTTCGCTACGACCCCTACCGCGCTGACCTGTCATCGGCCGGCATGACCGCCAGCACGGTGCTGGCTCAGGGTTTTGGCTGGTGTGTGCCCAAGGCCACGCTGCTGGCGGCGGTCTGCCGGGCGGCAGCCATTCCGGCCCGGCTGGGCTTTGCCGACGTGCGCAACCACCTCAGCACTGCGCGCATGCGCAGCAGCATGGAAACCGATGTCTTCTACTGGCACGGCTACACCGAAATCTGGATCAACGGCGCCTGGCGCAAGGCTACGCCGGCCTTCAACCTCAGCCTGTGCCAGAAGTTCGGCCTGTTGCCGCTGGACTTCGACGGCCTGGCGGACTCGATCTACCACCCGTTTGACGCCGCGGGCAACCGGCACATGGCGTACCTGGCCCAGCGCGGCAGCTTCGACGACCTGCCGCTGGACCAGATCCTGGTGGACTTCCGCCATCACTACCCCAAATGGTTGGCCAGCCTGGCCCAGCAGCAGAGCGCCGACTTCATGGCCGAGGTGGCGCTTGAAACCGCAGCGCCGCCGGCCGCCTGCCCCGCCCCTTCCAGCGTCAAACCGGCCTGACCCATGCGCGAAACCCACCCCGCCGCCATCCCGCCACCGGCGACCGACATCCCTGCAGGCTTCGGGCCGATGCCGATGGGCGGCGACTTCATCGGCATCAACGGCCCGATCTACCTCAGGCACGAGGGCGCGCTGGTGCAACTGGGCTTTCGGGTAGAGCGGCGCCACACCAACCCGATGGGCAACTGCCACGGCGGTTGGCTGGCCAGTTTCTCGGACATGGTGCTGCCGCTGTCGATCCACCGCAAGGCACCCGAGATCGGTTTCAAGTTCCTGCCCACCATCAGCCTGCAGATCGACTATTTGTCGCCAGCGCCGCTGGGCGCCTGGGTGCAGGGTGAGGCCGAGGTGCTGCGGGTCACCCGCAGCCTGGTGTTTGCGCAGGGCCTGGTGCATGCGGACGGCGTGCCGGCGGTGCGCATCAGTGGCATCTTCAAGATCGGCAAAGCCTTCAACCTGCCCGGCGTCGAGGGCGGCTGAGCGGCTTCACGGCGCTGCGGTCCGGCGGTGCGCTGTCGGCCGCAGCCGCCCCGGCGACGCACAATCAGCCCATGTCCATGCACTTTGACCTGGTTGACCTGCGCCTGATGGTGCGCATTGCCGAGTCCAACGGCCTGACGCGTGGCGCCGAGGCGTCGCACATGAGCCTGCCGGCGGCGAGCACCCGGGTGAAAAACCTGGAGGAGAGCATCGGCGCGAAACTGCTGTACCGCACCAGCCAGGGTGTCACACTGACGCCGCCCGGCCATGCCTTTGTGCACCATGCGCGGCTGGTGCTGGGCCAGATCGAGAACCTGCGCGGTGACCTGCAAAGCTTTGCCAAGGGCATCAAGGGCCAGGTTCGGGTGTTTGCCAACACCACCGCACTGGGTGAGTTCCTGCCGCCGGTGTTGCGCACCTACCTGCGCAGCCACCCCGACGTCAACATCGACCTGCGCGAGCGCCTGTCGCACGACATCGTGCGCGCCGTCACCGAGGGCCAGACCGACATCGGCATCGTCGCCGGCGAGATCCGCACCGACAACCTGGAGACCATCCCCTACCGGGAGGACCGGCTGATGCTGGTCGTGCCGCGAGGCCATGCACTGGCCAACGCCGGGCCGGTGGCGTTTGCCGACACGCTGGAGTTGGACCACGTCGGCCTGCACCAGGCCAGCGCGATCCACGCCTTCTTGCGCCAGGCCTGCGACAAACTGCACCGCACGTTGCCCGCCCGCATCGAGGTGGGCAACTTCGAGGCCGCCTGCCGCATGGTCGAGGCCGAGGTCGGTGTCAGCATCCTGCCGGGGTCGGCCGCCCGGCGCCACGCCCAGACCATGGCCATCGAGACGGTGCAACTGTCCGATGACTGGGCGCTGCGCCGGATGCAGGTGTGTGTGCGCAACCTGGCCGCGCTGCCGCTGTTTGCGCGTGACCTGGTGGACCTGCTGGTGGCCGATGCACGAGGGGCTGCATCGGCTGCAGCCCCGGATCAGGCCGTGTAAAGCGACGTCGCGTCGGCGACATTCACCAGCGGTGACACACACAGCAACACCCACAGGGGTCCGGCGCTCGGGAAAGCCCCATGTGACGCGGCCTTGTTGCTGCACCCGATGCTTGGCAAGATCAAAGCACACCCCGAGGAGATCCCCATGAAATCAAGGTTGTTCAAGCTTTTGGCCACTGCGGCGCTGTGTGCCGCCAGCGTGGCCGCATCGGCCCAGTCCATCAAGCTCTGGCAGGTCACCAGCGGTTTCCTGGAGTTGGACAAGGGCTTCCTCACGGCGATGAGCGGTGTGGGCACCAAGGTCAACGCGCCGGTCACGATGCACATCATCCAACATCCGCGCGGCCTGATCGTGTTCGACACCGGCGTCAACGTCGCGGTCTCGGACGGCGGCTGCGCCTCCTACTGGGGTGCCGGCCTGTGCGGCGCGTTCAACCACCGCCAGTCGCGCGACGAGGTGATCGACCGCCAACTCGAAAAACTCGGCTTCAAGGCGGCCGACGTCAAGTACGTCATTTATTCGCACTTCCACCTCGACCACGCCGGCAACATCAAGCTGTTCCCCAAAGCCAAGCATGTGGTGCAAAACGCCGAACTGAAAAACGCCTGGTGGCCCGAGAAGTTCCAGCGCGCTGCTTTTGTGTTGAAAGACTTCGACACCACCCGGGACTTCGACTTCATGGAGCTGACCGGTGATTTCGACCTGTTCGGTGACGGCAGCGTGACCGTGCTGGACACCAAGGGCCACACCCAGGGCCACCAATCACTGATGCTCAAGCTGCCCAAGACCGGCTACGTCATCATGGCCGGCGACGCGATCTACACCGCCGAGAACGAAAAAGGCGTGGTACCCGGCATCACCTGGAGCGCCGACCACTCGATGCGGGCGATTGACCGGCTGAAGAACCTGCGCGACACCCGCAACGGCCAGATCTGGTACAGCCACGAGCCGGCGCAGTACGAGGCGCACAAGGGCAAGGTTTTCGAATAAGCCGCGGCCAACCCGCCCGCCCGCGCCATCCGACCCGCCAATGGCGGGTCGTTTTTCGTCCACCTGCCTGAATCCCCGTACCCGCCTTGTGTCTGCCAGCGTCGAATTCATTGAAGTGCGCAAAAGTTATGGCGCACAACCCGTGTTGCGGGGCGTCAGTTTCAGCGTGGCACGCGGCGAGATCGTCGGCCTGCTCGGCCCCAACGGCTGCGGCAAGACCACCACGTTGCGGCTGATTGCCGGCTTTTTGTCGCCCGACGCGGGTGAGGTGCGGGTTTGCGGCCAGACCGTAGGCACCGGCTCGCTGGCGGCGCGCCGGCACATCGGCTACCTGCCCGAGAAACCGCCGCTCTACGACGCCTTGCGGGTGGCCGACTACCTGGACTTCGTGGCCGCAGCCAAGGGGTTGCGCGCTGCGGCACGGCGCACAGCGGTCGATCGGGCGATGAACGACTATGCGTTGACGGCGGTTGCCGGCAAGATCATCGGCACCTTGTCCAAGGGCTACCGCCAGCGTGTCGGGCTGGCCCAGGCCGCCTTGGCCGAGCCCGAGGTGCTGCTGCTCGACGAGGCCACCAACGGCCTGGACGCGCTGCAGATCGTCGAGGCCCGCGGCCTGATCCGCGCCGGCAGCCAGGGCCGGGCGGTGCTGTTTTGCAGCCACCTGATGCAGGAGGTGGCGGCCCTGTGCGACCGGGTGCTGGTGCTGCACGAAGGCCGGCCGGTGGCGCTGGGTGAGGCTTCGCCGACACCGCGTTTTGCGTTGCGCCTGACCGGCCTTGACGCAGCCGACGCCGTCAGGCTGCTGGGCGCAGTGCCAGGCGTCAGCGACGTCGAATGCCACACCGAGGGCGACGAGACCGTTTTCCAGTGCACGGGGCAGTCGCCGCTGGTGGCCGACGCGCTGGCGCGCTGTGCCACGACACAGGGCCGGCTGCTGTCGCTGGAGGTGCAGCGCGCCAGCCTGGAGGACCGCTTCATCGCCGCGATGCAGCGCGAGGGCCGGGCGCCGACATTGCCACCCTCGCCCGCCGGCGTTCCGCCCACCGCCGAGGTGGCGCGATGACGGCGCTGTGGGCACTGTTCATCAAAGAACTGCG
This sequence comes from Betaproteobacteria bacterium, assembly GCA_031394235.1. Lineage (GTDB taxonomy): Bacteria > Pseudomonadota > Gammaproteobacteria > Burkholderiales > Burkholderiaceae_C > Pseudaquabacterium. Next base: position 4,170 of record JANMXG010000139.1, read on the forward strand.
CGAGTACTTTGCCACCCCGATCGCCTTTGTGCTGCTGGCAGTGTTCTGGGCCCTGACCGGCTGGTTTTTCAGTTTTGGCCTGTTTTTTGTCAACGTGGCGCAGATGGTGGGCAGCTTTCACAACATGAGCCTGCTGCTGTTGCTGGTGATGCCGCTGCTGACGATGCGGGTGTTTGCCGAAGAGAACAAGTCCGGCACGATGGAGTTGCTGCTGTCGCTGCCGCTGGCGGAATGGCAGATCGTGTTGGCCAAGTTTGCAGCGGCCTTTGTGATGCTGCTGATCATGCTGGCCGGCACCGCCACCGCGGTACTGCCGCTCTTGCTGTTTGCGCAGCCCGACCTCGGCCCGATCCTGGGTGGCTACATCGGCATCACACTGCTGGGTGCTGCCTTCATGGGCGTGGGCATGCTGATGTCGTCACTCACGAGCAACCAGATCGTCGCAGCGCTGCTGACCTGGTGTGTGCTGACGCTGCTGTGGTTTGCCGACTATGCGTCCGCACTGGACGCCCTGCCCGGCTTGCGCGGGCTGTTCCTGCACCTGTCGTTTTCGGTGCACTACGTGGACGTGATCCGCGGCGTGATCAACCTGGCGACGGTGTGCTACTTTCTCAGCGTGCTGGGGCTGTCGCTGGCGCTGACCACCCTGCTGCTGAAAGCGAGGCGCGCATGAGCCGCCGCTGGATGAACCGCGCCGCGCTGGTCTTGCCGGCGCTGGCCCTGGTTGCGGCGGTCGCAGCCGTCAACCTGTGGGCGGTCGCGCACCCGGTGCGCATCGACCTGACCAGCGGCGGCGTCTACTCGATCGGCCCGCAGACCCAGCAGGTGCTCCAGGCGCTGCGCGAACCGGTGCAGGTGACGTTTTTCTACGACCTGCGCAGCAAGGAGATGAGCGACGCCCGGGCACTGCTCAAACAGTACGCCGCGCTGACGCCACTGCTGACGGTCAACACTTTTGATCCGGCCATCGCGCCGGCCGAGGCGCGGCGCTACCAGGTGCAGTTTGCCGGCACCACGGTGTTCGAGTCGGGCGGCCGGCGGGTGGTGGTGACCGGCGGCTCAGAGGCCGACTTCACCAATGGCCTGATCCGCGTCACCGCCCAGGGCAACCAGGCCGTCTGCTTTACCGAGGGCCATGTCGAGGCCGATCCGCAAAGCCTGTCCACCCACGACCATTTCGAGGGCGACATGGGCAGTGGCCACTCGCACAGCTCGGGCGGCCGGTCACTGGTGATGCACGAGCGCCACGGCATGGGCATGGCGCGCGATGCGCTGCAGACCCTGGGCTACAGCGTGCGCAGCGTGGCGCTGGTGCGGGGCCCGGGCCAACTGGCCGGTTGCACCGTGGTGGTCATCGCTGCGCCGCAACAGGCTTTCGAGGTCGCCGAGGTGGAGCAGTTGCGGGTGTGGGCACTGGCCGGCGGCCGGCTGATCGCGCTGATCGACCCCTTTGTCGCCTCAGGGCTGGACCCGCTGTTTGCGGAGTTTGGCCTGCAGGTCGAGCGCCGCCAGGTCTTCGACGACAAGAGTCACTACTGGACCGATGCCGCCACGCCGGCCGTGTCCAGCTACCCGCGCCACAAGATCACCCGCAACCTGGGCCTGACGTTCTACCCGGGCGCCGTGTCGCTGGCGCCCTTGCCCTTGCGCGGCAAACCGGGCGAGGTGCGGCTGACGCCGCTGGTGCAGACCAGCGACGCGGCCCGCAGCGAGGCCATCGGCCCGAGCGGCAAGCCGCCCGACACCGGACTGCAGACCCTGGCGGTGCTGGCCACCCGCAAACTGGCGGGGCCGGCAAATGCGGCGTCCAGCGCCGGGTCAAACGCTGGGGCGGGCGTATCCGACGAGCCCGCAGTGGAGGCACGGGCTGAGCTGCTGCTGGTGGGGGATGGCGATTTCGCCAGCAACTCCTTTTTCCATGTGCTGGGCAACGGCGCGCTGTTTCTTAATGGCGTCAGCTACCTGGCCGACCAGCAACGCCTGATCGACATCACGCCGCGCAACTACGCGCTGCCGCGGCTGCAGATGACCAACGGCCAGATGCGCGCCACTTTTGTGCTCAGCACGCTGCTGCTGCCCGCTGCTGCGCTGGGCTGGGCAGCGTGGGCGGGTTGGCGTCGGCGGCGCGGATGAGCCGCAGCGCCCGAACCGCCTCGGCGCTGCGCGCGCTGGGCTGGCTGGCACTTCTGGTCGCCGCCGTGGCCCTGATCGTCTGGCAGCTGCAGCATCCCACCTCGCCCAACGTCGACGCCGACGACCAGCCCGGCGCGCCGCTGCTGGCCCTGCCCTACGCCGACTGGGCCGCCGTCGAGGGCCTGCACCGCGGCGAGCGGGTGCGCTTCGAGCGCGACGCCGCAGGCGCCTGGTTCCGGCATGACAGCGTGGCCGGCGAGGTCACTGGCCATGCCCACCCCATCGATACCGCCGCCGCTGAGCGCATCGCCAGTGTGCTGCAGACGTTTTCGCGGGCCCGGGTCGAGCGCACGCTCAGCGTGGATGACAACCGCCTGTCCCGCTATGGCCTGGGCAATCCGGCCCTGATCCTGCTGATCCACGACGCCGCTGGGCGGGTGCGGCAGACGCTGGAGTTCGGCGACGTGTTGCCCGACGGGCTCAGCCGCTACCTGCACCTGCCCCAAACCCGGCAGGCGCTGACGGTGGCCAACTTCCATGCAGTGGCCTTGATGGCATTGATGGCGCCAGCACCAGACGTACGCCAGCCGTGATCCGCGGCGCCGGGCGGCGCCAGCATGGGCGGCTGGGTGCCGGGCCGGGGCGTCTGGCTCTGGCGCGCCTGTCGTCAATGGCCATGGTGCTGGTGCTGTTGCTGGTGCAGCGTGCTGGTGCAGCGTGCCGCCTGTCGGGCGCTGGCGGGCGGCGTTGGCCTTCGGCAGGGTGCACGACTTCGGCGTTGCATCAGCGCTGGGCGACAGGGGCGTCTCGGGCCCTGGCCTGGTAACGACCTTCATCGCCTTCGACTCGGGGGGCGAGGTCGGTCAGCTGGCGGTGGTCACGCTGCTGCCGCTGGCCTACATTGCTGCGACGGCGCACCGGCAACCGACCCGCCTGGATGCGGGTCGGCTCGTCAGCGATCGCGTCGCGGGCCTTGCCGCGGCTCATCAAACGGCCGTTCGACTTCAGCGTCATGCCCATTCACTGGGATCTGACGGCGCAGCTGCCTTGCTCAGCGGTCGTTGAATTGCGCCGGACGCTTGCCCAGAAAGGCCGCCACGCCCTCGGCAAAGTCGGCGCCGCGGCTCATCGCGCCCTGCACCCGGGCCTCCTGGCCCAGCGCGTCGGCGTAATCCATCGGCATTGCGTCGTCGATGATCTTGCGGGTGGCGGCCAGCGCCGGCGACGACATCTTGGCCAACCGGGCGGCCACCGCCAGGGTCGCCTCGCTCAGGCTGGCATCGTCCACGCAGCGCCAGATCATGCCGATGCGTTCGGCCTCTTCGGCGGGCAACTTGTCGCCCAGCATCGCCATGCCGATGGCCCGCGCACGGCCCACCAGCCGCGGCAGCAGCCAGGTGCCGCCACCGTCCGGCACCAGGCCGATCTTGGAAAACGCCTGGATGAAACTGGCTGAGCGCGCGGCGATCACGATGTCGCAGCCCAGCGCAATATTGGCGCCCGCCCCGGCGGCCACACCGTTGACCATGGCGATCACCGGCACCGGCATGCTGCGGATGCGCAGTGCAAGGGGTTTGTAGTGGCGCTCGACCACGCCCTCCACATCGCTGGGCTGACCATCGGCGCCCATGCCGGGCTCGCTCAGGTCCTGGCCGGCGCAAAAGGCCCGGCCGGCGCCGGTCAGCACCACGCACCGCACGCGGCTGTCAGCGGCAGCGGACTCCAGCGCCAAGCGCAGCGCCAGGTGCATCGCCGCGGTAAAACTGTTCAGCGCCTGCGGCCGGTTCAGGGTCAGCGTGCGGACGGCATCTTGGTCGGTGATCAGCACCAGGGGTTCGGACATGGGCGGGCTCCGTGAATCAGGCATGGGGGTCGGGCAGCCCAGGGCTGCATCAGCCCGCATTTTGCCGCCCCGGCGCTGGTAATTGGCCTCGGCGCCAACCCTGGGGGACGCCAGCGTCCACCGGCCGGACCTGCCAACCCCGCCGGGTAACATGCGCGCGCCATGAGAGCCCAAGAATTTGCCCCCGGTCTGTTCATCCGGGGCTTCACCCCGCCACTGCCGCTGTCCCACTACCGCCTGGTGGCGTTTGACATGGACTCGACGTTGATCAACATCGAGTGTGTGGACGAGATCGCCGCCGTGGCGGGACGCCGGGATGAAGTGGCCGCCATCACCGACGCCGCGATGCGGGGCGAGATCACCGATTTCAAGGACAGCCTGCGCCGCCGCGTGGCCCTGCTGCGCGGCGTGCCCGAGAGCGCGCTGGCCAGCGTCTATGCCAACCGCCTGCGGCTCAACCCTGGCGTCGAGGCTTTTGTCGCGGCTTGCCAGGCCGCCGGACTCAAGACGCTGCTGGTGTCCGGCGGGTTCACCTACTTTTCAGAGCGTATCCGGCATCGGCTGGGACTGGACTTTGCCCGCGCCAACGTGCTGGAGATCGCGCACGGCCAACTCACCGGCGCACTGGTCGAGCGGCCGTGGGGCGACATCTGTGACGGCAACGAGAAGCGCCGCGTGGTGATGGAGGTCTGCGAGCTGATGGGCATCGACACCGACCGCGCGATTGCGGTCGGTGACGGCGCCAACGACTTGCCGATGATGAGCGTGGCGGGCCTGTCGATCTGCTTCCATGGCAAACCCGCCGTGCGAGAGCAGGCCATGATCTCGATCGAAGCCGGCGGCATGGACCGCGCGCTGGAACTGCTGGCGCGCTGAGCGCACTGCGCCTGCCGCGGCTAAAAGCCCAGCGAGGCCATCAGCGCGTCCACATCGTCCTGGGACACCGACTTCTCGGGTACCTGAGGGCCTTGCAGCGGGGCCAACGCCCGCACCGCCATCGCCGTGCCTTCGCTTTGCGCCAGCAGCCGACGGAGTTGCTCCTCGGTGTGGCTGATGATCTGGACCACTTTCTTGATCACCTGGCCCGACAGGTCCTGAAAATCCTGCGCCAACATGATCTGGGTGAATGCGGCGGCGTGGGACTGTGACTCGGCGGCTTGCTGCTGCAGCACGGCCGCTGCCTCGGTCAGGGCGGCACGGGCCTCGCCGACCCCCAGGTCGGGATGCTCGGCCAGACCGGCCAGGCGGGACGACAGGTCGTCGGCCAGCACGGCGGCAGGGCGACAGCGCAGCTGGGCCTCGTCCACCAAATCGAGTACCTTGTTGGCAGCGACTTCTGTCATCTGCCCCACATGCAGCAGGCGGTCGCGGGCATCGGGCAACTCATCGGCCAACTGCTGAAAGGCCACATCCCAGCCCAAGTCCACCAGCGTGCTGCCGAGCAGGCGTACCCGCTCGTCGAGTTGATCGAGGGCGTCCTGACCTGCTGACATGTCACTCACGGCGGCGCTCTCCAAGGGCGGATTGGGTTGACGGCATGGCGGGGCGGCCAAGAAGCGCCGGGCGCCACGCTACCGGGCAACCCAAGGCGCTGCCCTGCTGTAGCCCCTTATCGGCAGGCCGTGCTGATTTCTTGAATCCGATGTTTCCAGGCTGGCCCAGGCGACCGCGGCTGTCCAGCAGGGCGGCGCAACAGGCCACCGGCGGCGGACAGCCTCCGCATCAAGGCGCACCCTGGTGCGGCAGCGTCCAAACCCGACCACAATCAACGCCCCTTCCCTGTCAAGAAAGCACGCTCATGATTGTTGTCCACCACCTCAATGATTCACGCTCGCAACGTGTGCTCTGGCTGCTCGAAGAGCTGGGCCTGGCTTACGAGATCCGGCACTACGCCCGTGACGCCACCACCCGGCTGGCACCGCCCGAACTGGCGGCCGTGCACCCGCTGGGCAAATCGCCGGTGCTGGAAGACGGTGGGCTGAAGATCATCGAGTCGGGCGCGATCATCGACTTCCTGATCCGGCGCCATGGCGGCGGTCGCTTGCAACCGGCTGCCGGCAGCGCCGAGTTCGAGGCCTATGCGCAGTGGTTGCATTACGCCGAAGGCTCAGCCATGCTGCCGCTGATGCTCAAGCTCTACGTTGGCCGGTTGGGGGACGCCGGCGCGCCGCTGGCGCCGCGCATCAGCAGCGAGCTGGCCAACCACCTGGGCTATGTGGATCGCAGCCTGCAGGGCCGCGACTGGCTGGTGGGCGACGAATTGACCGGCGCCGACATCCAAATGAGTTTTGTCGGCGAGGCGGCGCGCACCCTGCGCGCCAGCTACCCGGCGATGGACGCCTGGGTGAGGCGATTTCAGGCCCGGCCGGCCTATCAGCGTGCGCTGGAGCGCGGCGGGCCGTACACCCTGGCCAGTTGATCGTCCAACCGCGTCCGGCGCCGCTGGCCGCCTGGGCGCCGGCCTTAGCGCAGGGATGCGTTGAGCTGCGCCAGCACCGCCTGGCCTGGGCAAAGGTCAGCCTCATGCAGGCTGTTCAGCGGCCGGGCCACCGTGTTCAGGCCGGCATGCAGGTCTGACGCATCGGGGTCGATGTAGAGCAGGCCGGTCGCGATCTCGCCGCGCGCCTGGTGCGCCATCACCTGGTTCATCGCGCCGATGCGGTCGGTCGGGTCGTAGTCGGCCTGCAGCCGGCGCAGCCGCATCACGCTGCCGTCGTGCTGGGGCAGCGTGATGACCTCGCCGAAACCCAGATCAGCCGTGACGGGTGCGGCCAGGTCGATGAAGTCGATCCGGCTTACCGCCTCGTTGTGCTCGCGCACGTAGTCGTAGCTGCGGGTGCTGCCGGCATGGTTGTTGAAAGCCACGCAGGGGCTTATCACGTCGATGAAGGCTGCGCCGCCGTGGCGGATGGCGCCCTCGATCAGCGGCACCAATTGGCCCTTGTCGCCCGAAAACCCGCGCGCCACGTAGGTGGCACCGAGTTGCAGCGCGATGCCGACCAGGTCCACCGGTGAATCAGGGTTGACCACGCCCTTCTTGCTCTTGCTGCCGCGGTCGGCGGTGGCCGAGAACTGGCCCTTGGTCAGGCCGTAGACGCCGTTGTTCTCGACGATGTAGACCATGCGCACCGCTCGCCGCATGGCATGCACAAACTGGCCGATGCCGATGGACGCCGAATCGCCGTCGCCCGACACGCCCAGGTACAGCAAATCGCGGTTCGCCAGGTTGGCGCCCGTCAGCACGCTGGGCATGCGGCCGTGCACCGTGTTGAAGCCGTGGCTGGCACCCAGAAAGTAGTCGGGCGTCTTGCTGGAGCAGCCGATGCCCGAAAGCTTGGCCACCCGGTGCGGCGCGATGTCGAGCTGCCAGCAGGCCTGCACGATGGCTGCCGAGATCGAGTCGTGGCCACAGCCGGCGCACAGCGTGCTGATCTTGCCCTCGTAGTCGCGTCGGGTGTAGCCCACCTTGTTGCGGACCAGCGTGGGATGGTGCAGCTTGGGTTTGGTGAGGTAGGTCATGCGGGGGATTCAGGTATCAACTCGGATCGACTCGGATCAGACAATGCGTTCGCGGCGCGGTGCCACCGCCAGCGCGTGAACGTGCGTCGTGATCGCCTGGGTGATGAAGCGCGCGGTGATCGGCGTGCCGTCGTAGTGCAACACCTTGGTCATCCAGGCCGGGTCAATCTCCAGCTCGTTGATCAGCAGGGTGCGCATCTGGGCGTCGCGATTCTGCTCGACCACAAACACATGGTCGTGTGCCGCGATGAAATCGAGCACGCTGGCCGCGAACGGAAACGCCCGCAGCCGCATCGCGTCCAGGTGGATGCCGGACTCGGCCAGCGCCTCCAGCGCCTCGTCCATCGCCGGAGAGGTCGAGCCGAAGTAAAGCACACCCAGGCGGGTTTTCTTGGCCGCCTTGTGCAGCACCGGTTGCGGCACCAGATCAGCCGCGGTGGCAAACTTTCTGAGCAGGCGCTTGACGTTGTAGGTGTAGTCGTCGCCCGTCTCGCTGTAGCGGGCGTAGGGGTCGCGGGTGGTGCCACGGGTAAAAAACGCACCCAGCGTCGGGTGGGTGCCGGGCAGCGTGCGCCAGGGGATGCCGTCGCCGTCCACGTCCTTGTAGCGGCCAAAGTCCTTGCCCGACTCCAGCTCGACCGCCGTCATCACCTTGCCCCGGTCGTAGCGTTTTTCGTCATCCCATTTCAGGGGCGCGCACAGGCGCTGGTTCATGCCGATGTCCAGGTCGGTCATCACAAACACCGGCGTCTGCAACCGATCCGCCAGGTCGAGCGCGGTGGCCGCATGCTCAAAACACTCTGCCGGGTCTTGCGGCAGCAGCATCACATGCTTGGTGTCGCCGTGGGATGCATAGGCGCAGCTGATCAGGTCGGCTTGCTGGGTACGGGTGGGCATGCCGGTGGATGGCCCGCCGCGCTGTACGTTGATGATGGTCAGCGGGATCTCGGCAAAGTAGGCCAGGCCGATGAACTCGGTCATCAGCGACACCCCTGGCCCTGAGGTGGCGGTAAATGCCCGCGCGCCGTTCCAGCCGGCACCGGTGATCATGCCGATCGAGGCGATCTCGTCCTCGGCCTG
>JANMXG010000140.1:0-12010 GCA_031394235.1 Betaproteobacteria bacterium
GAAGGCGGCAAAGAACATCACCTCCGAGAAGATGAACCAGCTCATGCTCCAACGGAACGAGACATCAACCCGCTCGGAGTACAACCCGCCTTCGCTCTCGCCAATGGCCTGCTTGAACCAGACAAACAGCGTGGCCAGCCAGATCACCAGCCCTAAGATCAGCGAGTACTCCCCCCAGCCGACACCGTTGATCCACTGACCTGCGCCGAAGATCACAAAAAACAGACCCAGCGCGGCCATCGCGGGGTGCGACGAAGGGCTGGGCACAAAATAGTAGGGAGTGATCCCGTGGGGCGTCGCAGCGGACATCGGTCTTGTTCTCCTGAAAACCTGAAAAATCGGAAACTTGGGGATTGCGCTTGCAGACTCAGGTGGCAACGCCACTGCTTACCACCCAGCGCACCAACAACACCAGCGTGGCGACAAAAATCGCTGCACCGAGGATGCCGGCAATAATCACGTGCACCGGATTGAGCTTAGCGACGTCTTGCGCATAGTCAGCCGAGCGGCGCACACCAAAAAAAGACCAACCCACCGCCTGGATCGTCTGCAGAAACGAACCCTTGCGGGCAGCCGGGTTGCTGCGTTCAGCAGGGTCCGGCGCGTTCACAGGCGTTTCTCCGCGCTGACCGCCGCCACCTTGCCCGCCACTTCGAAAAAAGTATAGGACAAGGTGATCGTGGTCACGTCTTTGGGCAGCTTGCCATCGACATAAAACACCACCGGCCACTGCTTGGATTCGCCCGGCTTCAGGATGTACTCGTTGAAACAGAAGCACTCGACCTTGTTGAAGTGGGCACCGGCCTGCATAGGCGCATAGCTGGGAATGGCTTGCGCGGCCATGGTGCGGTTCTGGGTGTTGCGGAACTCGTACATCACTGTCGTCATCTCGCCAGGGTGCACCTGGAGCGACCGCACCGCCGGCGCAAACTCCCAGGGGCCACGCGAGTTGGCATCGAACTCGATCGTCACCGTGCGGCTCAGGTCCACCTGAGTGCTGGCCTTGCGGGTGATGCCGCCCGAACCAGAGGTCACGCGCTCGCTCAGCGACAGCACGTTGATGCCCAGCGCGTCGCAGATGGTTCGGTACATCGGCACCAGCGCGTAGCCAAAACCGAACATCGCCAGCGTGATGACCACCAACTTGACCACCATGCGGCGGTTGTCGGCGTTGAGACGAACAAGTATCGAAGGCAGGGCCATGGCGGCGGATTCTTGACCAGAGGCAGGAAAGTTCAGCGGCCCAACAACACCATCTTGGTCATGAAGCCAAGGAAGAACACGACAGCTACCGACGCCAGCACCCAGGCCAGGCGCCGGTTGGCCTTGCGCTGGGATTCAGAGACGCCAGCCATGGCTGCGACCTGGCTCAAGCCAGCACCCGCGTGGCGCTGGCGTCGAGCTTGGGCGGATTTTCGAAGCTGTGGAAAGGCGCCGGCGACGGCAGTTCCCACTCCAGGCCTTCAGCGCCCTCCCACGGCTTGGCAGAGGCCTTGACGCCCTGGCCGCGCATCATCGGCACCACCACGAACAGGAAGAAATACACCTGCATGAAGCCGAAGCCAAATGCGCCTATCGAGGCCAGCATATTGAAGTCGGCGAACTGCATCGGGTAGTCGGCATAACGACGCGGCATGCCGGCCAAGCCCAAGAAGTGCATCGGGAAGAAGGTGACGTTGAAGAAGATCAGCGAGCCCCAGAAGTGGATCTTGCCGCGGGTTTCGTTGTACATCACGCCGGTCCACTTCGGGCCCCAGTAGTAGACGCCGGCAAACAGCGCGTACAGCGAGCCGGCCACCAGCACATAGTGGAAGTGCGCCACCACGTAGTAGGTGTCCTGCAACTGAATATCAATAGGCGCCATCGCCAGGATCAGGCCGGTGAAGCCGCCGATCGTGAACACGAAGATGAAGCCCACGGCCCACAGCATCGGGGTCTCGAAGGTCATCGAGCCCCGCCACATCGTGGCGATCCAGTTGAAGATCTTCACGCCGGTGGGCACCGCGATCAGCATGGTCGCGTACATGAAGAACAACTGGCCAGTCACCGGCATGCCGGTGGCGTACATGTGGTGGGCCCAGACGATGAACGACAGGATCGCGATCGACGCGGTGGCGTAGACCATCGAGGTGTAGCCAAACAAACGCTTGCGGGCAAACGTCGGGATGATCGCACTGACGATGCCGAACGCCGGCAAGATCATGATGTAGACCTCGGGGTGGCCGAAGAACCAGAAGATGTGCTGGTACATCACCGGGTCACCGCCGCCAGCAGGGCTGAAGAAGCTGGTGCCGAAATGGCGGTCCGTCAACGTCATCGTGATCGCGCCGGCCAGCACCGGCATCACAGCGATCAGCAGGTAGGCGGTGATCAGCCAGGTCCAGCAAAACAACGGCATCTTCATCAGTGTCATGCCGGGGGCGCGCATGTTGAGGATGGTGACGATGATGTTGATCGAACCCATGATCGACGACGCACCCATGATGTGCATCGCAAAGATGCTGGTGTCCATCGACGGGCCCATCTGCAACGTCAGCGGAGCGTACAGAGTCCAACCGGCAGCCGGGGCACCGCCGGGCATCGCGAAACTGCCGACCAGCATCAGCGCAGCCGGGATCAGCAGCCAGAAGCTGAAATTGTTCATGCGCGCGAAGGCCATGTCGGCAGCGCCGATCTGCATCGGGATCATCCAGTTCGCGAAGCCGACAAACGCCGGCATGATCGCGCCGAACACCATGATCAGGCCGTGCATCGTGGTGAACGAGTTGAACAGCTGCGGGTTGAAAAACTGCAGCCCGGGCTGGAACAGCTCGGCGCGGATGCACAGCGCCAGGATGCCGCCGACCATCAGCATGGCGAACGAGAACAACAGGTACATCGTGCCGATGTCCTTGTGGTTCGTCGCAAACACCCAACGACGCCAGCCAGGCAAAGGGCCGTGGTCGTGGTGATCGTCGTGATCGTGGTCGTGCGGACCATGGGCGTGTGAGGGGTCAGACGACCCGGGATGGAGGACGGCGCTCATGGGCGGTGCCTTTCAACGATCAGTTCTGAGAATTCTGCGCAGGTCGAGTCGGTCACTTGCGTGCCGCGACAACGTCGGCGGGTTGCACGATCTGCCCGGTCTTGTTCGACCAATGGTTCTTGGTGAAGGTGACAACGGCGGCGATCTCGGTGTCGGACAGCGACTTCCAGGATGGCATTGCGCCATTGTTCTGGCCGTTCAGCAACACCATGATCTGCTTGGTCTTGTCGGCGTCGGTGACGACTGCGGCACCGTCGATCGGCTTGATCGGACCAGCGCCCTTGCCGTCTGGCCGGTGGCACACCGAGCAATTGGCGTTGTAGACCTTCTCGCCGCGGGCGGCCAGTGCATCCAGTGCCCAAACCTTGCTCGGGTCATCGGCCTTGGCGGCCAGCTCTTTTTTCTTGCCATCAACCCACTTGCTGTAATCGTCAGCCGACACCACTTTGACATGGATCGGCATGTACGCGTGCTCCTTACCGCAAAGCTCGACGCACTGGCCGTAGAAGTCGCCAGTTTTTTCGGCGCGGAACCAGGCGTCCCGCACGAAGCCAGGGATCGCGTCTTGCTTGACGGCAAACGCCGGCACCATCCACGAGTGGATCACATCGTTGGCGGTGGTGATGATGCGGACCTTCTTGTTGACCGGCACCACCAGCGGGTTGTCGACCTTGAGCAGGTAGTTGTCACCCGACGGGTGGCCCGAATCGGACATGTTGCGGTGCGCCACGTCCAGCGTCGAGACAAAACCGATGCCTTCGCCCTCACCCTTGAGGTAGTCGTAGCCCCACTTCCACTGCATGCCGGTGGTCTTGATGGTGATGTCGGCGTTGCTGGTGTCCTTCATGGCCACCACGGTCTTGGTGGCCGCCATGCCCATCACAACCACGATCACGAAGGGCACGATGGTCCAGGCAATCTCGACCGCCACGCTCTCGTGGAAGTTGGCCGACTTGTGGCCCACCGACTTGCGGTGCTTGATGATCGAATAAAACATCACACCAAACACCGCCAGGAAGATCACCAGGCAAATGATCAACATGAAGTAGTGCAGGCCCTGGATGTCGCTGGCGAGCTTGGTGATCGGCGGGTGCAGGTCCAGCTGGTTCTTGGCCGGACCGCCAGCCAGGTCACCGGCCAGCACGGCTTGGCTTGCCAGCGTGGCACCCAGGCCCGCCAGCGCCAGGCTTGCCTTGGACAGAAGCGTCTTTGTTGTCATCATCTTCATGCTTTATGTTCGTGGTCCACAACCCGTTCACCGGCGATGCGCAGCTGGCGCAAGGCACGGCGCAATTCTTGCGCCAGTTCAACCCGCAACTCGGGACGCACATGACGGCCTACCCTCACGCTGCGCCCTTCGCCCGACAATTCCACCAGCGAGCCATCCGCTGCAGCCGGCTCAACCCGCACCCACTCCGCGCGGAACCGGGTTCGGGCGACGGATGGCCCGAAGTGTTTCTCCACCACCAGTTCATGGTCTGCCATGGTGATGAGTTCGCGGTCGCCGGCGTGACGCGCGACCATCAGCAAAGCGGCGCCCACCGCCAGCAACTCCAGGCCGGCAAAAAATCCCACGATCCGCACACCCTGCCACCAGAAACCGGTCGCGACTGTCATCGACAAGCCACACAACAGCGCATAGGCCATCAGCATTTGCCGGGGCGTGATCGACACGTTGCGCCGCAGGTCGAAAACCCATCCCCGCACGGCGATTTGCTCAAGCCCGAACCGCCACCCGGCCTCGCGCAGTGGCGACGCTGGCGCCGGCCAGGGACTTGGAGCAAACGTGACGGACATAGGCGGCAATTGACGGTTGAGACAGTTGGCCTCTGGCAAGCAGGCCCGAAACAGTGGTTGAGATGGTAGTGGCGAGGTGCCACACCCCTGACTCAGAAAAGCCCTTGCAGCGGCTCCCAGTTACCAGCGCGACCTGCGGCACATCGATCAAATATTCTAGCCGAGCGATAACCCTAGGTCTGCCGTCAGGCCTCAAGCGGGGCGTTTGGGCAGCTTGGACCGCAGCGCGTCCAGCGAAACCGTCGCCAGTTCGCCACGCGCGACACGCGGCGCTGGTTTGTAGGCATGGCCATAGACCAGCTCAAAGGTCAGTGCAATGCGCCCCTGCGCGTCGGCGCGCTGCGCCAAGGCCCGCAGCAGGCGATCGCGCCAGCGCGGGGTGCGCAGCCCGGTGTGGCGCTGTGCGCCCAGGTGACCGCCCAGACCCCGCAGCTCGGCCAGCAGCGTTTCCGGAGAAGACCAGGTGAGCACGATGGTTTCCTGGTCCATCACCGGGTCGGCGAAGCCGCTGTGCACCAGCATGTCGCCCAGATCGTGCATGTCGGTGTAGGGCGGGTGTGGAGCGGGCCAGCCCATCTCGGCATACAGCGCCCGCAACTCCTTCAGCGTGTCGGGGCCGAAGCTCGAGAACATGACAAACCCATCAACGGACAGCGCGCGGTGCCAGGCGGCCAGCGTGACGACCGGGTCGGTGCTGGCGTGCAGGCACAGGTTGGCCCAGAGCATCTGCGCCTGGCCGACCGGCACCTCCGACACCAGCCACACCGGCTGCTCACCGTCCTGCCGGCGTTGTCCCCAGGCCCACCACGGCGCTTGCAACGCCGCGCGGCTGCGCTGCTGCAAGGCCGGCGTGGGCTCGGCGACGCTGCGCAGCGACTGTGGCCAGACACTGCGCACTGCGTCGGCACCGACCCCTGTGAAACCCCACCAATCCAGCCAGCGTTCGGGCGCCCGCAGGATCACCGGCAGCCGCTCGGCCATGCGCCGCGCCACCTCCTGGTGCAGCCAGGGCGCAGATGACGCCCGCGCCAGGCGGTCCAGCACATGCGTCAGCGCAACAGCGTCGTTGGCAGGGGGCGTGGCAGGCAACTCGGGCATGGGCGGGCAGTATATTGAGCCGATGTCCGACGATCACCCGCCACCTGCCCGCCCCGGCGGCGAGCGGTCCGTCAGCAGCTGGCTGGGCCGCCTGCTGGCGCCGCAGCAGGCGGCAAACGGGTCCGCGTTGCCGGGCCTGCCCCGACCCTGCACGTTGTGCGGCACCTGGGACCGCGCTGGGTTGTGCCGCCATTGCGTGTCGCGGTTTCAGGCCACCGCCACGCTGCGCTGTCCACGCTGCGCGCTGGCCAGCCCGGGTGGCGCCACCTGCGGCAGCTGCCTGCGTGCGCCGCCGCCCTACAGCGCTTGCATTGCCGCAGCGGACTATGGTTTCCCCTGGGACCGGCTCATCACGCGCTTCAAGTTCAATGACCAGCCTGAGCTGGCGATCCTGTTGGCCGATGTGTTGAGCCAGGCGCTGGGCCTGTCTGCCCCGCAGCCGGCGGACCTGGTGCTGCCGGTACCGCTGAGCCCGGCGCGGTTGGCCGAACGCGGCTTCAACCAGGCCTGGGAGCTGGCCCGCCGCGTGGCCAAACTACGCGGCCTGCCAGCCAACGCAGGCCTGTTGCTGCGCCTGCGCGACACGCCGCACCAGGTCGGTCTGTCACGCGCAGAACGCGAGCGCAACCTGCGCGACGCGATGTGGGTCAACCCGGCATCTGCGGCAACGCTTGCGCAGCAAAGGGTGGCGTTGGTGGACGACGTGATGACCACCGGCGGCACGGCCGTTGTCGCGACCCGTGCACTGCTGGCCGCAGGCGCTGCCAGTGTGCAGGTCTGGGTGTTGGCCCGCACACCACCGCCGTCGGCCTGACCGTGCGCGCGACAATGCCAGCACCATGTTCAACATCGTGCTGGTGCACCCCGAAATCCCGCCCAACACCGGCAATGTGATCCGGCTGGCCGCCAACACCGGCTGCGCGCTTCACCTGGTCGAGCCCCTGGGGTTCTCCATGGACCACAAGTTGCTGCGGCGCGCCGGGCTGGATTACCACGAATTCACGGCCGTCCAGCACCATGCCGACTGGGCAGCGCTGCAGGCCGCGCAACAGCAGGGCGGCGGTGCGCTGTGGGTCTTCACCACCCGGGGCACGCAGCAGCTGGGCACGGTGGCCTGGCAAGCCGGCGACTGGCTGGTTTTTGGCTGCGAAACCTCGGGCCTGCCGGCCGAGGTGCGTTCCAGCGTCGCGCCCGAGCGGCAAGTGCGCCTACCGATGCGCTCTGGCCAGCGCAGCCTGAACCTGAGCAATGCTGTTGCGGTGGTGGTGTTCGAGGCCTGGCGCCAGCACGGCTACGCCGGCGGCTGACGCCGGTTACCGATCAGCGCTCGGCGCGGGCCTCGCGCGCCATCAGTTGCTGCAGCGCCTGGGCCGGCGCCAGTGCACCGGCCAAGACCGCCACCACCGCATCGGTGATCGGCATCTCGACGCCCGCGTCACGCGCCCGGGCCTGCACCATCGGCGCGCTGTGCACGCCCTCGGCCACATGGCCCAACTGCGCCAGGATGTCGGGCAGCGGCAGGCCACTGGCCAGAAGCAGGCCCACGCGGCGATTGCGGGACAGATCGCCGGTGGCCGTCAGCACCAGGTCGCCCAGGCCCGACAGCCCCATGAAGGTCTCGGCCCGTGCCCCCAGCGCCAGACCCAGCCGGGTGATCTCGGCCAGCCCGCGGGTGATGAGTGCAGCGCGGGCGTTCTGGCCCAATTGCAGACCGTCGGCGATGCCGGTGGCAATCGCCATCACGTTCTTGACGGCGCCGCCCACCTCGACACCCACCGGATCGCTGGCGGTGTAGATGCGCAGGCTGTCGCTGTGAAAGCCCTGCACGGCCAAGGCGCACAGGGCCTCGTCGGCGCTGGCGACCACCAGGGCAGTGGGTTGGCCGCGGGCCACCTCGAGCGCAAAACTGGGGCCTGACAGCACGCCGCAACGCAGGTCCGGTCGCGCCGCCAGCGCGATCTCATGTCCCAGCGCCCCACTGACGGCCTCGAAACCCTTGCACAGCCACAGCGCATGGGCGCCGGCTGGCAGCGCGGTCAGGCGCGCGCGCAGACCCGCCATCGGCGACGCAATCACCGCCAGACCGCGCGCGGCAACGTCCAGCGCCAGCGCCGGGTCGGCGCTGATGTGCAGCCCCTCGGGCAGCACGATGTCAGGCAGGTAACGCCGGTTGCGGCGGGTGACCGCCATCTCGGCGGCCTGGGTGGCATCTCGCGCCCACAACAGCACGGGCTGCCTGGCTGCGGCTGCAACCGCCAGTGCCGTGCCCCAGGCGCCAGCGCCCAGCACGACGATGGGCAGCCCAGACATCGACGCAGCCGGTGTGTGCCCAGGTCCGCTCGGGTCGCTCAGTTCGCGCCGGTGAGGATGCCGCTGCCGTTGCCGGCGGCCTGCGCTTGCTGGGCTTCGAACATGGCCTGGAAGTTGACTTCGGTCAGCATGATCGGCGGAAAGCCGGCGCGGGTGCAGACATCGCTGACGATGGCACGCAGGTAGGGGTAGATCATCTGCGGGCAGACGATGCTCAGGATGCCTTGCAACTGGTCTTCGGGCACGTTGCGGATCTCGAAGATGCCGGCCTGCTTGGCCTCGATCAGGAACAGCGTCTTCTCTTTGAGCTTGGTGGTCACCGTTGCGGTGACGCTGACCTCAAAAATGCCATCGGCCACGCCGCCCGCGGCCATCGCCAAGTTGATGTCGACCTGCGGTTGCTGCTGCTCCAGCAGGATCTGCGGCGAGTTCGGCTGCTCCAGCGACAGATCCTTCAGGTACATGCGCTGGATCTGGAACACGGGGGTGAGGTCTTGTTCGGACATGGCTTTGGAATCCTGGATAAAAAAACAAAAGCCCGCCACCGAGGAGGTAACGGGCTGGCTGCGCCGCGGATTATGGCGCAGCGGTATGCCGGCGTCGGGGCGGCAAACGGTGCGGTTTGTCTCGTCCTGTAACGCCCTGCGGTGGGCGGCGTTCAGGCCCCAAGAAGCAGCGGGGCCAGGCTGCCGCTGCGGTCCAGCGCAATCAATTCGTCGCAGCCGCCGACATGGGTTTGGCCAATGAAGATCTGCGGCACGGTTCGGCGGCCGGTCAGCGCAATCATCTGCTCGCGCTGGCCCGGGTCCAGGTCGATGCGCACCTCTTCGATCACGTCCACCCCACGCTGCTTGAGCAGCGCCTTGGCACGGATGCAGTAGGGGCAAACCTGGGTGGTGTACATGCGGACAGTGGTCATGGCGTCGGTGCGATTGGGGTTACGGACGAATTTTCGCCGGGCATGATTGACCTTGCAGGCCCACAGGCTTGCAACGCCGTGCTCAAGGCGCTGCGTCCCTGAAAATCAGGCTGCGCTTTTGTCCACCGGCAGCCCGGCCTCGCGCCACGCCGCCAGGCCACCCGTCACCGCCACGGCCTTTTCATAGCCCGCCTTCTGCAACAGGCCGGCCGCGCGACCTGCCCGTGCGCCGCTGGCACACAGCAGCACCAAGGGCAGCGCCTTGTTCGACGGCAGCGACTTGGACCCGTCGATTGCCCCCAAAGGCACGTTGCGTGCACCCACGGCATGCCCTGCGGCAAACTCGGCCGGCTCGCAAACATCAATCAGCACCGCCTTCTCGCGGTTGATCAAGCGCACGGCCTCGGCAGCACCTACACCCCCACCGGCGGACTTCTGGTAGGTCTGCCAGAACAGCAAACCGCCGGAAACAGCGGCAAGCAGGATCAGCGGCCAATTTTCAAGGATGAACTTCACGGGGTTGGCCTGGGGCTTGAAAGGGACCCGGATTATAGAATTCAAGGTGATGCCGCCGGCTGCGGGCAGAAAACCCGCAGCTGATCCTGCGCCCGACCCTCGCCCGTCCGGCGTCCCGGCACGGCCGCCTCCCCTTCCTGACCCGCCACCATGTACAAGCTTGTGCTGATCCGCCACGGCGAATCGACCTGGAACCTCGAAAACCGATTCACCGGCTGGACCGATGTGCCGTTGACCGCCACCGGCGTGGCCCAGGCCCAGCAAGCCGGCGTGCTGCTGCGCGAGGCCGGCTTCGAGTTCGATGTGGCCTACACCTCGGTGCTCAAGCGCGCGATCTGGACGCTCTGGCACACGCTGGACCAGATGGACCGCACCTGGCTGCCGGTGGTCAACGACTGGCGCCTGAACGAACGCCACTACGGCGCGCTGCAGGGCCTGAACAAGGCCGACATGGCCAGGCAGTATGGCGATGAGCAGGTGCTGGTCTGGCGCCGCAGTTACGACACCCCGCCGCCGTCACTGGCGCCCGGCGATGTGCGCAGCGAGCGCAGCGACCTGCGCTACACCGGCCTGGCCCCCGGTCAGGTGCCGCTGACCGAGTGCCTGAAGGACACCGTGGCGCGCGTGATGCCGTGCTGGAACGAGGTGCTGGCCCCAGCGATCCGCCGCGGTCAGCGGTTGGTGATTGCCGCCCACGGCAACTCGATCCGTGCGCTGGTCAAGTACCTGGACGGTATTGCCGACGCCGACATCGTAGGCGTCAACATCCCCAACGGCATCCCGCTGGTCTACGAGTTGGATGCGGACCTGAAGCCGATCAGCCGCCGTTACCTGGGCGACCCGGAAGCTGCCGCCCGGGCAGCGGCTGCGGTGGCCAATCAGGGCAAGGCCTAAGGCCCTGCTGCGCGGCAGACTGCGCTGCACTGGGCTGACAGCTGGCAGCTGGCGCCGGATGACCGGATACCGCTGCGCACGCCGGCCAGGCACAGCGCACCTGCCGACCACAGCCAATCCCATCCGGCCAAATTCATGTCGCCTCGCGCAAGACAAGCCACCGTGCCTCAGGGCCGGATCAGCCGTTTTTTGCACCTCGGCCGCGCCGTGGGTGAGCTGGCGCTGTCGTCGGCCAGCGCGGCGGCATCAGGCTGGGCCAGGGGCGACAAGCCCGGCCTGTCGCAGCTGTTGTTGACGCCCGCCAACGCCCGGCGCTTGGCCGAACGCCTGTCGGCCATGCGCGGTGCGGTCATGAAGATGGGCCAGCTGATGTCGATGGACACCGCCAGCCACGGTGTATTGCCGGCCGAGTTTGCCGATTTGCTGGGCGGCCTGCGCAACGCGGCCCACACCATGCCCGCAGCGCAACTCACGGCCGTTTTGATGCGTGAATACGGCGCGCGCTGGCAGCGCCGTTTTCGCAGCCTGGACCTGGTGCCGATTGCGGCCGCATCGATCGGGCAGGTGCACCGCGCAGTCGGCCATGACGGCCAGGCCTTGGCCTTGAAGATCCAGTACCCCGGCGTCAGCGACAGCATTGACAGCGACATGGCCAACCTCGCCCTGTTGGCGCGCCTGCCGGGGCTGGTGCCCTCACAGCTGGACGTGGCACCGCTGCTGGCTCGGGTGCGCGAACAACTCAATCACGAAGCCGACTACCGTGCCGAAGCGCGTGCCGCAACGCTGTACCGCACACGCCTGGGTGCCGACCCGGCGCTGTGGGTACCTGCCGTGGTGCCCGAGCACTGCACCGCGCACATCATCGCCAGCGAGTTTGCGCCCGGTGTACCGGTGGATCAATGGGCCGCCGACCAGGCACCCCAGGCCCAACGTGACCGCGTGGCGGCTGCCTTGGTACGCCTGGCGGTGCGGGAGTTTTTTGAGATGGGATTGGTGCAAACCGATCCCAACTTCGGCAACTACCTGTTTGACGCCAGCACCGGCAAAGTAGCGCTGCTGGATTTTGGCGCTGCAGAAAAGGTATTGCCGGCACGCGCCAGGCAACTGACCGAACTGGGTCGCGCGATGCGTGATGGCGATGCCAGCCGGGTAGCCAGTGCCGCAAGCGGCGCGGGGTTCATTGGCCCGGAAGACCCGGCCAGCCAAAGCCAGGCCGTGGTGCAGATGCTGCTGGCCGCTGGTGAGCCGCTGCGCCATGTCGGACCGTACGACTTTGGCGAGTCGGACCTGTTTGGCCGCTTGTTCAGCCAGGGACGCACACAGTTCTGTGGCGGTGGATTTGCGCGGACGCCGCCGCCCGATGTGCTGTTTCTACAGCGCAAGTTTGTCGGCACGTTTTTGCTGTGCGTGCGCTTGCGGGCCCAGGTCGATCTGGCACTGGCGTTCGCGCC
>JANMXG010000141.1:0-3472 GCA_031394235.1 Betaproteobacteria bacterium
CGTCGAGGAAGATCGCCACGTTCATCGCCCGCTCGGTGGGCATCTGGTCGTCGTTGAGCCAGGTGCCGTAGTCCTGGTGCCATTGCCAGACATCGCCCTCGAAGGCCATCTTGCCGTTGATCTTGAACTGGTGCATGTACAGCGCTTCACCAAACAGCTCTTGCACCGGCTCGATCATGCGGGGGTGGCGCGCCAGCTTGGCAAAGGGCTCGCTGTACAGGTGCGCCGCGAAATTGGTGCGCACCGCTTCGGAATCTTTCTCGCGCACGTTGAAGGCCTCGCGCCGGCTGTACAGCGCGGGCACGGCATCGGTCATGGTCCGGGTTTCTTCGGGTGTGAACAAGCCCGGAAAGAACAGGTAACCCTCACGGTCGAATTGCGTGCGTTGCTCGGCAGTCAGCTTCATCATCAATCTCCTGTGGCTTGCCTCGGCGGAGGCGGTGGGTGGGGAGCAGCAGCAAGCTGCTGGGTCATGTACTCTGCGGCGCGCCGGTCGTGCGCCAGCATCAGGTGCTCGGCCGCAACAGCGTCGCCAGCGGCGATGGCTTGCGCGATCATTTCATGCTCATCCCAGACGCTCTCGCGCAAGGTCGATTTCTGCAGCACTGCACCCATGGCGCGGCGGATGTGGTTCCAGTGCAGTTGAGCGCTGCGTTCGATCAGCGGATTGCCAGACGCGGCATAGACCGCCGTGTGGAAGGCGATATCGGCCTCGATCATCGCGGGCACATTGCGCCCGCAGGTGGCCTTGCGGCCGCGGTCGAGCAGTTCGGGGTCGAGCGCCACCTGCTGCAACGCAGCCAGCCGTGCGGCCAATGCATCGAGCGCGCCGCGCACTTCGTAGACGCTGGCGATCAGGGCGGCATCCAGTGGCGCAACCTGCAGGCCGCGGCCCGGCGCGTCCTGCAACAGGCCGTCGTCCTTGAGCCGCCGCAGTGCCTGCAGCACCGGCTGGCGCGACACGGCCAACTGGCTCGCCACTTCTTCTTGCTTGATGCGTGCCAGCGGCTCCAGCGTACCGGCACTGATGGCGTCATGCAGCACGCGGTAGACCCGTTCGACCAGGTCGGGGGCGCTGTCCAGTTTGACGAGGGTGGCGGTCACAGGCGTTCGATTCAGACTCTGTATACAGAATACACATTTTCGATGAGATCGCAAGACCTGTTTGTCTGGCGGTTGCTGCGTGTGCATCTGCTGCGCCTGCCGCGTTTGCTGCGCCTGCTGCCTGGCGCGGCACGGTCTCGCGGCCAACAAGCTGCATGGCCAGACGATCCCGTTCCTGGCCGGTCAACCGGTGACCCTGCTGCGCAAACCACTGGGCGTCACGGCGCACACCATTGCCTGGAACGACCCCGCGCAGATGCTGGGCCGCGCCCTGGCGCGGGCACCGGCGCTGGCGATCGGCAATGACACGGTGCGCAAGCAGGCCGAGGACACCCGCCTGTGGGCACTGCGTTTCGCCGAGACCGCCACCGCCGCAGGCCTGCCAGAGGGCGCGCTCAACACCGTCAGCGGCCGGGGCGAAGAGGCTGGCGCTGCGCTGGCTGCGCACCCGCGGCATCGATTTCATCTCGTCAGCGCGCGAGGAGGACTTCGGGCCGGTGCTGGCGGTGCTGCCCTTCGGCGACGAGGCCGACGCGGTGCGCCTGGCCAATGACACCGACTACGGCCTGCTGCCAGCCCTGTGGACCGAAAAGGCTTGCCGCCTGTAGCGCGTGGCCAAAGCGGTCAGGGCAGGCCAGGAATTCATGAACTGCGGCGGCGCCGGTGGCGGGGTGGACCTGCCCCTTTGCGGCAGCATGCGCTGCGGCCACGGCCGCGAAATGAGCCTGCTGGCACTAGAAGTAGTCAGCGCACACAAATCCTGGTCCACTGCAACGTTTGAGGCGCGCTGCGGTGCGGCAGACCGCATGACCATCCAAGGAGCACCGCGATGCAAAACGCACCCCAACACGAAGCCGCACGGCTGCTGGCCGGCGCCTGGCTGGCGGGCGAGCACCTCGGCGAACTGCCCGCGCCCTTGCGCCCGGGGTCGCTCGATGACGGCCGCGCC
Organism: Betaproteobacteria bacterium; assembly: GCA_031394235.1. GTDB lineage: Bacteria > Pseudomonadota > Gammaproteobacteria > Burkholderiales > Burkholderiaceae_C > Pseudaquabacterium. Next base: position 2,054 of record JANMXG010000141.1, read on the forward strand.
ATCCAGGCCCTGTGGGTCGAGGTCACCGGTGACCGCGTAGCCGGCTGGAAGATCGCCGCCACCAGCCTGGCCGGGCAGCAGCACATCGCAGTCGATGGCCCGCTGGCCGGGCCGGTGTTCGCCCGCCGCGTGCATGCCGACGGCGCCAGCCTGGCACTGACCCGCAACCGGATGCGCGTGGCCGAATGCGAAATCGTGTTTCGCATGGGCCGCGCACTGGTGCCGCGGCCCCAGCCCTACTCGCGCGACGAGGTGATGGTGGCCGTGCAGTCGCTGCACCCCGGCATCGAGGTGCCCGACTCGAGGTTCCGCCAGTTCGAGCGCGCCGGTGCGGCCCAACTCATCGCCGACTGCGCCTGCACGAACGACATGGTGGTGGGCGAGGGCGTGCTGCCCGATGCCCGGGTGCAGGCACTGCCCGCGTTGGTGGTGCAGGCCTGCGTCAGCGACGGCCGCACGCCCCAGGGCCAGGGCAGCAATGTGTTGGGCGATCCGGTGCAGGCCCTGTGCTGGCTGGTCAACGAATTGCGCGCCACGGGCCGCACGCTGGAAGCCGGCCAGTTCGTCACCACCGGCGCCTGCGTGCCGCCGATCCCGGTACTGCCAGGGCAGCGCGTGGACGCGGAGTTTGGCTGGATCGGCCGCCTGTCGGCCAGCTTCACCTGACGGCGTAACGCAGCGGCGTGCCGGCCCTGCGCAACAGCTTGGCTGGCCGACCGGGGGGTTTGGAACAACACCCAATGCCCAGACCCGTCTGATCCTGCAGTTCGAGTTGCTGCGCATCTGGCCCGAGACCGCACCGCGGACCCAGCGCAAGACGGCTGTCTTCATCGCCCCAGACATCGAGGAAGCACTGTCGCCGCGGTGCTGGGGCTGCAGCGCCTGGCCGGCGCCCAAGGCCGCAAGGCGCTGAAGATCTCGATCGGCCGAATCCCGTGGGCCGCCGACACTTCGCCGATGACCCCGCACATGATCGAGAACAAGCAGTTGGAAAAGCGCGCCGCCGAGTTCGGCTACGACCTGAACATCGACTGGCGCGAGATGAAACTCACCAACACCGAGGCGCTGGCCATCGGCGTCAAGGCCGGGCTCGAGCTGATGATGACGGTGATGAAGACCACCATGGCCTTCATCATCCACTCTACGTCGCCAAGCCCAAAAAGGCCTGCCAGGGCGACGACAGCCCGGGCTTCGCGGTCAAACTGGCGGGCAACGACGTGCGCCTGGCGGTGGAACGGGCCAAGGCCTACGGTTTCGATGCGCTGGTCAGCCGAGCCGCACAGAAGTCGCTCGGTCGTGCTGGAAGGATGGACCATGCCGATCGCGACACCGCAGCGCTGACGACGCTCCGCTAAGACGAACTCGGCATCCAGGTCCGCAAGACTGCGGCCAAGCCGGCGGCCTGAAGGGCTCGGAGTC
>JANMXG010000142.1:0-2261 GCA_031394235.1 Betaproteobacteria bacterium
GAGCAGCGGTCGCTCAAGGCGCTGGTGTACCGCCGACCCGGGGCATGAGCTGCTCGCCTCGGGCGGAAACGGTTCTGCGTTGCGGCCTTGCGGTGCGGCTTGAGCGGACGCTGGCGATCTCAACGCACTGAAAAAGTGCAGTAAGCGCCAAAGTAGTGCAAACATAGGTTCCAAAATCGTGCGGGACGGTGTCATTGCGCGCACCAAACAAGGCCTGAATATTGCTTAACTGGTGCGTTTTGATTTTTCGTGGTGCGTCGATGGGCAGATGCGCCGATCTGGCGCCTCATTTTTCAGGACTCACCCCATGGATCAAGTCAAGCAGGGCACCGATGCCTTGTTCATTTTGCTAGGCGCCATCATGGTGCTGGCGATGCATGCCGGTTTTGCGTTTCTCGAACTCGGCACGGTGCGCAAAAAGAACCAGGTCAATGCGCTGGTCAAGATCCTGGTGGACTTTTCAGTCTCGACCATCACCTACTTCTTCGTCGGCTACACGGTGGCCTACGGCACGAGCTTTTTCACCGGCGCCGAGACGCTGGCGGCCAAAAACGGCTACGAGCTGGTCAAGTTTTTCTTCCTGCTGACCTTTGCTGCAGCGATCCCCGCCATCGTCTCGGGCGGGATTGCCGAGCGGGCGCGTTTCGGTCCGCAACTGATCGCCACGGCGGTGCTGGTGGGCGTGATCTACCCGCTGTTCGAGGGTGTGGCCTGGAACCAGAAGTTCGGCATCCAGGCCTGGATCAAGGCGGCGACCGGTGCCGAGTTCCATGACTTTGCAGGCAGCGTGGTGGTGCATGCCGTGGGCGGCTGGATCGGCCTGGTCGCCGTGCTGCTGCTGGGCGCGCGGGCCGGTCGTTACCGCAAGGATGGCGCGGGCCGCGCCACCATGAGCGCCCACCCGCCGTCGTCCATCCCGTTTCTGGCGCTGGGCGCCTGGATCCTGGCGGTGGGCTGGTTCGGCTTCAATGTGATGAGCGCCCAGACGATCGACAAGATCTCGGGCCTGGTGGCGGTCAATTCGCTGATGGCGATGGCGGGCGGCACGCTGGTGGCCGTGCTGCTGGGCAAAAACGACCCGGGTTTTGCCTACAACGGCCCGCTGGCCGGCTTGGTGGCGGTGTGCGCCGGGTCGGACGTGATGCACCCGGCCGGTGCGCTGGTGGTGGGCGGGGTGGCCGGCGCGATCTTTGTTTCGATGTTCACGCTGACGCAGAACAAGTGGAAGATCGATGACGTGCTGGGCGTCTGGCCGCTGCACGGGTTGTGTGGTGCCTGGGGCGGCATCGCCTGCGGTATCTTCGGCCTGCCGCAACTGGGCGGGCTGGGCGGTGTCAATTGGGCAGCTCAAACCATCGGCACGCTGATGGGTGTGGCCTGGGCGCTGCTGGGCGGTTTGGTGGTGTACGGCGCGCTCAAGGCGGTGATGGGGCTGCGCCTTTCGGTCGAGGAGGAGTACGACGGCGCCGACCTGTCGATCCACAAGATCGGGTCCACGCCGGACCGCGAAGTCAGCTGGTAGGCGCCGAGCCGGCCCCGGGGTCGGTCAGCGCCGCGGGCGGCACTGCCTAGCGCCCCGCAAGCCCGTGCGGGTTGGCCAGCCCGGCCCGCGCTGGCCCGGCGACAATAGGGGGTTGATTTGCCTTCTGATTGACCTGCCCGCCCATAACCGTGTCTAGCTATCCCCTCGCCGTTCCGTCACTCACCCGGCCTGCCGCGCCGCCCGCCAGCCGGCAGGCCCCTGCGGCCAAGCCGCTGGCAAGCTACCGGCCCTACTGGGCCAAGCGATTCGGCGATGCGCCGTTTTTGCCCACCAGCCGGGCCGAGATGGACGCGCTGGGCTGGGACAGCTGCGACATCGTGATCGTCACGGGCGACGCCTACGTCGATCACCCCAGCTTTGGCATGGCGGTGATCGGTCGCATGCTGGAACACCAGGGGTTCAGGGTCGGCATCATTGCCCAGCCGGACTGGCGCAGCGTGGATGCATTCCAGGCGCTCGGCAAACCGAACCTGTTTTTCGGCGTCACCGCCGGCAACATGGACTCGATGATCAACCGCTACACCGCCGACCGGCGCGAGCGCAGCGACGACGCTTACACCCCCGGCGGCCTGGCTGGCTCCCGACCGGACCGCTGCTCGCTGGTCTACACCCAGCGTTGCCGCGAGGCCTGGGGCGATGTGCCGGTGGTGCTGGGCGGCATCGAGGGCAGCTTGCGCCGCATCGCCCACTACGACTACTGGCAGGACAAGGTGCGGCG
>JANMXG010000143.1:0-2004 GCA_031394235.1 Betaproteobacteria bacterium
GCGAAGAGCGGCTGCGGGCGCTGCGCTCAGAGCTGACCGGGCGCATCCGGATCTCGGCCACGGTGTCGTGGGGGCAGCGGGTGCTGGCCGCCAAGTTGCCCGAGTTTGTGCGGCTGCACCCGGCGATCGAGATCGAATTGCGGTTGGTCGACCGCATGGTGGACGTGGCTTACGAGCGCATCGACATCGCGCTGCGCTGGTCGACCACGCCGCCCCAGGGCCTGGTGTGCGAGCCGGTGGCGGTGGTCGGCTGGGTGGTGGTTGCAGCCCCGGGCTACCTGACCGAAGCCGGCACGCCGCTGGCGCCGGCCGACCTGGCCGGGCACAGCTGCCTGTGCTACTGGCGCGAAGCGTCTGATGACCAGTGGGTGCTGGCCCAGGCCGGGCAGATGGCGCGCGTGCGGGTGCATGGCCGCTACCACGTCGACAACCCCGAAGCCGTGGCGCAAGCCGCCCACGCGGGCCTGGGCATCGCGATGCTGCCCGACTACCTGTGCCAGGACGGGCTGGCCGATGGGCGCCTGGTGCGCGTGTTGCCTGGCTGGGACCCGCAGACCAAGTTCGGTTCGCTGATCAGTGCTGTGGCCACCGCCGAGCGCATGCGGTTGTCGCCCAACCTGGTGCTGTTGTGTTTTCGGCGCCAGCTGTTGGCCAGTGCCTGAGGCCCCTTCGATCGGCGAGGGGGGCTCTGGCGCTGGCCGCCAGGTGGCACAGATCAGGACCGGGCTCGCCCAGGCGCTGGCAGTCGCCGTAGACCGCGCATTGACTCAACCGATTTGTTGCCGCTGATGCCCGATGGCTTCACGTATTTTGCTACTCGCCAGACAGTCTGGCGGGAGCAAGACAAGGTGACCAAGCAGAGGCGAATCAGCATGACCACACGCAAGGCGTTGATCGAGGCCGTCGGAAGCGGGCCAGCTCGGCCAGTCGGTCGGCCTGGCGCTGCGGCGCCCGCTTGGGCAGCGGCAGGCCGCCGGGCTGCGCAAAGATTCTGCCGGCGTCGACCGGCAGCAGGTCGATGGGGTCACCGGCCGCTGCCGCGATGTCTTGCAAGCGCGCCGGCTGATGTAGACCAAGGCGACTGCGGGGCGAAAAGTACGCGCTCAGTGGCGTCATGGCGGGGCGCGGATGGGTTGAGCAGTGATTTAGGCCGGCAACCAGGGCCACCCGCCGAACATGCTGCACTTGCAGTGGCATGCAAGGTTGGGGCGCACGGCGCCGCGTGGACATAGAACCCTTTGTGCACCATTCCGACGACCCGCGCTGACCAGTTCAAAGCCACTGCGGCGACCTCGGTGTTTTGCGAAGTGCGGTTTGCCGGGCCGAGCGTCAGCGCTGGGAGAGCCGCTGGTCCGGGTGCTGTGAGGTCAGTTTTGTCCCAGGTCACGACCTTGGAAGCCATTCGTGCAAGCCACCGGCCGTCAACCCCATCTGGCGATCAGGACGCCGGATGGCGCAACGATCCACCACGGGCGCTACTGCCCCGAGCAGGCCGAGTCGGCAGCCGGCGCCGGCCAGCCGCAGTTCGTCGCGCGGCCCTGGTGCAGCGCCTCGATCAACGCAGCCCAGTGCGTGGGTACCGCGCGCTGCTTGATCGAGCCCTTGTCGGTGATCTCGCCCTGGACGATGCACGGCGGCGCGGCCAGCGCATGCAGGCGCGCCACCCGACTGGCACGCAGCGTGTGGTGGGCCTTGACCTCGATGATCAGCGCGGTGTCGGCCAGGCGCAGCCGGACGCCCACGGTGGGGCCGTCCCTCTCGGCGCAGGCCCGCCGGAAGTTGGTTGCCGTGCCAGGGCTTTCCCCGGATCAAGGCTCGGAAGCCCCAGACTTCGCGCGCGCTGGCACGCTCGACCCTTTCCACCGTCCACTGCGGGCCGGCGCTCGAAGCGCATCGCCATGCCGCTGGCGATGTTCAGGCGCATGCCGTGGGCGGCGGTGCGGTCGAACTGCGGCGCGCCATTGGTCTGGTCAAAGTGGCAGTGCGATCGCGCCTGGATCGGCC
>JANMXG010000144.1:0-11315 GCA_031394235.1 Betaproteobacteria bacterium
CGGCCGGGTGGCGGCGATGCCGTTGACACCGCCGTTGTTGGTGGCAACCGGTGCATCGGCCAACTGGACGATGTAGACCTTCTGGCTGGCGGTCTGGGCGTGTGCGCCCAGACCCAGGGCAAGCAGCCCTGCGGCCAGCGCAATTCGTGAATGGATCATCGAGGACTCCTGGATGGTTGAGCGGTCAACGGGCCGAACGGCGGCTGAACAGCGCCAGGCCGAGCATGCACAACGCCAACATCGCGGTGGTGCTGGGCTCGGGTATGTTGTTGAGGTTGATGTTGTCGATCGCAAACTGGCCGTTGTTCATGGTGGGCGCGGCGCAGACGTTGGTACCGTCAAAGGCGCAGGCAAAAAACTCGACCTGCTTGAGCAGGCCAAAGCCGGCGAAGTCCGACGGATTGCTGTAGTTGACGAACGGGAAGGCGTTGCCGGACTTGGCCCCAAACAACCAGGCCACGCCGCTGGAGGTGTTATCGGCATGGGTGCCAACGGCCACCATCACGGTGGTGCCCGGGGCTGCCGGGTCGAGGGGAATGAAGGCGGCGTCGAAGCCCTTCAGGTCGAAAAAGTTGCCGTCGGTGCGCCGCATGATCAGACCGCCGTCGTTGAGGCCTGAGTAGAACTGGGTCGCGTTACCGCTGGGTGCAGCGACGCCCAAAGCCGCCGCCGTGTCGACGATCCCGGCGTCGAAATCCGCCGTCATCGTGTAGCCCGACTGGGAAAAGCTTTCGCCGGCAAAGTACAGGCCCGAGAGGCCAGGCCCATCAAAGTTGACCGTGACCAGGGTCGCTTGCACCTGCGGTGACAGGGCGGCCCCGGCAATTGCGGCGCTGGCGTACAGCAGCCGAATCAGTTTTTGCATGAAAACTCCTGGATAAGGACAAAAAAATACCAGTCAGCGCGCCAACGAATCCGGGTAAGCCCTGGGGCGTCGTGTGACTTGGCGCGCTGCTGATGTCGGTCAATCAGAGGGTGCACGTTATGTGCCAATTGTCACGGTTCGCATCCCTTGAATGCGGGGGGGCAAACCCCACCCAACGGGCACGGCGCCGGGCTGGCAACGCCCGCCCACCTCAAGCCTTCAGGTAGTCCGCCCGGGTGTCCAGCCAGCGCACCACATGGGCCCGCGCTGCTGCCGGGTGGTGCGTCAGCAGCACCGGCGCGAGTTGCCGGGCCTGCTGCAGCAGCGGTGCGTCGTCGGCCAGGTCGGCAAAGCGCAACAGGGCGTCACCGCTCTGGCGGGCACCCATGAACTCGCCCGGACCGCGGATCTCCAGGTCGCGGCGGGCGATGTCGAAACCGTCGTTGGTCTCGGCCATCGCGCGCAACCGGTCACGGCCGGTGGGTGACAGCGGGCCCTGGTAGAGCAGCACGCAGACGCTGGCCATCGCCCCGCGCCCGACCCGGCCGCGCAGCTGGTGCAGCTGGCTCAAGCCGAACCGCTCGGCATGTTCGATCACCATCAGGCTGGCGTTGGGCACGTCTACGCCCACCTCGATCACCGTGGTGGCCACCAGCAGCTGCATTTGGCCGCCGACAAACTGCGCCATCACCGCCGCCTTGTCAGCCGCCGGCAAGCGGCCATGCAGCAAGCCAACCGTGAAGCCGGGCAGCGCGGCGCTGAGCTGGGCATGGGCCTCGGTGGCGTTTTGCAGGTCCAGGGTCTCGCTCTCCTCGATCAACGGGCAGACCCAGTAGACCTGCCGGCCACGCGCCACTTCCTCGGTGATGCGGGCAATCACCTGGCCGCGCCGGTCGTCGGCGAACACCTTGGTCAGCACCGGCGTGCGGCCGGGCGGCAGCTCGTCGATGGTGGACACATCCAGGTCCGCAAAGTAGGTCATCGCCAGCGTGCGCGGGATCGGCGTGGCCGACATCATCAGCAGATGGGGCTCCAGCGACTGCTGCGCCAGCTTGCGCCGCAACGCCAGCCGCTGCGCCACGCCAAAGCGGTGCTGCTCGTCGATGATGGCCAGGCCGAGCCGGGCGAACTGCACGCTGTCCTGGATCACCGCCTGGGTGCCGACCACCAGCATGGCCTCGCCCGACGCCACCTGATCGACCATCTGGGCGCGGGCACGCCCCTTGCGGCTGCCCGTCAGCCAGGCGATGCCCACACCCAGCGGCGCCAGCCACTGCACCAGCTTGCGGAAGTGCTGCTCGGCCAGCAGCTCGGTGGGCGCCATCAGCGCACATTGCCAGCCCGAATCGATGGCCACGGCTGCGGCCAGCGCCGCCACCACCGTCTTGCCCGAGCCGACGTCGCCCTGCAGCAGGCGGTGCATCGGGATGGCGCCCGTGTTGGCCACCACCCCGGCCACCGCCTCAGCCACAACCCCGGCCACTGCGCCGGGGACCACACCCTCCGCCGAGTTGGCCGCCTGCCCAAGGGCGTCGGCTTGGCGCGGGCGGCACAGGTCACCAGCAATCTCGCTGCACACCCGCTGCTGCGCGGTGGTGAGCTTGAACGGCAGGGTCGCCAGCAGCCGCTTGTGCAGGCCACCGGGGGTGGCGCGCAGAAGCGGCGCGTGCAGCAGTGCGCGCTCACGTTGCGAGGCCAGTTGCGAGAGCTGCTGCGACAGCAGCTCCTCGAATTTCAGGCGCTGCCAGGCCGGATGGCTGTGGTCCAGCAGCGACTCCATCCGCTCGCCAGCCGGCGGATGGTGCAGGCGCTGCAGCGCCTGGCGCAGCGTGGGCAGGCCGGCGGGCACGGTGCCGGGCGGCAGCACCTCGTCCAGCGGGGCCCGGGCCAGCGCACCGGCCACGGCCTTGCGCAGGTACGGCTGCGGCAGCTGGGCGCTGGTGGGGTAGACGGGGGTCAGCGCAGCCGCCAGCGGCGTGTGTTCGTCCACCGCCTTGAACTGCGGGTGCACCATCTCGCGGCCAAAAAAACCGCTGCGCGCCTCGCCGCGCACCCGCACCCGCTGGCCCACTGCCAGCGTCTTCTGGTGGCTGGGGTAGAAGTTCAAGAAGCGCCGCAGCAGGCTGTCGTTGCCGTCGTCGATGCGCACCAGCAACTGGCGCCGGCCGCGCAGCTCGATGTGTGATTCACGCACCGTGCCTTCGACCTGCACCGGCTCGCCGTCGGGGCTGTCGGCTATCGCGGTGACGCGGGTTTCGTCCTCGTAGCGCAGCGGCAGGTGCAGCGCCAGGTCGATGTCGCGCCGCAGACCCAGCTTGTCCATCGCGCGCTGCGGGCCGGATTTGTCCAACTTGGCGGGTTTGGAGCGCTCGCCCGGTGGTGCGACCTGGGCGGGCTGTGACGCAACATTGGACATGTGAGGCGATTCTGCCGTGCTGGCGGGCCGCGCCGCGCTAGCCGCCGCCTTCGCCCCAGGCGCGCAACCCTTGCGCGAGGAAGTCGAACACCCGCTGCAGGCGCAGGCTGGCGCGCAGCTCACGGTGGGCCGTCAGCCAGACCGGCAGCACCGGCAGTACCAGGCCCGGCAACACCGGCACCAGCGCGGGCGACCGCCGCGCCAGCGGCACCATCACAACGCCGATGCCCAGGCCCTGGCGCACGGCTTCAAGGTGGACCACCTGGTTGTCGCAGCGGAAGCTGAAAAACCGCCGGTCGACATCGAACCCCGCCGCCTTGAAACCGTCAATCATTTGCAGCGACTGGTCGAACCCAAGCCAGCGCTGGCCGGCCAACGCCGCCGCATCGCTGGCGGCCTGCGGCATGCCGTGCGCCGCCAGCAGGTCACGGTGGGCATAAAAGCCCAACGGCCAATCGGCAACGTGGCGGGTGATCAGCGTGCCCTGGGTGGGCCGCACCATGCGGACAGCGATGTCGGCCTCGCGGTCCAGCAGGTTGCTCAGCGCATCGCCGGGCACCAGCTCGATCTGGATCTCGGGGTGCTGGCGCGCCAGCGCCACCAGCAGGCCGGGCAGCACCTGGCTGGACACCACCTCGCTGGCGGTCAGGCGCACGGTGCCGGCCAGCTGGCCGGCCTGGCTGCTGGCAGCGTCGGCCGCCAGCGCCATGGCCTGGGCGGCAGCCAGCATGCGGGCCGCCGGCTCGGCCAGCGCCAGCGCCTGCGCGGTGGGCCGCAGCCGACGGCCACCGCGCTCGAACAGCGGCGCGCCGATCAGGCGTTCCAGTTGCGCAATCTGCCGGCTCAGCGTGGGCTGGCTGGTGCCCAGCCGCAGCGCGGCCTGCGTCAGCGAGCCGTGCGCCAACACCGCGACCAGCGCGCGCAGCAGGTTCCAGTCGGCAGTTGCAGGGTTGAAAGCGGTCGCCATCGGTCCCTGATGATATTCAAATTCAAATAATAGACTTGCTTACATCCATCTTCACAGGGATAAACAAGCGCGGCACCATCAAGGCATTCACCACCCCCCGGAGCCGATCCATGAACCCAGCACACAGCAACACAATCGGCACGGTGGTGGTGTTGGGCGCCAACGGGCGGTTCGGGCGGGCGGCGGTGCTGGCGTTTGCCGAAGCCGGCTGGACGGTGATCGCGCAGCTGCGCCAGGCGCCGCGGGCACCCCTGCCGGCAGGCGTGCAGCAGGTGCAGGCCGACGCACTGGACGTGACCACGCTGGCCCGGGCGGCGCAGGGGGCTCAAGTGATCGTCAATGCACTCAACCCCGACTACACCCAGTGGGCCAGGTTGCTGCCGCCCCTCACCGCGGCGGCAATCGAGTTGGCCGCGGCCACCGGCGCCATGCTGATGCTGCCGGGCAATGTCTACAACTACGGCAACTCGCTGCCCGCCGTGCTGCAGGACGACACCCCGTTTGCCGCCACCCACCCCAAGGCGGTGCAGCGCATCGCACTGGAGGCCTCGTTGGTGCAGGCCGCACAGCACCGCGGGGTGCGCAGCATCGTGATCCGGGCGGGTGATTTTCTGGGCGATGCCGGCACCTGGATCGACCTGGCCATAGGCAAAGGCCTGGCCCAAGGCAAGTTTGTGCAGATGGGGCCGGCCGACCTGCCGCATGCCTGGGCCTGGCTGCCCGATCTGGCGCAGGTGTTTGTGGCGGTGGCCGAGCGCCGCACGCAGCTGGCGCCTTTTGCGGCACTGAACTACGCCGGCATCACGCTGACCGGCGCCGAGCTGCAGGCCGCTTTTGAAGCCGCGCTCGGCCGGCCACTGCGCCGCAGCGCCTTTCCGTGGCCGCTGATCCGGCTGGCCGCGCTGGTGGCCGCGATGCCGCGTGCGCTGGTCGAGATGCGGTATTTGTGGCAGCGGCCGCACCGCCTGGATGGCCAGCGGCTGCAGGCGCTGCTGGGGGCCGGGATGCCGGCCACCGCTCTGGCTGAGGTGGTGCGCCAGTGCCTGGCGGGTCTGTCCCAACCGACTGTCGCGCCGGTCAGAACCGGAACTCACCCCGCACATTGACCGTGGTGTAGGTGCGCGCCGAGGTGTCGGTTGACTGGCTGCCGGCAAAAGCGCCGTTGGCGTCGGCCAGCAGCGTGGTGCTGCCGGTGTCGTAGCGCCGCGCACCGGCATTGCTGAGTGTCAGCCGGGCGCTGGCGTCGGGGCCAAAGCGCCACAGCGCATAACCGTCCAGCACCCGCTTGACGCCCTGCCGGTAGGTCTGCGAGTCGATCTGTTGCAGCGCAAAGGCGGGGGTGAAGTTCAGGCCGGCGCCCACGGTCAGCGGTGTGCCGCGCACCGGCCAATCCGCGCCCAGGTTGGCGGTGTAGGGCGGCTGGCCTTCAATGCGGTTGTTCGGGCCGGGCACCTGGTCCACCCGGCTCCACATCAGCGTGAGGTTGGCGCGCAGCGAGATCGGCAGGTCGGTGGTCCACAAATCCGTCAGCCGGGCCTTGGCCTCCAGCTCCAGCCCGGCGGCGTCGGCTGAGCCGATGTTCTGCGGCCGTGCCACCCAGCGTGGCACCGTCGCGTAGCTCACCGTCTCCAGGCTGCGCACGGTGCGGATCAGGCCGTCGATCTTGCGCGCAAACAGATTGGCGCTGACGATGCCGCCGGCGTCCAGGTAGTGCTCCAACCCCAACTCCAGGCCGGTGGCCAGCTCAGGCTTCAGGTTGGCATTGCCGGCCCGGTCGGGATGGGTGGGCTGGTTGGGCTGGTCGGTATCGGGGTAGAGCTGCGAGATCGCTGGCCGGGCAATCAGCTGACTGGTCGCGGGCGAGCGGTAGCTGCGGGTCAGGCTGAGCCGCAGCTGGTCGCGGGGCGAGTCAGGCAGCTTCCAGACCATGTGCGCCAGCGGCGTGAACACCGCGCTGCGGTTGTTGACCTGGTTGGCCACCGCGTCGCTCCGGGTGTTGATCGCCTCCCAGCGCGCGCCCAACGAAAACGAGAAACGCTTGCCCAAGTCCCATTCGTCTTGCGCATACAGCGCGATGCGCTGCACGCGGGCGGTGATGTCCTCGCCAAATTCGGCCAGGATGGGCTGGCCATTGACCGTGCTGGTGCGGCTGTCGGTGCGTTGGCTGCTTTGCAGCTCCCACCCGGCGGCCGCGCTGTGGCCCTCGCCCAGCAGCTGCGAGTACTTGCCGTTGAGGTCGCCCGACAATTCACGCACCCGCACATCGTCGAACTTGTGGCGGTTGGCGCCGGCCGTGAAGCCCGACTCGTCCCGGTCAGTCACGCTGCTGCTGGCCGACAGCGTGCTGCCAAACCGCAGTTGCAGCCGGCCGCCGCCGGGGGTGGGCGTCAGCCAGGTGCCGTTGAGCCGGCCCATCTGCCACTGCGACTGGCTGTGCCAGGTGGCCAGCGCATACGGCTGGGGATAGGCAGGCGCCACACCCACCGGCTGGTCCAGCACCTCGTGGCCATCGCCCTGGGTGCGCACCGCATTGAAAAACGGCTGTACGTCGAGGGTGTTGCCTGGCCCGAAACGGAACTGCAGCCGGCCGTTGGCAAACAGCCCGGTGCGCTTGTTGCTGCTCTCGGTGTGTTGCCGCTGGTCCAGCACGGTGCTGCCGTTGGCGTCCAGGCCCAGTGTGCGGGTGTTGGACTCATTGCCCTGCCCGCCCCTGAAAACCGTGGTGGCCAGGTTGTAGCCCAGGGCTTCGGTCTGGCCGTTGTAGGTCCAGGTGGCACCGACCTGGCCGTGGCTGCCATCGGCACCACCGCCAATGCGAAGCTCATTGGTCTTGCGCTTGAAGTCGCTGCGGGTGATGACGTTGATGGTGCCGGCGATCGCCCGGGCGCCAAACTCGGCCACCGGCGCCCGCATGATCTCGATGCGCTCGATCTGCTCGGGCGCAATCGAGTCCAGCGAAAACCCGGGCGCCATGCGCTGGCCGTCGAGCAGGATCTGGGTGTAACCCCCGCCCATGCCGCGCATGCTGATCTGGCCACCACGACCGGGCGCGCCGCCGATGGTCACGCCCGGCAGGCGCTTGAGCACCTCGCCCAGCGTGGCATCGCCCATGCGGTCCAGCTCCTCACGGCCGTAGACGATGCGCGACGCGGTAGCGCGGCGGCGCTCGTCGGTGCTGTCGGGCTGCACATTGCCGGTGATCTCGACCTGTTGGGGCGGCGGGCTGGCCGGCGGCGTTGCAGCCGGCGGGCGCTGCCGGCTGGGCTGGCTGGCGCTGGTCGCAGGGGCGGTGGCCGCCGACGCCGTGGCAGCGGGCGCCGCCGCCGGGGTTGCCACGGGTGCGGCGGGTGCGGTGGGCGCGCCCGACGCGGCGGGCGCCGTTTGCGCGCCGCACAGGCCCGCCATGGACAGCGCTGCAGCCAGCGCCAGGGGGATGGGTTGAATCAGACGTCGGTGCATGTTCACTGGGATTTTGCCGGTGCGGTCACCGGCCTTTGATGTCGCCGCGGTGAAGCCGCGCGGAATTTCCGGACCGGTCGCACGCCCTCAGGGTGCCGCCAGCCAGTGCACCGAAAACAGCCGCTGCGCGTCGGTCCACACGGCTTGCGGCTGCAGGCCGGCAGCCCGCGCCAGCGCCTGAAACCCGGCAACGGTGTATTTGCAGGAATTCTCGGTGTGCAGGGTCTGGCCGTCGGCAAAGTCAAAACGCTCACCGCCAACAGTGGCCGACTGCTGGCAGGCGCTGACCAGGTGCATCTCGATGCGTTGCTCGGCGGGTGCGTAAAACGCGTAATGATGGAAAGCGGTCAGGTCGAAATCGGCCCCCAGCTCGCGGTTGGCGCGCGCCAGCAGGTTCAGGTTGAAGGCTGCGGTCACGCCTTGGCTGTCGTTGTAGGCGGCGTGCAGCAGGGCCGGATTTTTGACCAGGTCCACCCCCACCAACAGACCGCCACCCGACAACCAGCCGGCACAGCGCCGCAAGAACAAGCCGGCCTCGACCGGCGTGAAATTGCCGATCGACGAGCCCGGAAAAAACCCGACCCGGCGTGCGCTGCCAGCCAGCGGCGCCGGCAAGACCAGACGGCCGCTGAAATCGCCGGCCAACGCCAGCACCGCCAGCGCCGGGTGCTCGGCTCGCAGGCGCAGCGCTTCGGCCTGCAGGTGCTCGGCTGAGATGTCGATCGCCACCAGCCGCGCCGGCTCGACCAGCGCGCCCAGCAGCAGGCGGATCTTTTGCAGCGACCCGGCGCCAAACTCGATCAGGTCGGCCTGCGGACCGATGCACTCCGCCATTTCGGCGGCGTGCTGGCGCAGGATGGAAAATTCGGTGCGGGTGGGGTAGTACTCGGGCAGCTCGCAGATGCGGTCGAACAAGGCCGAGCCGGTCTGGTCGTAGAAAAACTTGGGCGGCACGCTGCGCCGGGCCAGCCGCAGGCCGTCGCGCAGGGCTGACGCAAAGTCGCTGTCGGGCAGGCTCATCGGGGCGCTCCGCTGTCGCACGGCAATGGCGCGCCGCTGGGTCGCCACCCCCCCGCGGGCCGCAAATAAGCGGAGCAGCACAGCCGCGCGTGGCCGTGTGGGCGGGACAAACTGCTGTCGCGCAGCGCCATTGGGTTGATCATGAATTTGCCGTTGTGTTCAGCTACCGGACCGGGCAGCGACCTGGAGCCAGGCTACGGCGGGTAAGCCGAGCTGGACCGTCCGTTGTCGGCGGGCGTCGGGGCCCATCAGTGGATTTGCCGGCCCGGCGCGGAGTATCGCAACAGCGGGCTGCCGGCGTGCAGCGACGGCGATTGCGACCGGACGGCCCGCGCTAGCCGCCAGCCGCCGCCACCAGCAACACCGCCGCCGCCGTCGCACTACATCTGCTTGCATTTGCAACCTCTGACGCACAACTGTCGCTTCAGCGCGGTGCCCGGTAGCCGAAAGAGTAGGGACAACCGATGCGCCGCCCCAGGCGTGCCGGCCTTACCGGAGCGCCGCCACGTGCCGCATGAAGCCCCGTTCAGCCAGACCCGACACGAAGAGCGGGCCAACGCCGCCAGCCACGGCCTGGGCTGCTTGCTGGCGCTGGCCGCGATGCCAGTGCTGGCCGAACAGACGGACGTGTTGCACCACCCGATCCGCCACCTCGGTGTCAACGTCTTCATCACGACGATGGTGCTGATGTACCTGGTGTCCGCCGTCTACCACGCGCTGCCGGTGGGCGCGGCCAAACGCTGGCTGCGCAAATGCGATCACGCGGTGATTTTTGTCTTCATCGCCGGCAGTTACACGCCGTTTGCGTTGGGCCAGATGCAGCGCGGCGAGGGCTGGGGCGTGCTGGCGGCGGTCTGGTGCATTGCGCTGGCCGGGGTGGTGCTCAAGCTGTCGGACCGCTTGCGCCACCCG
Source organism: Betaproteobacteria bacterium (assembly GCA_031394235.1). GTDB lineage: Bacteria > Pseudomonadota > Gammaproteobacteria > Burkholderiales > Burkholderiaceae_C > Pseudaquabacterium. The sequence continues at coordinate 9,640 of JANMXG010000144.1, forward strand.
CTGTTCTCCACCCTGCTGTACCTGGCTTTTGGCTGGATGGTGGTGCTGGTGGCGCAGCCGATGCTGGCCAGCCTGCCGCCGCTGGGCCTGAAGCTGCTGGTGGCGGGCGGCGTGGCGTATTCGCTGGGCAGTCTGTTTTACCTGCTGGACCGGCGTCTGCCCTACAGCCACCTGGTGTGGCACTTGTTCGTGATCACCGGCAGCACCTGCCACTTTCTGGCGGTGCAGCAGGCGCTGGTGTGACCGGTTGACCTGAGGCGCAGGCCCGAGGCACGGCAACGGCGGGGCGCAACGACCGGCCGCAGGGCGTCACGCCGGCGCTCAGCGCCGCTCGACGATCGCCGGCACCAGGCTGATCGCGTCACGCACCCGGTCCGCGGCGCCCGCAGCGTCGGCCCGGTTGGCATACGGACCGGCTTGCAGCCGGTGCAGGTTGCGCTCGTTGAAGATCGCCATCAGCGGCGCCAGCCATTCGACCTCTCGCGCCACCCGCTGTTGGAAGCCCATCGCGCCATCACGTTGGCCAAACGCGCCCAGTTGCAGCCAGAAGCCCGGTGCCGCTTTGGCCGCGGCGCGTGCGGGGGCGTGGGTCTCGGGAGGCAGCAGCGCCGTCGGCTGGGCTGTCAGCTGGGTTGTCAGCTGGGGCGCCAGCGGCGCCGTTGGCTGAGTGGCCAGCTGAGTCGTCGCCTGAGCCGTCAGCGGCGTTGTCAGCGGCGCCGCCATCCGGGCGGCCAGCGCACCGGCGTCGGCCTGGCGCAAGGCGGCTGCGCCGACGGCAGCACCGGTGGCCGCGTCGGTCGCCAGCGCCCGCGCGGCGGCCGCAGCGCGGGGCGCCGGCTGCGCGGCGGTGCTGGGTAGCCGGGCAGCACGGCGCCGGCCGATCTCGGCGATGGCGTCGTCGGACAGCCAGCCGGCCGTCTCGGGCAGCAGCACCGCGGTGGCCACGGCGGTGGGCGCGCCGTCGCCCAGGCCGGGCAGCGCGGGCGCACGCCAGGCGCCGGTGCGGATCGCCTCGTAGGTGATGCGCTCGATCTCGACCGGCGCCACCCCGCCCACCACGCCCAGGCGCAGCGCGGCGGTGTAGCTCAGGTCGATCACCCGGCCGCTGTGGAACGGGCCGCGGTCATTGACCCGCACCACCACCTCGCGGCCATTGGCCGGGTTGCGTACTCGGGCGTAGCTGGGCAGCGGCATGGTCCTGTGCGCGGCCGTCATCGCATACATGTTGTAGGTCTCACCGTTGGCCGTGCCCCGGCCGTGGAACTGCCGGCCGTACCACGACGCCAGCCCCCGCTGCACCAGCGGCGGGTCGCCCTGCAGCGGGGTGTAGGCCTGGCCCAGCACTTCGTAAGGCTTGTTGGGTCCGCCCGCGCGGACCGGCTCCAACCGCGGCGCGGCGTCGGGCACCAGGTGCAGGTCGGGCGGCGGGTTGTCGCCGGGGCCATCGGGTCGGGTAGACGAAGGCGGCGCGGGCAGGCTGCCGGCGGGCAGGGCCTGTGCCGGGCCGCTGGAGCGGGTCGCGGGCGGGCTGGCACAGCCGGCGAGTGCGGCGGCCAACGCGGCCGCCAACACGATGGCAAGCGCTGCAACCGGGCCGGCCGGCCGGCACTGGCGGCCGCGCTGCGTTGCGGCGGGAAGATCGTTCAGGGGATTGACCATCGCAGCCTCGATTCTGC
>JANMXG010000145.1:0-5438 GCA_031394235.1 Betaproteobacteria bacterium
CAGCAGCACCGGGTATCTGGCCTGGTCGGCACGCAAGGTCACGGTGAACACCGCCATCACGTCGGGCCGGTCCAGGAAGTAGGTGATGCGGCGGAAGCCTTCGGCCTCGCACTGGGTGAACAACCCGCCGCCACTGGTGTACAGACCCGAGAGCTGGGTGTTCTTGTCCGGCGCGCAGGTGTTGCGGATCTCCAGCGTGAAGGTCGCGGCTTCGGGTGGGTTGTCGATCACGAGCATGCCGCCAGCGCCGCTGCCCTCATGGCGGAACGACACGCTCTCGCCGTCCGCCAGGCAGCGCAGCAGGGTCAGGCCGTCGCCATGCAGGCGCAGCGGCTGGCCAGCTGCAACGCCTGCGTTGCGCTCGATCACCAGCTTGCTGGCGACGATGGTCTTGGCCGGGTCCAGGTCGAAGGTCAGCTCCACGCTGCGGATCCAGAAAGCCGGCTCGATGTAGTCCTCGCGGCGGATGAGGGTGGCGGGTCCTTCACGCATGGTGGGCCTCTCAGGGGGTCAGGGGGTGGGCCGGTGGCGGCAGAGCGTCTGCGCCAGGGGCAAGGGTAGGGGGCGAATCAGGCCGGGGCCGCATGAGATGCTGACCGGCATGCAGCCCGACCAGCCGCGAATCACAGGCCGGATTTCAGGCTGGCCTCGATGAACACATCCAGATCGCCGTCCAGCACTTTCTGGGTGTTGCTGATTTCGACGTTGGTACGCAAATCCTTGATGCGGCTGTTGTCCAACACGTAGCTGCGGATCTGGTGGCCCCAGCCGACATCGGTCTTGGTGTCTTCGAGCTTTTGTTGCTCTTCTTGGCGCTTGCGCATCTCATGGTCGTACAGGCGCGAGCGCAGCCGCTTCCAGGCCACATCGCGGTTGCTGTGCTGGCTGCGGCCGTCCTGGCACTGCACCACGATGCCGGTGGGCAGGTGGGTCAGGCGCACCGCAGAGTCGGTCTTGTTGATGTGCTGGCCACCGGCGCCCGAGGCGCGGAAGGTGTCCACCCGCACGTCCGACGGGTTGATGTCGATCTCGATCGAGTCGTCGATTTCGGGGTAGACGAACAGGCTGGCAAAGCTGGTGTGGCGGCCGCCGGCCGAGTCGAACGGGCTTTTGCGCACCAGCCGGTGCACACCAGTCTCGGTACGCAAATGGCCAAAGGCGTAGTCGCCCTCGACCTTGATGGTGGCGTTCTTGATGCCGGCAATCTCGCCCGGCGTCTCGTCTTCCATCGTGGTCTTGAAGCCCTTGCGCTCGCAGTACTTCAGGTACTGGCGCAGCAGCATGCCGGCCCAGTCGTTGGCCTCGGTGCCACCGGCGCCGGCCTGGATGTCGACAAAACAGTTCAGCGGGTCGGCCGGGTTGCTGAACATGCGGCGGAACTCCAGCCCCTCCACCGTCTGGCGCAATTTGCCGGCATCGGCCTCGATCGCAGCCAAGTCGTCAAAAGCCTCGTCGGCCTTGGACATCTCGTAGAGCTCGCTGTTGTCCGACAGGTTGCTCTTGAGGTGGTCGATGGTGGCAACCACATCCTCCAGCGACTTTTTCTCGCGGCCCAGTTCCTGGGCCCGCTTGGGCTCGTTCCAGACGGTCGGGTTTTCGAGCGCAGCGACGACCTCGTTCAGGCGCAGGGATTTGCGGTCGTAGTCAAAGATACCCCCGGAGCTGCTCGGTGCGGGCGCTCAGATCGGCGAGCAGCGTGCCGATGGCGTTGACTTGTTCGATGTCCATGGGGTGTTTCAGTGGGTATCAGGTGGGTCACGATTCTCGCATGGGGGGTGGCCCGCCAACCCTGGCGCGGGCCTGATGCCTGCGGGTTGAACCGGGTCACCGCACGGCGGTCCTGGGCTAGGATTGTTGCCAATGCTGTCCGTCGCCCCCATGTCCACACCGCCAGTCCGCACCGGGCAGTCGGTCTACTGGCGCAAGACGCTGCGCCTGTCGCGCTGGCTGCTGGGCCTGTGGTTTTTGCTGACGCTGGGCGTCTGCCTGTTTGGCCAAGCGCTGGACTTCAACTTCTTCGGCTGGCCGTTTGGCTTCTGGGTCAGCGCCCAGGGCGCGCTGATCGTCTACTGCCTGATCGTCTGGTACTACGCCTGGGCGATGAACCGGCTGGACCAGGCCGAGGGCGAGCCGGACGAAGACTGACTGCGGCGATCTGACCGCTACCTGATCGGCCCGGTCGGCTGGCCCAGCGCCCGCAGCACATCGCGTATGTACTGAGCCCGGTCCTTCGGGTCGGCGTATTCGCGCTCAATGCGCAACTTGTCGTTGCCGGCCAGCTTGACGCTCTTGTTCTTCTGCACCAGCTCGATGATGCGCATCGCATCAATCGGCGGTTTGGGCCGGAAAATGATGCTCATCAGCTTGGGGTTGGCATCGATCTTGAGCACACCGTAGGGCCGCGCCAGCACCCGCAGCCGGTGCGTGTCGAACAAGGTCTGGCCTTGCGCCGGCAGCTTGCCGAAGCGATCGGTGACTTCTTCAAGCAGCGTATCGAGTTGCTCGGCCTTCTCGGCGGTTGCCAGTCGCTTGTAGAGGTTGAGCCGCACATGCACATCGCCGCAGTAGCTGCTGGGCAGCAGCGCCGGGGCGTGCAGGTTGATCTCGGTGGCGCCGCCAAACACGCCTGTGGGACTGAGCAGGTCTGGCTCTTGCCCGGCCTTGAGGGCCCGCACCGCCTCGGCCAGCATGTCGTTGTACATCTGGAAGCCGACTTCCATCATGTTGCCGCTCTGGTTTTCGCCCAGTACTTCGCCGGCACCGCGGATCTCCAGGTCGTGCATCGCCAGATAAAAGCCCGAGCCGAGTTCCTCCATGCTCTGGATCGCATCCAGCCGTTGCTGGGCCTGCTTGGTGAGCGTCTCGGTATCGGGCACCAACAAATAGGCGTAGGCCTGGTGGTGGCTGCGGCCGACACGCCCGCGCAACTGGTGCAGCTGGGCCAGGCCAAACTTGTCGGCCCGGCTCATCACGATGGTGTTGGCGGTGGGCACGTCGATGCCGGTCTCGATGATGGTCGAGCACAGCAGCAGGTTGTAGCGTTGGGCGATGAAGTCGCGCATCACCGATTCGAGCTCCCGCTCGGGCATCTGGCCGTGGGCGATGGCGATGCGGGCCTCGGGCACCAGTTCGACCAGCCGGTCCCGCCGGGCGTTGATGGTGGCCACGTCGTTGTGCAGAAAGTAGACCTGGCCGCCGCGCTTCAACTCGCGCAGCACGGCCTCGCGGATCACGCTGTTGCCCTCGCTGCGCACAAAGGTCTTGATGGCCAGCCGGCGTTGCGGCGCGGTGGCGATCACGCTCAGGTCGCGCAGGCCCTCCAGCGCCATGCCCAGGGTGCGCGGTATCGGGGTGGCGGTGAGCGTCAGCACGTCCACCTCGGCGCGCATGGCCTTGATGGCCTCCTTGTGGCGCACGCCAAAACGGTGCTCCTCGTCGATCACCAGCAGGCCGAGCCGCTTGTACTTGACGTCGGGCGACAGCAGTTTGTGGGTGCCGACGACGATATCGACGGTGCCGGCCTCCAGGCCGTCCAGCGCCACCCTCACCTCCTTGGACGACCGGAAGCGCGACAGCTCGGCAATGCGCACCGGCCACTTGCCAAAGCGGTCCACCAGGGTCTGGTAGTGCTGCTCGGCCAGCAGTGTGGTGGGCGCCAGGATGGCGACCTGCTTGCCGCCGATCACTGCAATGAATGCGGCCCGCAAGGCCACCTCGGTCTTGCCAAAGCCGACATCGCCGCAGACCAGCCGGTCCATCGGCTGCGGGCTGACCATGTCCTGGATCACCGCATGGATCGCAGCACGCTGGTCGGGGGTTTCCTCAAAGCCGAAGCTCGACGCAAAAGCCTCGTAGTCGTGCGCCGAGTAGCGGTGCGCATGGCCCTCCCTTGATGCGCGGCGGGCGTACAGGTTGAGCAGTTCTGCGGCGGCGTCGCGCACCTGCTCGGCTGCCTTGCGCTTGGCCTTGTCCCACTGGCCCGAGCCCAGGCGGTGCAGCGGCGCCTCGTCGGCGCTGACCCCGGTGTAGCGGCTGATCAGGTGCAGTTGCGCCACCGGCACGTAGAGCGTGGCCTGGTCGGCGTATTCCAGGTGCAAAAACTCAGACGCGCCGTCGCCGATATCAATGCTGATCAGCCCGACATAGCGGCCGATGCCGTGGTTGCCGTGCACCACCGGGTCGCCCACCTTGAGCTCGGACAAGTCCTTGATCAGCGCCTCGACGCTGCTGACCTGCTCTTGCTTGCGCCGGCGCCGGCCTTGTGGTGAGCTGGCAAACAGCTCGGTCTCGGTGATGAACTGGATGGCGGTGCCGGCGGTTGCAGCACCCGTGTCGGACAGCGCCGCCGGCTCGAACCAGAAAAATCCCGCCGCTAGCGGCGCGGCGGTGATCGCAAACTTCTCGCCGCTGGCTTCGAATTCAGCCAGCGTCCTGACGCTGGGTGGCTCGATCTTGTGGTCGCGCAGCATCTCCAGCAGGCTCTCGCGCCGACCGTCGCTTTCGGCCACGATCAGCACCCGGTAGGGTGTCGTCTCCAGGTGGCGGCCCAGGGCGGCCAGCGGTTCGGTGGCGCTGCGGTCGGCCGACACGTCGGGCAGCGGACGGGCCCACGACACGGCCGGGGCGGGTGTGACGGGCAGTGTTGACGCGGAGGCCTCGGCACTGTCCGGCGCTGCTGCGGCGGCGGACGCTGCACCCGAGCCCCGCAGCACCAGCACCCCATGGCGGTTGGCGTTGGTGAAAAACTCGTCGCTGCGCTGAAAGATGTCCTCGGGCGCCAGCACGGTGCGCGTCGGGTCGGCGGCAATAAAACGGTGGCGGTCACGGGTATCGACCCAGAACCGGTCCAGCGCTTCGTCCACCGCGCCGTGCAGCACCAGTTGGGCGCGTTTGTCGTCCCGACCAAGGTAGTCGAAGATCGTCGCAGTCTGCTCAAAAAACAGCGGCAAGTAGTACTCGATGCCGGCAGTGGCAATGCCTTGCGCGATATCTTTGTAGATCCGGCTCTTGGTCGGATCGCCTTCGAGCTTTTCGCGCCAGCGCTGGCGAAACGTGGCGCGCGCTGCCTCGTCCATCGGAAACTCGCGCCCCGGCAGCAGCCGCACCTCGGGCACCGGGTACAGGCTGCGCTGGGTGTCAGGGTCGAAAGTGCGGATCGAATCGACCTCGTTGTCGAACAAGTCCACCCGGTACGGCACCAGCGAGCCCATCGGAAACAAATCGATCAGCCCGCCGCGCACCGCATATTCACCCGGTGAGACCACCTGGCTGACATGGTTGTAGCCCGCCAGCGTGAGCTGGGCCTTGAGCCCGGCTTCGTCCAGCTTGGCTTTTTGCTTGAACAAGAAGGTGGTACCCGCCAGAAAGCTGGGCGGCGCCAGCCGGGTCAGGGCGGTGGTGGCCGGCAGCAGCACCACGTCGGCCTCGCCTGAGTGGAT
>JANMXG010000146.1:0-13942 GCA_031394235.1 Betaproteobacteria bacterium
CGCGTCAGCGCACCCAGCGGGAACAACCGGCACAGGCTCAACTTGCGGGCCCGGAACTTGAGCATCTCGACCAGGCCCGGCTCGTCGAGCGTGGGGTCGGTGTCGGGTGGGCAGACCAGGCTGGTGACACCCCCTGCGGCAGCGGCGTTGAGCTCGCTCTCGAGCATGCCCTCGTGCTCATGGCCGGGCTCGCGCAGCCGAGCGGCCAGGTCCACCAGGCCGGGCGCGACGATGCAGCCGCTGGCGTCGATGACGCGGTTGGGCTGGAAGTCAGGCGGCACGCTGCCCAACGCCAGGATGCGGCCGCCAGCGATCACCAGGTCGCCCAGTTCGTCGCGGCCGGAGGCGGGGTCGATCAACCGGCCGTTCTTGATCAGGATTTTCATGCCTCATTCCCGGCGATGATCGACATCACGGCCATGCGCACTGCGATGCCGAAGGTCACCTGCGGCAGGATCACGCTGTGGCTGCCGTCAGCCACTGCCGAGGCAATCTCCACGCCCCGGTTGATCGGGCCGGGGTGCATCACGATGGCATCAGGCTTGGCCAGCCGCAGCTTGTCCTGCGACAGGCCGTAGTGCTTGTAGAACTCACCCGCGCTGGGCAGCATGCCGCCGCTCATACGCTCGCTCTGCAGGCGCAGCATGATGATCACGTCGGCGTCCTTGATGCCCTCGGCCATGTCGTGGCAGACCCGCACGCCCATGCCCTGCAGGTCGCCCGGCACCAGGGTCTTGGGGCCAACCGCGCGGATGTCGGGCACACCCAGCGTGGTCAGCGCATGGATGTCCGAGCGCGCCACCCGGCTGTGCACGATGTCCCCGACGATGGCGACCGACAGCTGCCTGAAATCCTGCTTGAAGTGCCGGATCGTGTACATGTCCAGCAGGCCCTGGGTTGGGTGCGCATGGCGGCCGTCACCCGCGTTGACCACATGCACATGCGGCGCACAGTGCTGGGCGATCAGGTAGGGCGCGCCGCTCTCGCTGTGGCGCACCACGAACATGTCGGCATGCATCGCCGACAGGTTGGCAATCGTGTCGAGCAGGCTCTCGCCTTTGCTGGCGCTGCTCTTGGCGATGTCGAGGTTGATGACATCGGCCGACAAACGTTTGGCGGCAATCTCGAAGGTGGTGCGGGTGCGGGTGCTGTTTTCGAAAAACAGGTTGAACACGCTCTTGCCCCGCAGCAGCGGCACCTTCTTGACCTCGCGGTCATTGACCGACAAGAACGTGCCAGCGGTATCCAGGATGTGGGTCACCACATCCCGCGGCAGGCCTTCGATCGACAGCAGATGGATCAGCTCGCCCTGGCGGTTCAGCTGCGGGTTGCGTTTGTTGAGCATCGCCGCCTCAGCCCTCGACCGAAAAAGTGAAGCGGCCGTTCTCGGTTCGGGCCAGCGCCAGCCTTTGCGCCGCCGGCAGCACGATCTTGGCGGCGGCAAAGGCCGGCTGGATCGGCAGCTCGCGACCGCCGCGGTCCACCAGCACGGCCAGTGTGACGCTGGCCGGGCGGCCAAAGTCGAACAGCTCGTTGAGCACAGCGCGGATGGTGCGGCCCGTGAACAGCACGTCGTCGAGCAGCAGGATGTGCGCGCCGGCGACCGAAAACGGGATCTTGGTGGCGTCGGTGCCACCGGCCATGCCACGGGCTGAAAAATCGTCGCGGTGCAGTGTGCTGCTGATGACGGCCGGCTTGCCCAGCTGCGGCAGGTCGGCTGCCAGCCGCTCGGCCAGCCAGGCGCCGCCCGACCAGATGCCCATCAGCGCCATGCCGGGCCGCCAGAGGGCCTGCACGCCAGCGCGCAACTCGGTGTACAGGGCTTCAGCGTCCAGTGTCAGTGCGCTCATGTCAGGGTCCGCAAGAATTGGTCGAGGATCACGGCCGCCGACGCGGCATCGACATCGGCTGCGCCGTTGGCCCGGGCTTCGGTGGTGCTGTAGCGCTCGTCCACCTCGTGCACTGGCAGCTTGAAACGACCCTGCAACTGGCGGGCAAAACGCTGGGCTCGCCGGGTATTGTCGTGCGGCGCGCCATCGGGGTGCCAGGGCACACCGACCACCAGCGCGTCGGGCTGCCATTCGGCAATCAGCTTGGCCATGGGCGCAAAGCGGGCCTCACCCGCAGCCGCGACGCTGGTCAGCGGGCTGGCCTGGCGCAGCAGGCTGTTGCCGGTGGCCACGCCGGTGCGTTGGGTGCCGAAATCGAAGGCCAGGAAGGACCGCACAGGGTCAGCCGGCAGGCTCATGCTTGCCGCACGCGCACCGCGGGACGCGACGCCGATCCGCAGGTGTTTGCCACTGCACAGGCGGAGTCGCAGGTCCCGCTCATGCGTGTCCCGCCTCAGCGCTCAGCATGCGGGGGTCGAAGCCCAGCAGCGACACCGCGCGGTCGTAGCGCTGCGCTACGGGCGTGTCGAAGATGATCTCGGGCACCGCATCCACCGTCAGCCAACCGTTGCGGCCCAGTTCGTGTTCCAGCTGGCCGGCGGCCCAGCCGCTGTAACCCAGCGTGACCAGCAGCCGCTTGGGGCCAGTGCCGGCCGACAGCGCCTCCAGCACGTCCTTGCTGGTGGTCATCTCCAGCCCGCCCGGTATTGACAGCGTGCTGCTGTAGGGGCTTTTGTGCTCACCTTGGCGCTCATGCAGCACAAAACCGCGCTCGGTCTGCACTGGCCCGCCATAAAAAACCGGCTGGTCGGCCAGCGTCGGCGAGTCCAGACTGAGGTCGACCTTCTGGAACAACGTGCTCAGCTTGATGTCGATCGGCTTGTTGATCACCAGGCCGAGCGCACCGTTTTCGGTGTGTTCACACAGGTAGATCACCGCGCCCGAAAAAGAGTCGTCGCCCATGCCCGGCATGGCAATCAGGAACTGGTTGGTCAGGTTGATACGGTCCGTTGCCATGCAAGGATTCTAGTGATGGTGGACACTCTTGAAGTGCATCCCCACCACCCGACACCCCCATTGCCTGCCGCCCTGGTCTGGTTCCGCCGCGACCTGCGGGCGGACGACCATGCCGCGCTGTTCCACGCCCTCCAGGCCGCGCGCCAGGTCTGGTGTGTGTTTGTCTTCGACAGCTGCATCCTGGACGCCCTGCCCCGCGCTGACCGCCGGGTCGAGTTCATCCAGGGCAGCCTGCTGGACCTGGACGCCCAGCTGCGCAGCCTGGGGCGGACGCACGGCACGGCAGACACCGGCCTGATCGTGCAGCACGGCGACGCCCGCAGCCTGATCCCAGCCCTGGCGGCGCAGCTGGGCGTGCAGGCGGTCTACGCCAACCACGACGACGAGCCCGAGGCGCTGGCGCGTGACGCCACGGTGCGCGGCCGGCTGGCCGACGCCGGCGTGGTGCTGCACACCAGCAAGGACCATGTGGTGTTTGATCGCGCCGAGGTGCTGACCGCCACCGGCAGCCCGTACAGCGTGTTCACACCGTATAAAAACGCCTGGCTCAAAAAGCTCGATGCGTCCTGCCTTCAGGCCTACCCGGTGGCGCAGTTTGCACAGGCCCTGGCAACGCTGCCGGCTGGGGCGCGCGGTGGTGTGCCCACGCTGGCCGAGATCGGCTTTGAGCCCACCAACCTGCACCTGTTCAAGCTGCCCATCGGCAGCACCGGCGCGCACGTGCTGCTGGACGATTTTCTCGACCGCATCGACGACTACGGCAAGGCGCGCGACTTCCCGGCGGTCAAGGGCCCGAGCTATTTGTCAACCCACCTGCGTTTTGGCACGGTGTCGATCCGGCGTCTGGCGCGCGAGGCCTGGCAACGCATGCAGGGCGGATCACGCGGCGCCGAGGTCTGGCTGTCTGAGCTGATCTGGCGGGATTTCTACCACCAGGTCCTGTTCCACCACCCGCGCGTGGTGGGCCACTGCTTCAAGCCGGCCTATGACGCGATCCGCTGGGAGCACGGCAAGCATGCTGATGGGCTGTTTGCCGCCTGGGCCGAGGGCCGTACCGGCTACCCGCTGGTGGACGCCGCCATGCACCAGATCAACCAGACCGGCTACATGCACAACCGCCTGCGCATGGTGGTGGCCAGCTTCCTGGTCAAGGACCTGGGGCTGGACTGGCGCCGCGGCGAGGCCTACTTTGCCACCCACCTGAACGATTTTGATCTGGCTGCCAACAACGGCGGCTGGCAGTGGGCCGCGTCCACCGGCTGCGACGCTCAACCCTATTTCCGCATCTTCAATCCGGTGGCCCAAAGCGAGCGGTTCGATGCTGCGGGCAAGTTCATCCGGCGCTACCTGCCACAGTTGGCGCGCCTGCCCGACAAGCTGATCCATGCGCCGTGGCTGGCCCGGCCGATCGACCTGGCCGCTGCCGGCATCGAACTGGGCCGCGACTACCCGGCCCCGGTGGTGGCGCATGACCTCGCCCGGCAGCGCACGCTGGAGCGCTTTGCGGTGGTCAAGGCCGTTTGAGCGCGCCGCGGCCCGCGTCAACCGGGCCCCGCGCCCACATCAGCGGCTGTCGATGCTGCTGCGCGCCAGCAGGCCGGCAAACTGCACCGTCCAATCGCGCAAGCCCTTGCTGTCGCCGTCAAACACACTTTTCAAAAACGCCAGGCTCAGCGCCTGGGTGGCAGCCTTGACCTGCGGGTTCAGCACCGCGCCGCCGCTGGTCGGGCGGTCTGAAAAGATGTTGTGCGATCCGCCGGCAAACACCGCCAGCATCTTGGACGGGCCGCCGGTGGCCTCGTAGACCGAGACCCGGTCGAGCGCCGGAGAAAAATAGCCCGGCACCTGGATCGTGTCCCCGGTTGCAGTGACGTGCAATGTGGGCACGGCGATGCCGCCGAGGATGCTGCCGAACTCGGTCTCGCCGTAAAACGGCGGCGCCGAGATCACGATTGCCGCTTTCAGCCGGGGGTCGCGCAGGTCGATCAGCTTGCCGGCGCGCGCTACCCGTGCGCCTACCGCCATCAGCGTGGTGTTGGCGCCATAGGAGTGGCCGGCAGCGACGATCCGGCCGGCGTCCATGCGCCCGGCAAATTCACCCGTCAGCACCTGGTCGAGCGCAAAGCTGACGTCCTGTACCCGGGCGGTAGCTTCGCTGTCCTGCGCCGCCGCCTGCAGCCGGCCGACCACCGCAAAGGGATTGCCTGTCCACAAAGCGCGGTCGCTGCCCACGTGCTGCAGATGCAGGCTGGCGTAACCCTGGCTGGACCAAAAACGCCCCAGGTAGCTGTAGCCGTTGCGCGAGCCGCCGATGCCGTGCGAGAACACGATCAGCGGCACAGGCCTGGTCGCGCTGGCCGCCACCGGCAGGTACAGCCGGGCTGGCACCGCACGCTGGCGCCGGATGTCGAGCCAGTCGATGTCGTGCACCGCAAAAAGCGGGGCACTGTCCGGCGTGGCCACGGTGGCCATATCCAACCGATCCGCGGCCGCAACGTCGGCAGCAGCCACCACGGGCAGCACCGAGCCGACCAGCAGCGCCGCCGCCGCCGCGCCCTGCGCCATCCCGACGAAAAACCGCCACCCCGACCCGCTGCGCAGCGCGCGGCACCCGCGATCAGAACAACTCGACATCACCGACCTTGGACTCGTCGATCAACTCACCGCTGGCCATCAGGTCAGCGTGGTTGCGCACCTGGTTGCGGCCGTGGCCTTTGGCCCAGTACACCGCACGGTCGGCCCGCTCGAAGGCCGAACTCGGCGTGTCGTCCTGCTTGATCCGGGTGAAACCCACCGACACGGTGATGGTGCCCACCTGCGGAAAGTCATAGCCCTGTACCGTGGCGCGCAAGCGCTCGAAAGCCACACCGGCCTCCTGGTCGTTGCCGCAGCGCATCAGCACCACAAACTCTTCCCCGCCAAAGCGGTAGAGCCGGTCATCGAAGCGGAACACCGAGCGCATCAGCCGCGACAGCAGCAGCAGCACCTCGTCGCCAATCAGGTGGCCGTGGCTGTCGTTGACCCGCTTGAAGTGGTCAATATCGAGCAAGCCGATGAAGTGCGGGCGGACCACGGGCACCGTGCGGCGCTCTGCCTCCTTCCCGCTGAAAGTCGCAGCCGCTGCTGGGTCGGCTGTGTCAGTTGCCGGGGCAGCCTCTACCGATGCTTCGCTGCCCTGCGGCGCGTTGAACGGGACCAGTTTGTAGAACGCATCGTCAAAGGTCTTGCGGTTGAGCAGACCGGTGAGGGTGTCACGCTCGCTGTAATCGAGCAGGCCCTGGAAGTTGCGGTAGATGCGCAAGATGCTGCCCACCATGCGGTGCGAGGCCGCGTCCAGCGGCAACTCGGACTCGATCTCCAGCACGCCCACCACCTCGCGGTCGGTGGTCAGCGGAAACACCGCCAGGTGCGTCGGTCCCGCCACAGCCACGGGTTCCTGCTGTTGCAGGGCCTGCAGGCGAGCCGGGTAGGCATCGAGCGGCGGCAGGTCTTTCAGGTCGGTCCACAGCGGATCGGCACCGGCTGCCACATCCCGCAGCGCGAGCGTGGCACGCGTCAGCCAGCGGCGGTCGGCGTCATCCCCGACACAGCGGTGGATCGCCACCCGAACCGGATGCAGCAGATCGCGCAGCGCGGTCGCCAGCGTGGTGTCGAGCAGATCCCGGTCTCGGAACCCGGTGATCTCGGCCAGCTGGTCTACAACTTGGGACATCGCTTGTACTCGGTTTGCTGACGGCTACGGAAGGTCTGGCGGTGATATCGACCGGCACCTCGATATTCGCTCAGGCACTCACGGCGCGCCGGGCGTAGCGGGCCACCAGGCCGAGCAGGTCGTCCTCGGCGTACGGCTTGCCGAGGTAGTGGTCAACACCCAGTTCGGCAGCGTAATCGCGGTGTTTCTGGGCCAGGCGCGATGTGATCATGATCACCGGCAGGTTGGCCAGTTGGGCATCGGCACGCATGTTGCGCACCAGGTCGAAGCCGTCCATGCGCGGCATCTCGATGTCGGTCAGCAGCACCGCGGGGCGCTCGGACCCGAGTTTTTCCAGCCCCTCCAGCCCGTCCTTGGCAACAACCACGCGGTACCCCTCGCGTTCGAGCAGGCGCTGGGTGATGCGCCGCACGGTCAATGAATCGTCAACCACCAGCACCAGCGGCGCCTTTGGCACGGCCTGCGCCACGCCGCTCAACAGGCCCTGCGGCCCCGCCAGCCGCAGTGCCTGGACGGTGGCCTCGCGTGCAGCGTCGCCATACAACGTGGCGAGCGCCACCGGGTTGTAGATCAGCGCCGGCAGGCCCGAGGCCAGCAGCGTCAGGCCGACCAGACCCGGCACCCGAGACAGCTGCGGCCCGAGGTTCTTGACCACGACTTCCTGGTTGCCCAGCACCTCGTCCACATGCAGCACCACCCGCTGGGCGGCACTGCGGATGACCACCACCGGCGCCGTGCGGCCCGTGGCCACACCCCTGGGCGTGCCCATCAACAGCGCATCCAGCCAGAAAAACGGCAGCGCGGTGGTGCCCTCGGTGTAGACACCCTGTTCGTACGCGCTTGCCAGGTCGGCCACTGGCACCCGGCGCACGATTTCAACCAGGGTGGACGGCACGGCCACGGCGCGGTTGCCGCAGCGCAGCATCACCACCTGCGTGACGGCCGTTGTCAGCGGCAACACCAGCCGGAAGCTGGTGCCCTGGCCGGGCGAGCTCGCGGTCTCGATGCGCCCCCCCATCGCGTTGATGTCGGTGCGCACCACGTCCATGCCCACACCCCGGCCGGCCAGGTCGGTGATGCGGTCTGCGGTGCTGAAACCGGGTTGGAAAATCAGGTTGGCCAGCGCGGCGTCGTCGGGGCTGGCGTCAATGGCCACCAGGCTCAGTGTGCGGGCCTGCGCCAGGATGCGCGGCAGGTCCAGGCCTGCACCGTCGTCCCGCACCTCGACGCCCACCTCGTTGCCGACCTGGCTGACCCGCACGGTGATGGTGCCGGTGACGTCCTTGCCGGCGGCGCTGCGCTGGGCTGGCGCCTCGATGCCGTGCACCACGCTGTTGCGCAGCAGGTGCTCGAAGGCGGGTGTCATGCGGTCGAGCACGCCGCGGTCGATCTCGACGCCACCGCCCTCGATGTCCAGCCGCACCGACTTGCCGGTCTCCTTGGCCGCCAGCCGCACCACGCGGTACAACCGCTCGGACAGGCCTTCAAACTCGACCATCCGGGTACGCAGCAGGTCGTCCGTCATGCCGCGGGTCATGCGCGCCTGGTGCGCCAGCGCATCCTCGGTTGATTGCAGCGTGCGCTGCAGGCTGCGTTGCACGGTGGCCACGTCCGACACCGACTCGGCCATCATCCGGGTCAGCTCCTGAAACCGGGTGAAGCGGTCCATCTCCAGCGGGTCGAACTGCTGGGCAGCGGCGCGGGCGGCCTCCATCCGGGTGCCGATCTGGGTTTCGGCCTGCAGCTCGATGTCGCGCAACTGGGCACGCAGGCGCTCCAGGTTGTCGCTCAGGTCGGCCAGACCGCCGCGCAGCTGGCCCACATCGGACTCGATCCGGGCGCGGGTGATGCTGACCTCACCGGCCTGGTTGACCAGCCGGTCCAGCAGCGGCGCACGCACACGCACGGTGCCTGCGGCGGCCACCCCGGCGGTGGCCATGACAGCCGCCTCGGTCGCCTCGGCCGGACCGGCAAAACGCGCCCAGTCGATGTTGGCCGTGGGCATGGCGGTGCGGCCTGCCACGGCCACGGCCACGGGCGCGGTCGGGGTCGGGGTGGGTGCGGCTGGCACCTTGCCCCCGGCCGTGGCGGCCGGGACATCAGTTGCTGCGGTGGCCGCCAAGGCCGGCGGCGCGACCACCAGACGCTGCAGCGCGACCGAAATGGCAGTTCCGGCCGCCACCGCAGCCGCCCCAGGGGCAGCGGCCGCCGGCAGGCGCAGGGCTTCAAGACCGGCCTCCAGCGTGTCGGCAAACGACACCAGCGTGGCGACCGACTCCGCGGTCGCGGCAGCGCCCTCGGCACTCAGCCGCTCGACGGCTGACTCCAACCGGTGCGCCAACTCACCCAGGCGCATCGCGCCCGCCAAGCGGGCACTGCCCTTGAGGGTGTGCAGGCTGCGCATGCAGGCTGATGGCGCTGCCGGATCGCCGGGGCGCTGGGCCCAGTCACGCAGCCGCGACTGCAACTGCGGCAGCAACTCCTGGGCTTCTTCGACAAAAAACGGCAGCAGTTCCTCGTCCAGCGCGTCAACCTGGTCGATGTCGTCGTCGAATCCGGTACCGCCATCACGCGCATGCGCCACGGCCGAGCTGGCGGCCTGGGGTGATCCCAGCGCCTCGAAGGGCAGCAGGGCAACGCGACCAAATGCCGCGCCGGCCAGGTCTTGACCGGCGGCCGGCGGCGAATCGGCGGGCGCAGCCTCGGGCGCGCCATGCGTAAGCTCGCGCAGCGCTTCCAGCAGTCCGGCATCGGGGCTGTGCAGGAACCCGGCGGCAAAAAGGTGCAGCAGCCGGCGGATCTCGTCAGCAACCCGGTTGAACAGCTGCGCTTCCTGGCCACGGCTGTGGCCGCGGGCATCGGCGCGCTCCAGCGCATGCTCCAGCTCGCGCGCCAGCTGCGACAGCTCGACATAACCCACCGTACCCGAATTGCCGGCCAGCGAGTGCGCCAGCGCCACGGCCGCGTCGCCGACCGGGCGGTGCTGCTCCAGCGCCCACTCGGCCAACTCGACGCCGAGCCGCCGCGACAGCTCATCGGCTTCGTTGAGGTAGATGTTGAACAACGGGATGCCGATGCGCAACGGTCCGATCTGGCGGTAGGCGTCGGCGTCGCTGGCAGGCTCGTCGTCCAAGGTCGGCAGCGTCGCTGGGGTCTGGACCGCGCTGGCCTGGACTTCACTTGCCAATGCCGCACCAGCAAGCGCTGCCGTGGCACCGGCAACGTCGGCAACGTGGGCCACCACGGCCCCGTCGGCAACCTCGGGCAGCGGCGACGTGGCAGGGGCGGTGAGGTCCGCGGCCAGCAGGTCACCCGGTGAATCGGCAGACCGGGCGGCGTCGTCCATACCGCCGTCGAGCAGCAGATCCAGCGCCTCGAACGGGGTATCCGGCGCGGGGATCAGCACTGGCGCCACGGCCACCGCCTCGTCCCCGGTCAGCACAAGGGCAAGCGCCCCCGCCTGGATGCCCACCGGCTCGGTGGATTCGATGAGGAAATCGATGTCAACGTCGATTTCGGTCGCCTCGGCCACGGCAATCAGCGCGGCAGCGGGCCGGCGCTCGGGTTCGGTTTGGGCTGCGGTGTCAGGCTGGGCACCGTGTCCGGAGGCGACCCGGGCCAGGCCTGCGGCCGGATCCGACTTCGGCTCTTCGTCCAGCGCGGCCATATCGAGTTCAAGCAGCGCCGGTTCGGACGCAGGCTCGACCGTCGGGGCTGCCGCCGGCGTCGACGGCGTCGCCAACGCCTCGGCCACGGCAGCAGGCTGGGGCAGCGGCTGCGGCAGCGGCAAAAGGTCAAGGTCGCTGGCCAGCGGCAGATCGGGAATCCGTGCGCGCAGACCCCCTTGCGCCGGTGTCGGCGCAGGTGTCGACGCCATTGACGGTGGCAGCCACTGGCCGGGCACCGCACCTGATGCGTCCAGCGGCAGGTCGTCCGCATCGAATTCAAAGGCCGCGCGGTCGACCGCCACCGCCTCTACCGGGGCGGCGGCAGCATCGGTTGCGTCCAGCGGCGCCGCCGCGACGCCAACCAGCGCGATGCGCCGCCGCTCGGTGCGCAGGGCATCGGCGGACCGAACCACAGCGCCCGAACCACAGTGGCCGGCATCACCGTCTGCGATGGCCTTGACCCACTGCTCAAAATAGCTGCAGACCTCCAGGCTGAACTCACGCAGGTCGGTGTCAGCGGCGCCACCGGGCTCGGCCAGACGGGCATTGAACAATTGTTCGCAGGCCCAGGCGGCATCGCCAAATACGCCCAGCCCGACCATGCGGGCACTGCCCTTGAGGGTGTGAAAGGCACGGCGCAGATTGCCCAGCGCCAGCGGATCGTCATGGCGCGACTGCAACTCGCTCAGCGCAGCGCGGGCGCCTTGGAGCACCTCGACCGCTTCGTCGAGAAACACCTCGCGCATTTCAGGGTCGTCCTCAAGCCCGCTGACCCAGGCGCTTGGAGACAGCGCCGGCGGCACGGCCGCAGTCGCCGCCGGATCGCCCGCACCGAGCGCCACACGATCGGCATGGGCGGCATCGGAAGGCAGCCCTGGCACGGACGCGGGGTCGGGTTCGGCCCATGCCGCCAGGTCCAGCATCGGCAGTCCCTGACTGCCAAGCGCCGGCGGGCGGCTGGTTGCGCCGCTGTCGTGGGGCACAGCCGACCCTGACGCTGCAGCGGACAGCTGACCTGCACCGCGCTGGGTGGCACGGGACTGCTTAACGATGCGGTCGAAATCCAAGGTGACGGCCAGCGCGTCGGTGTCGGGTTGGGCCCGGGCTGCGTCGCCAGGCCGGGTGTCGAGTTCGTCGAAGCCGGTGGGTCGGTCCTCACGCGCCATCACCGCAGACAGGCTGCCGGTCTCGGGGTCGAACCGAAACAGCGACTTGGCCATCTGCGGCTGCACGCTGACCATGTCGATCAAAAAGCTCAGTGCGCCCAGGTTGTCGGCCAGGCGATCGAAGGTGCCGGCGTTGATGACATGCTGCGGGTTGACCTCGGTGTTGGCCAGCGTATCGACATCGTCCCGCATCCGCAGCACGGCCTGAGTGGCCTGGTCCAGCCCCAGCACCGACAGCACGCCACGCATCGCCGAGAGCTGGGCCGGCACCGGAATCAGCACCTCGCGCTGGGCCGGGTTGCGGAAGTACTGGTCGATATGCTTTTCAATCTCGGACAAGGAGGCGCGCAACTCTTGCACCACGCTGCCCATCGTCTGGCGGTCGGAAACCCGACGGTACAACTCCTCCATCCAGAGCTCGAGCACGCCCGGGTCACGCGCCTGGCGCACCGCATCCACCCGCTGTGCCAGGCGGTGGATGCGCTGGGCGCCGTCGGGATGGTCGAAATCACCATCGTCGAGCGAGGCGTCGATGTAGAGCAGCGCCGTCGCCACCTCCATCGCCAGTTCGGCCGGCGGCTCGCTGCCGGTGGCGGAGGTGTGCGCCGCGGCCACTTGCAAAGCCCGGCCCAGCACGCCGCCGTCGGGATAAAGCCGGGCCAGTGAATCGCTGACCAGTACAAACTGCTCGGACAGCCCGGTCAAGCGCGCCAGGTCACCGCCTGCCACTGCCGACCAGACCTCTTTGGCAGCAGCCACGCGCTTGCGGGCCTGAGCGATCCAGGCCGGATCGAAGCGGCCCAGCCGGAGTTGTTCGTAGTCCGCCGCCGGTGTGGCCGCGAGGTCGTAACCGCGCCGCACGGCAGCCAGGCGGGGCCCAAGCGCCACACCGTCGCGCGGCGCCGCCTGACCGCAGAAAAACAGCAGGTCATGGGCCAGGCGTTCGGACGGCTCGGCCTGCCCACCGGCACGCAGCTGCGCCAGCAGCTTGGATCCGATGCGCTTGCTGTAGGCATCGGCGGCCAGCAGGCCGTCGGCCTGGGCTTCGAAAAAGCCCGACGCCAGCTGCCACAACGTGGCCAGGCGTTTGTGCTGGCCGGTCAATGGCACCGGCAGGCCGTCGGCATCCGTCGAACCACTTTGCAGCACACCGGCGGCCAGGCTGGCAAACAGCTCGCTCATGCGGGCCGCAACGCTGGGCGGAGCGCCGCGCATCAACGCCAGCAAATCGGCCTCGATGCGGCTGACCGCGCTGTCGTCGGGCGGCATGGGCGGGACGCTGGCGTCCGGCACCAGATCGCGCCAGGACCACGGCACCGTCCACAGGTCGGACGGATGGGACCGGCTGATACCGGCCAACTCTTGCAGCGCGCGGTACTGCGGGAACAGGGCCAGCGTCGATACCGGCTTGTCGACCAGCCGCCGGTCGATGAAATCCAGCACCGCAAACGAGCCCCGTTCGATCGTGTCCACCGCCGCGGCGGTGAACAACTTGGGTCGGCTGCTCAGGCGCTGCAGCGCGGCCTCGGCGGCGCGAAGCACCTCCGCCGGCGGGCCCAGGCCGACCAGTTCGAGCACGCCCACGCTCTGGTGCAGCTGGCTGCGCGCCTGGCGCAACACCGCCGGATCGACCGTGTCCATGTCAGACCGCTGGGCCTGCTCCTTGAGGTAGCGGCGCAGGGACTTGTTGGCAGTCTCCAGCGAGCGGCGCAATTCCTCCTGCACCCAGGACAAAGCACTCAGGTCGTCCCGGTCCACCGGACTGCCCACCGGGCTACCCGCCGGACCATTGGTTGCCGCCATCTCGCTCACTGCGTTTGCTGCCGGATGCTGCGTCAGGCAATCTTGAAACGCGACACCGACTGCCTCAACTCCTCGGCGGTGCGCGACAGCTCACGCACCATCTGGGCGGTCGATCGTGTGCCCTCGCCGGTCTGCTCGGTGACGGCAAAGATGTGCTGGATGTTGCTGGCGACGACGTTGGCCGAACTGGCCTCGCTGAGCGCCTGGGCCGAGATGGCCTCAATCAGGTCGGCCAGTTGGCGCGTCACCCGGTCGATGTCGCCGAGGGCCGAGCCGGTGGCATCCGACAGCCGCGCCCCTTCGACCACGCCCTGGGTCGAGCGCGCCATCGCGGCCACCGCGTCCTGGGTGTCGGTCTGGATGGTCTTGACCAGTGCCGAGATCTGGCGTGTGGCGTCGGCCGAGCGTTCAGCCAGGCGCTGCACTTCTTCAGCCACCACCGAGAAACCCCTGCCGGCCTCGCCGGCGGACGCGGCCTGGATGGCGGCATTGAGCGCCAGCACGTTGGTCTGCTCGGTGATGTCGGAGATCAATTCGGTGATCTCACCAATCTCCTGCGACGACTCGCCCAGCCGCTTGATGCGCTTGGAGGTCTCCTGGATCTGGTCGCGGATGGCGTTCATGCCACCGATCGAGTTTTTCACCGCAGTCAGGCCCGACTCGGCCGCGCGCAGGGATTGCCGCGCC
>JANMXG010000147.1:0-14352 GCA_031394235.1 Betaproteobacteria bacterium
GTGGTGGCTGTTGAAATCGGGCTCGGGGCAAGGGTGCCGGCCCAGGTCGGTGTCGGCCAGGGCGTGGAAGTTGAGCAGGTCGGTCGGGGCCGTGCCGTCCGGTCCGGCGGGAAAGTCGGCCGGCTCCTCGCTGGGCAGCCACAAGAAGCGGCTGATCAGGGTGTCTTTGGCGGCCGCGGCGCGGCCCAGCGCCAGCAGCCCGCTGTCGGTCGCCAGCAGCTTGACCCCGGCATGGCGCAGGATGTAGGCCGCCTCGTCGGCGTTGAGCATGAAGTTGACCGGCACCATCACCGCGCCCAGCCGGGCCAGCGCAAAGCGCAGCGCGGCAAAACCGTGCGAGTTGCGCGCCAGCACACCCACATGCTCGCCTTTGGCCACGCCCTGGGCGTTCAGGCCGGCGGCGAGCCGGCTGACGACGGCGTCAAACTCGCGCCAGGTCCAGGCCACGTCGGCGCACAGGATGGCGGGCTTGTGCGGCAGCCGGGCGGCGGTGCGGTGCAGCAGGTCGGACAGGGTCTGGCGGCGGATGGCGGGATGGTTTTGCATGCGGGCTCCTGGGGCGGGTTCGACCTCACCGTAGCGGCTGGGCTGGCGTCCGGCTATCGGGGCAATACCGGGTGCCGCCCAGGCGACAGGCGAGGCCGACAGGCCGGCGCGTCAGGCCAGGTTGCCCGCCTGCATCAAAGCCAGCGTGTCGCGGATCAGGTGACCGGCGATGGAGAAGCGCGGCGGGATGCCGGGCAGCGCGTCGATGGCAAACCACTGTGCGTCCTCGATCTCGCCCGCCTGCGGCACGATCTGGCCGGCAGTCCAGCGGGCGGTGTAGGCCACCATCAGGCTGTGCGGAAACGGCCAGCTCTGGCTGCCGAAGTAGCGCAAGTCCTGCACCTGCAGGCCAACCTCTTCGGCCACCTCGCGGTGCACGCAGTCTTCCAGCGATTCACCGGCCTCCACAAACCCGGCCAGCGCGCTGTACATGCCGCGGGCGTAGTGTGGGGACCGCGCCAGCAGCAGCTCGCCCGGCCGCCACACCAGCGCCATCATCGCCGGGCTGAGCCGCGGGTAGGCAGTGTGTTTGCAGGCCGGGCAGATGCGGGCGCGCTCGCCGGGTTGCAGCGTGGTGGGCGCGCCGCAGACACCGCAAAAGCGGTGGCTGCGGTCCCACTCCAGGATCTGCGCGGCCCGGCCCGCCAGCGCCGCCAGCGCCGGATCGAAGCGCATCATCGCGGCGCGCAGCGGCGCGCTGACCCAGCCCGGCGGCGCAGCCGGCAGCAGCAGGGCCCAGCAGTCGTGGCCGGCCAGCGTGCCCAGGTAGTGTTGAGCGCTGGCCTCGGCACGCAGCGCGGCCGGCTCCAAAGGCTGAAGGCCGGGGGCATCGGTCAGCAGATCAGCCGGCCCGGTCTCGGGCAGCAGCAACTGGTTGCCGACAAAGGCGAAGCACCAGGCCTGAGGGCTGGCCGGCGTGGGCGGACGGGTGGCGGGCAGGAACAGCATGCGGGGCGCTCGGATGGGGCAGTGCGCCATCATCGCTCAAGCGCCCCGGTGGCCGGGGTCCGCCCGTGGCGGTCAGCCCGGCAGGCCCCGGCTGCGACAGGCCGCGATGCCGACCAGGCCCAGGTCGGCCAACAGCAGCGCCAGCGACGTCGGCTCGGGCACCACACCGGTGATGCGGGCGCCGAGTTGCAAGGCGCTGGCGGTGACGGCATGGCCACTGCCGTCGTTGAAAGCGGTGGCCCCTGGCGGCGTCAGGCCGCCGGAAGTGGCGACAAAATTACCCTGCGGCACCGGGACGCCTAAGCCGTTGTCCAGCGCCAGGCCTTCTAGGCCCAACCCGTAAGTGCCGGCGTTTTGCAGGTGCCAGTCAAGCGCCGAGGCGCCGTTCCACCCATCGGCACCAAAATTGACGGTGGTGCCGGCCAGCAGGTCGCCCGGTGCGCCCGCGGCGTCCTTGTAGAGCACCAGGGCAAACGAGTCGCCCACACTGCCGCCCGTGAGGTAGGCCGACACGCCGTCGGTTGGCTGCCCACCCGGGCCTGCGCCGTGGCACGTTGCCGGGCACGCCAGTCCAACCTGAATAGCCTAGGTTTCGACCGTGATCCGGCTGTGACACAAGTCACACGCCAGACTCGGCTTTAGGCTTGGCGGTGCCCGTCCGGCAGCGGTTGATGCGCCGCTGCCTCCAGCGCCTGGTGCACCCGCAATGCGGCCCAGGCGTCGTTGGCGGCATACAGCAGCTGGCTGCTGCCCAGCTGCGGCAGCGCCCAGTTGGACGTGGTGGTGCGCTTGGATTTGACAAACCGGCGCTCGAACACGATGGCGACCGCGGCCCGCACCCCCACCGCATTGCGGTAGCCGCGCTGGCGAAACTCATGGCCCAGATCGATCACCGCACCCAGCGCCACGCCAAACTTGGCTTGCACCTGAGACCGGTCAGACCCCAGCCCGAAACCCACCTTGCGCAGGCTGTGCGACTGCAACAGTTGGATCAGCAGGTCACGGCCTTCGGCATGGCGAACCTGGAAGATGAAGGCCCGGTCGGGCAGCGCAAACTGCACCACATGCGGTCCGTCGCTGACCTCGCCCGGCGCAAAGGTGGGTTTGGATTCGGTGTCGAAGCCCACCGTGCGCGCGGCCAGGATCTCGACCGCCGCCGCCTCAAACTGTGCCCGGGTCGTTGGCACCTCGATCTGCGCCAGTGTCAGGCCGGCAAACACATCGAGGTGGGCGGTTTCGGCTTTGGTGGGGGCGGTTTTGCTCATCGTCGGGACGCTCATCGGGTGAAGCCTAGCCTAGCACCGGCCCGTAGCGCGGGCCGCCGTGATAGAACCGCAGGCCATCCGAAAGCCCGTCCGCAGACCGGACGGCAATCCCGTCCGCAAACCCGTCCGCAAACCGGACTGCGAACCCGTCCACAACGGCATCCAGCGGCCTACCTGCCAACGCACCCGCCCCCTGCACCGGCCTCCCCATGCAAATCACCATCGCTCCCGGCGTGCAGCTGTATGTCGACACCGAAGGCGCCGGCCTGGTGCCCGACGGCGCGGCCATGCGCGCCAAACCCACCCTGCTGCTGCTGCACGGCGGGCCGGGCTACGACCATTCGGGTTTCAAACCGGCGTTTTCCCAGCTGGCCGATACCGCCCAGATCGTCTACTACGACCACCGCGGCCACGGCCGCAGCAGCCGCTGCCCACCCGCGCAGTGGACGCTCGACACCTGGGCCGACGATGTGGTGCGGCTGTGCGACGCGCTGGGCATCGACCAGCCCATCGTGCTGGGCCAGAGCTTCGGGGGCTTTGTGGCGCAGCGCTACATTGCCCGCCACCCCGGCCACGCGGCCAAGGTAATCCTGTCCAGCACGTCGCCGCACCTGGGGCTGGCGCGCAAGCTGGCGAAGTTCGAGCAGTTGGGCGGCGCTGCGGCCCGTGCCGCCGCCCAGGCCTTCTGGCAGGCGCCCGACGCCGCCACCTGGGCCACCTACAACCAGGTGTGCATGCGTCTGTACAACACCCGCCCTGCCGCCGACCCACAAGCGCGCGGGCGCACGCTGTTCAACGAGCCGATCCTGTTTGCCTCGGCCAGCGGCGAGCAGCAGACCATGAACCTGCTGCCCGGCCTGGCCGCTGCGGCTTGCCCGGTGCTGGTGATGGTGGGCGAGCAGGACCCGGTCTGCCCTCTGGCCGACTCACTCGACATCGCCGCCGCGCTGCCACCGCGCTGGATGCAGCTGGCGCGGTTTGCCAACGCCGGCCACGGCGTCTGGCGCGACCAGCCCGAGGCCGCTTTTGTGCGGCTGCGCGAGTTCATCTTGCAGCCCGCCTGACCTCAACCCCCGAGAGACCCCATGAAAACCTACAACGTCGAAATCCAGAAGGTCAAATCCATGTCCAACAGCCACGGCGAGGTGCATGTGCGGGTGGACGCGTTGGTGGCCGCGCAGACCTTTCGCGACAACCCCGATGACGCCGCCGAGCCCCACACCGTGCTCAGCCTGACCGAGGCCAATGCCCGGGTGCTGCTGCTGTTGCTCAAGGCGCAGATTGCCGAGTTCGACAAGCGCAAGGCCAAAAGCCGGTTTTGAGCACGCCGACCAGGCCGCCCAGCGGCCGCCGACTAAGTACCACCACCCACGGCCAGGCAGTACCTCGTCGCTATGATTTGGCCACTTTCAGCACCCCGAGGTCTACCTGATGAAACGCCGCACCCTGCTCAGCGCTGCCAGTGGCTCGTTGCTGTTGCCCACCCTGGCCCGGTCCCAGGACAAGTACCCCAGCAAGGTGATCACCTGGATCTGCCCCTACGGCGCAGGGGGCAATGCAGACGCACGCTCGCGTCAGGTTGCCAAGCTGATGCAAGCCGTGCTGGGCCAGACGATCATCATCGACAACAAGGCCGGTGGCGGCGGCAACATCGGCACCAACGCCATCGCCCGGGCCGCGCCCGACGGCTACACCATCGGCATGGGCAACTTTGCGCCGCTGGCCGTCAACCATGCGCTGTTCAAGAAGCTCAGCTTCGACCCGCTCAACGACCTGGTGCCGATCCTGCTGATCGAGCGCGGGCCGTTGATCCTGATGGTGCGCACCGACTCGCCCTTCAAGAGTGTCAAGGACGTGGTAGCGGCGGCTAAGGCGGCGCCGGCCAAGCTGACCTACGCGTCCGGCGGCATCGGCGGCACGCACCACCTGAGCGGCGCGGTGTTCGAGCACACCGCACACATCGACATGACCCACGTGCCCTACAAGAGCGGCGGCGCAGCGGCCACCGACCTGATGGGCGGCCAGGTGGACATGATGTTCGAGCAAATGTATGCCGCGATGCCCTCGATCAAAACCGGCCGGCTGCGGCCGCTGGCGATCACCAGCAAGACCAGGCTGGCGCTGGCGCCCGACATCCCGACCATGGGCGAAGCCGGGTTCCCCGGCGTCGAGGTGCTGAACTGGCAAGGCCTGGTCGGCCCCAAGGGCCTGCCGGCCGAGATCGTGCGCATCCTCAACGCCGCCGGCAACAAGGCGCTGCAAGACCCGGAGCAGCGTGAGCGCATGCTGGCCCAGGGCAACGAGATCGGCGGCGGCACGCCCGAGCAGTTTGCCGCGCTGATCAAGGCCGAGGCGCCGCGCTGGGGCAAGGTGGTCAAGGACGCCAAGATCGAGCCGGAATGACGCCCGCAGCCGGACGGCTTGTCCGACTCCGCCCGCAGGCGCGCAGGCGGGTCGGTCGGCCCATCAGGGCTCTATCGCCAGGCCCCACAGCACGCGGCCGTCGCCCACCGTGCCCAGCACACTGGCCCGGCCGGTAGCCAAGTCCAGCAGGTAGAGCCGGGTACGTCCTGCGCGGCGCAGCGCAGCCAGCGGTGCGTTGGACAGGTCGGCGATGTCGAACACCGCACCATCTACCGGCCCGGTGCCCAGCGCGCCCACGGTGCGCAGTTGCCCGGTGTTGGGTGAGACGGCAGGCAGCTCGCCCTCCTTGCTGCCCTGCATCACCAGCGTGCCGGCTTCGCGGTCGATCGCGTAGTTGGTGGTCAACTTGGCGTCGCTTTTGTTGTAGGTGTAGGCCGCCGCCACCACCCGGGCCGGCTGCCCGGCGCGCACATCGCCCGCGGCATAGGCCAGCGGCGGGTCGGTGGCCGCCACCAAGCCGGTGTCGGGGTGCAAGCGCAGGTTCATGCCGCTGTCGCTGACGACCCGGATGCGGTCGGCCGCCGGGTTGAAGTCAAAGCCAAAGACCGTGCCCACCAAGGCCACCGGTGTGCCGGCGCCCACCGCGGACAGCTGACCGGTGCCCGCATCCAGCGTGTACAAACGCCCGGCGGCCGACAAGGCGTACAGCACCCCCCGCGAAACCCGGTAGTCGATGCCGACCAGGCGGTCGCCGGCCACCAGGCCCAGCAGCGGCTTGCGCTGCAGGATGCGCTGCGGCTGGCCGGCGTTGAAACGGATCAACTCGGCCGCGTCGGTCACCGCGACAACGGTTTCGGCCCGCAGCGTGCCTTCGGGCTCGGTGGGTGGGGTCGGCGTGGCGCAGGCGGCCAGCAAAGCGGCCAGCAAGGCGGTCAGCAGGGCGGTCGGGCGAAGCAAGGCAGGGAACATCGGGGAATCTCCGGGCAGGCCAAGGTCGGTGGATCAATCTCGGCCGCCCGGCGGGCAACTTGACCCCGCCCGCGATGTTTGCGGGCCGGCGCGCGTACAGCGCCTGCGCCAGCGCGTCCAGCACGAAGTCGGTCTGCATCGAGGTGCTGACCCGCCAGCCCACGATGCAGCGGGCAAAGACGTCCACAACAAGGGCCACGTGGACGGCGCCCTGCCAGGTCGGGCTACCCCGGCGCACCCACGGTCTACTACGGCGACGAGGTCGGCCTGGCCGGCGGCGACGACCCCGACAGCCGCGCGCCCTACCCCTGGGCCGACCAGGGCGGGCAGCCTGACCTGGCGCTGCACGCCGACATCAAACGCCTGATCGCGCTGCGCCAGGCACACCCGGTGCTGCGGCGGGGCGAATTGCTGGCGCCGCTGCATGTGGATGGGCATGTGATCGTGCTCGCGCGGCGCCTCGGCGAGTGGCCTGCGGCGGCCTGGTCGATCACGGCCACCAACAACAGCGAACAGGCCCGGACCTTGACACTGACGCTGCCGCCGGGCCTGACTGCGCAGCGGCTGCGCGACGGGCTGGCCAATCTGCTGGCCCAGGCACCGACGACAGGGGCGACGTTGCAACACCAAGGTGACCAACTCACGCTGACGGTGCCCGCGCTCTACGGCCGCCTGCTTCTGGTGGACTGATAGAACCCGTTGGATTGTCCGGATCAGCGGTACTGTTCGATCTCGGTATGCCGGCCCGCCAGCAGGTCAAACATCGCCACGCTGCGTGACAGGTTGGACAGCCGGTGCTGCTCGGCACGGCCCAGGTGCAAATGGCGCATACCCAGCAAGCTGCGATATCCCCAGCGGCCAGAGCCCAGGCGCTCGATGCTGAACGACCACTGCATCTCGCGCATGGCCACCAGCACCATGCCCAAGTAGCGCATGTCGGTGGTGTTCTCGACTTGCACCTGAAAGGCGTCGGGCGTGGCCTGCACCAGGCGCAAACTGTAGGGCGAGAGCTTGGAGGACCGGTTGTCGCTGTGCACAAAATGCAGTTCGGCGCCGCTGCGCAACTCGGCCGCACTGAAATCAGCGCGGGGCCGCAGCGAGCCCGCCGCGTCCACCGCAAACGCCTCATGAAACAACACCAGGCGTTTGCGGTCTGAGAATGACCAGTAGGTCGCCCCCTTGAGCAGCGACACGGCGCCCACCCGAGCAAGCTGGGCGTCCAGGTCGCCAGACGCGGCGTAGCTGCCAGTCAGCCGCACCAGCAGCTCAAAGTCCTGGTCGCGCAGGCCCCGGCAATCGGGCAGGGGGCCGTCCTGGTGGCCGTCCTGCAACCAGCTTTGCACCAGCGCGGGTTTGTCTGGCGGCGGATAGGCAGGCGGCGGGGCCGCGCCACACAGCGACGTGCTGGCCGCCGCCGCTGTGCGGCCGGCCAGCAAAGCGCCGAGGCCACCAACACCACCGACACCACCCACCGCACTGGCAGCCAGCCACGCCAGCAACGGCCTACGCGGCAACAAAACTGGCCCCCGCAGCAGGCAATCCGGCCGGGCCCGGCCAGCGGGAGTCGCAACGGTTCAGCTCGCAGAGGTGCGCCAGGGCCATCGGCGCAGCATAACCGGCGCCGCGGGTGCCGAACGGCGCCGCTGTTGCCGGGCAGCCGGCATCCAGACCCCGCCAAAGCGGGCCTGTAGACGCGATAAATCAAAAAGGCCCCGCCGCCAAAGCGACGAGGCCGCAGTGCCTGAACGACGGGCCGGGGATCAGAACTTGTAGTTCGCGCCCAGCAGCACGGTCTTGCCCCACTTGATGTACTCAAGCGGCCGGTCCTTGGTGCCGGCATAGGTCTGGTAGCCTTCGTTGGTCAGGTTGTTGACCTGCAACAGCACGCCCAAGCCCTTGTAGCTGCCTTCGTTGAAGTTGTAGGCCAATTGCGCATCGACCACGCTCTCGCCGACGACATAGCGCAAGGTTCGGGCGCCATTGAAGTTGCCAATCTCGCCGATGTAGTCGGAGCGCTTGCGCTGGCTGATGCGGGCCTCAAAACCCCCACGACAGGTCGAGCGCATTGGCCTTCCAGGGATCGAGCCGCGGATTGCCGCCGCTGGCGCAGGGCCTGCCGGTGGCGGCGTCAACACCAAAGTCAAGGGACGAACGCAACTGGTCGACCCGCGGGCGCGCCATCTGCTGTGCCGCCGCAAAGCGCACGGTCTGGTCGTTGCCGAGATCGAAGGCAAGATTCAGGCTGGGCAGCACGTCGGTAGAGGTCTTGCCATCGCTGAAGGGCTTGACTTCCTTGCCTGCAGCGGCCGTACCGTCCCAATAATTCGACGTTGAAGATTGATCCGTACGGACAACTTGGACGCCCAGATTACCGCGGACATTGGTGCCGCCCCACTGCGTATCGATATTGCCCTGCATATAGCCCGTCGCGGTCTTTTCGTACACGTTCCAGGCTTTGGCGATCAGGTAGGCGGCCGCTGTCTCGCTGGGGTTGAAGGTCATGTAGCGGCCGACGGCGCCGGGCACGTTCCACGCCGGGATGGTGCCCAAACCGGCGAAACCCAGGTTGACCGGTGCGTACTGCAGATCAGCGGCAATTGCGGTGTCGCCCTGCTTGCCGGAGGCTTACTACATTTCGACTTGCCGGATCACCCTGCAGCGCGCGGCAGCCGCTGCACCCAAGCCGGGCCTATACCCGGCTCACCCGGCGTGGGCCTCAGGCGCTCAATCGCCCAGCGCCACCTGCTGCTCTATCGCCAATGCCGCGCCGCTGAGGGCCACCAAGGTGTCGGTGATCAGCGCGGTCGGGATCGCCGCCAGGTAGTCACGGAAGCGTCCCTTGGCCTCAAACCGCTCCCGAAAGGCCGAGGCGAAAAATCGGTCGGCAAAACGCGGCACGATGCCGCCGCCGATGTAGAGCCCGCCGCGCGCACCCAGTGTGAGCGCCACGTTGCCGGCAAAACCGCCCAGCAACGCACAAAACATGTCCAGCGTCTGGCCACAAAACGCGTCGCTGCCCGCCTCGGCGGCATCAACGATGTCTGCCGACGTCAGCGCCTGCCCGGACGGGCTGGCCGCATGGCCCAGCACCTGGCAGAGGGATTGGTGCAGCAAGGGCAAGCCAATGCCCGAGAGCAGCCGTTCGGCCGAGACGTGGCTGTATTGCTGGCGCACACAGGCCAGCAGGGCGCTCTCCAGCGGGTCGGCCGCAGCCAGCGTGGCATGGCCGCCCTCACCTGGCAAAGCCACCCAACCCTGGCGGGCGCCCACTACGGCGCCCACCCCAAGGCCGGTGCCCGGGCCCACCACGGCCAGCGTGCGCCGCGCCTCAGCATCCCCCGCAGCCCGTGGCATCGCGCCGGCATGGGTCCGCACCTGGCCCGGTGTCAGACTGGGCAGTGACAGCGCCAGCGACTCGAAGTCATTGAGCATCAACAGGCCGTCCAGCTGCAGCGCAGTCTGCACCTCAGCCCGAGAAAATGCCCAGTGGCTGTTGGTGAAATTGATGGCGTCGCCCGCCACCGCAGTGGCAACCGCAAAGGCGCCGCGCCGCGGCGCCCGGTAGTCCGCACCGAGTTGTCGGGCCAGGCTGTCCAGGTAGGCCATGGCGGCCTGCGCCGGCCCGGCAAACCCGGGCACCGACAAGCGCTGCACCTGCGACACCGGCGCGCCGGGTGTCGCCACCCAGCCAAAACGGGCATTGGTACCGCCAATGTCGGCCAGCAGCCGGGGGTAGGTGGCGCTGTCGGCAACAGTGGCGGTGACACTTGCAACGCCAATCGCGGCAGTGGAGCGTCGGGCAGAAGGGAGATCCACAGGGACCCTTGTCTGAAAACGGTTGGTAAAAAAAGCGACTGGCGCCCCACCCGACGGCGTTACGCAGCGTGCACACCCAGCAAGCAAGGCCCAGGCCTGACCAGCGACGTCCGGGGCTTACCGTTGGGGCCTACGGCCGTGACGAGGTAGCGAAACTACACGTTATCGCGCCACAGCCAAATCCTAAGCGCACTGCAAAACGGACTAATCGCGACCAGATCGCGACCCTGGCAAGCCCTTGCGCCCTGTAGTCAAGCTACACATTTTGCAATACTCAAACTACACCTTGGCTCCGCTGTTGGGCCAGCGTGACCGCCTCCTGTCGGCCCCCTCACGCCGCAGCGGTGCAGGCTGCAGCCCAGCCAGATCCCCATGCTGCCTTTCGATACCCCCCGCTTGATTGCCGACATCGGCAGCACCTACGCCCGCTTTGCGCTGGAGACCGCGCCCGGCGTGTTCAGCGCCCAGACCTCGCTGCTTTGCGCCGACCATGCCGACTTCCGCGCGGCGGTGCGGGCCTACCTCGACACCTTGCCGCCCGGGCAACACGTGGAGCATGCGGCCGTGGCCATTGCCAATCCGGTCGAAGGCGGCCGGGTACGCATGACCAACTACCACTGGGAGTTCTCGATCGAGACCACCCGGCAGCAGTTGCAGCTCGACACGCTGGTGGTGGTCAACGACTTCACTGCACTGGCGATGTCGCTGCCCCAGTTGGACGCCCGCGACCTCCGCCAAGTGGGCGGCGGCCAGGCGGTGCCGCGCAGCGTGATCGGCTTGATCGGTGCCGGCACCGGCCTGGGCGTGTCCGGCCTGATCCCGGCCGGTGACAGCTGGATCTCGCTCGGCTCCGAAGGCGGCCACGCCACGTGTTCGCCCCAAGATGAGCGGGAGATCGCGGTCTTGCGCCATGCATGGAAACAGTTCCAGCATGTCTCGTTCGAGCGCCTGCTGTCGGGTGCAGGGCTGACGCTGATGTACCAGGCCCTGGCCGAGCTGGCCGGCACGCCCGCAGAACGGCTCGGCGAGCATGAGATCACCCGCCGCGCGCTGGCCGGCATCGACCCGGTTTGCGTTGAAACATGGGACCTGTTCTGCGCCCTGCTGGGCACCAGCGCGGCCAACCTGGCGGTCACGCTGGGCGCCTCGGGCGGTATCTACGTCGGCGGCGCGATCGTGCTGCAGCTGGGCGACTACTTTGACCGCTCGCCCTTCCGTGCCCGCTTCGAGGCCGAGGGGCGCTTTTCGCGCTACCTCGCGGCCATCCCCACCTTGGTCATCACCGCCGAGCAATCCACCTTCACCGGCGCCTCGACCATCCTCGACTCGCAGTTGCGGGCGCTGCAGGCTGCGCCCGGCTCGGCCATCCTGAGCCAGATCCGGCGCGCCTGCAGCGAGCTGTCGCCGGCCGAATTGCGGGTGGCCGAGCAGGTGCTGCTGCACCCGCGCACCGTGCTCAACCAGCCCATCGTCGAGATCGCCCGGGCAGCCCAGGTCAGCCAGCCGACGGTGATCCGCTTTTGCCGGTCGCTCGGCTGCGAGGGCCTGTCCGATTTCAAGCTGCGGCTGGCCTCGGGCCTGACCGGCACCGTGCCGATCACCCATGTGCAGGTGACCCAGGCGGACGGCGTGGTCGAGCTGGGCACCAAGGTACTGGGCAATACCGCATCGGCCATCCTGCAGGTGCGCAGCCAGCTCAACCGCGAGATGATCGACCGCACAGCAGACCTGCTGGCGCACGCCAACCGGGTCGAGTTTTTCATCATCGGCCAGTGCGGCGGGGTGGCGGTGGATGCGCAGTTCAAGTTCTTGCGCTTCGGCATCCCCAGTGCGGCCCACACCGACCCCCGGCTGCAGACCCTGGCGGTGAACGTGCTCAAGCCCGGTGACGTGGCGGTGATCATCAGCAGCGGCGGTCGCCTGCCCGAGTTGCTGGAGGTGGCCGACACGGCACGGGCCCGGGGCGCGGCGGTGGTGGCCATCACTGCCAGCCAGTCGCCGTTGGCGCGCAAGGCCGACACGGTGCTGGCGGTGGACCATGTTGAAGATTCGATCACTCAGGTGCCGATGATCAGCCGCATCCTGCAACTGCTGATGATCGACATCCTGACCGTGGGCGTGGCATTGCGGCGCCCCGCCCAGGGCAGCGCCGAAGCGGCCGCCGCGCCTGCGCTCAAGGCCTCGACAAAGCCGTCCAGCGACGGCCCGCCGCCGATACCGGGCGTCAGCACCGCGTCACCGCTGGCCCGCATGACGCTGCACAGCCGCTGACAAACCGCTGAGAAGCCAGTGACAGGCCGCTGACAGGCCGCTACAACCGGCCCTGCGCCCGCAACCAGGCCAGCTTGCCGGCGTAGCGCGCTTGCTGCGCGGCGTTGGGGCTGTTGTTGATGGCCTGCTGCAGCGCCTGGCGCGCGGCATCCCACTCACCCAGCCGGTAGTGGGCCTGGGCCAGCCCGTGCTGCAACTCGGGTGAGTCGCCGGTGATGCGCTGCTCGCTGAGAAAGTGCTCCCGCGCCTGCGCCCAGGCACCGCGCGCCATTGCCGCATCGCCCAGCTGCTGGTAGTGGAACGGCGCCACCGGCTCCAGCGCCAGGCGCTGGTCAGTCCAGCGGGCGGCCTCGGCGTGGCGGCCTTGGGTTTGAAGCACCTGAGCCAGGTTCCACATGGCCGCAACTTGGGTCGGGTCCTGCGCCAGCAACTGCTCGAAGGCAGCTGCGGCAGCGGCCAGGTGGCCGGCCTGCTGGTAGACCACGCCCAGCGTGTTGAGGGCCGGCCAGAAGCCCGGATCATTGCGCAGCGCTTCGCGCACCCAGGCATAGGCCTCGGGGGTGCGGCGTGCGGCCAGCGCCTCGGCAGCGCGGTTGTTCATGAACATGGCCAGCACCGTGGCTTCGGCGATCGGCTGGGTGCGCAGGCCGCGCAATTCGTCCGGTGGCAAAAAATCGACCTGCAGCCGGTTGGCGTCGGACACCATGTTCAGGGTCTGCCAGCGGGCCACCGTGGGACGCGGTCCGATCACCAGGTTGACATGGCCGCTGCGCAGCGTCAGATCGCCGCGGCGGCTGAAGGCATCGTCAAGCCGGGCGCTCTGGAAGGTGACCTCCAGGCCCATCTCGCGCGCAAACGCCGCGGTCATCAGCACCAGCGACAAACAGTTGCCCGAGCGCGCCGCAAAAGCCTGGGACGCGGTGCGGGTGACGCTGGCGTCGTAGTCCAGCCGCAGGCCGTCCCGGACATAGAGCGCATCGGTCAGCGCCCGCGCCTTGCCCTTTTGCAGCACGCCACTGGCCAGAGTGCTGCGCAGGTAGGCGCGCATGGGTTCGTCCAGCACCATCGCGGCATCGGCCTCGGCCGGCCGGGCTGGGTGGTTGAACAGTGCGTCCTGCAACAGCGCCGGGTTTGCTGGCGACGGCGCCAGCACCGCGCAGCCGGGCAACAGGCCCAGCGCCAGCGCCAGCAAGCCCGCCAACCGCCACGCTGACCGCCAGGCGGACAGCCAGGCCGACAACCGTACTGTCAGCCGCACCGTCAGCCGCACCGTCAGCCGCACAGTTGACGCCCGCATCCCGGCGCTGATGCGGCGCGCCGCGCGGCCGACCCGCGGGTACAAAACAGCCAAGACAGGCGGTTCGGGCAAGGTCATCGCAGCCTCCTGGGGCGACCGGGTCAAAGTCTCAGCTTACGCCTGACCGGCCTGCACCGAACACCCCCACCAGCCAGCAGGTGTTCAGCGCCGGCCGCCGCGCCCACCGGTCCGCGCGCCGCCCGCACCCCCCGGCCGGCCCTGCCGAACCTGCCAAAGCGGCCGCCTGGCCCGCAACTGGCCGGCGATGCCGTCGTTGAGCCGCTCGCGCAGTGCCACCACCTCGTCGAGGTAGCCAAACACGCCCGGGAAGCGCTGGTCCAGCCACAGCCACAGCGTGCAGGCGCGCAGCGCCTGCTCCATGCGGTCGAGCCGGCTGTTTTCGTCCACGTCGTGCAAAAAGCTCGGCTCGCCGGCCTGGCCGTCCCAGGCGTGGCGCTCGGTCCAGCCCAAGAATTGCGCCATCAGCTGCTCGGTGCGGGTATCGACCGGCGCCTGGGCGTAGATAAAGCGCTCGCGCAGCGACAGCGGCGCGGCGCGCTCATCGAGCTGGGCGGCAATCTCTTGCATCTGCTGCCGCTCGGCCACCGCAAAGTGGGCGTTGTCCAACTCCAGCTGCTCGACAAACACGCCCAGCACCTCGCGCAGCTTGCGCTTGCCCAGCTTGCTGCTGATGGTGTCGATATGCCACCAGTTGGGCGCCACCGGCGCCTTGAAGTGGCGCGGCGCACGCGGCTGCAGAGCCAGCAAGTCGCGCAGCGTGCGGCCGGCGCTGGCCTCGGCTTCGGCCAGCACCCCGGCAAAGCCTTCTTCATGGATGCCGTAGCGCCCGGCACGACCGGCGATCTGGTGCACCTC
>JANMXG010000148.1:0-3700 GCA_031394235.1 Betaproteobacteria bacterium
CCCCTGCCCGCCGCCCAAGGCCTGGGCGATCACGGCCCCGCCTGGGACAAAGCCAACCTGCGCATTGCCGGCGGCCACCCGATGTTGTCGGCGGCCTTTGTCAACGCACTGCTGAAGGAGTTTGGCGATGGACAGCAGTACCTGTGCATGCTGGGTGACGCGAACGATCCGCGGGCGCTGTGCATCCTGGAGTCCGGTGATCCGGGCGTTTGGCGCAGCTTCCTGCCGTCACAGACCCAGCTTGCACCCACGCTGATCGGCAGCGGCGCCGATGCCGACACGCTGTTTCAGGCTCTGCCCTGGACAGCGCGGGCGATTGAATTCCTGTGCCACGACCATCGCCACTGCGACCTGCAGACCGGCGGCATGCTGCCACGCACGGCGATGCACCATGCGGTGACGATGGATGTGCTGCTGTCGGGCGGGATGGAGACCTACTGGCGGGGCCGCAGCAGCAGCCTGCGCCAAAACCTGCGCCGCTACGCCTTGCGCGCCGAGAAGGACGGCCTCGGCCTGCACCTGAAGGTGTTGCAAACGCCTGCTGACGTTGCGCCAGCGCTTGAGCGCTATGCCCAGCTTGAAGGCCAAGGCTGGAAGGGCGCCGAGGGCACCGCGCTGTCGTCAACCCCTGCGCAGCACCGTTTTTACCAAAACGTCATGCAGCACTTTGCCCAGGCCGGCCGGGCCTGGATATTCGAACTGTGGGCCGGCAGCCGCCTGGTCGGCAGCCGAATGGCCATCCTGCAGCACGAGACCCTGGTGATGCTGAAGACCACGCATGACGAGGACCTGCGCGCAATTGCGCCCGGCAGGTTGCTGTTGCAGCAGGCCCTGACCCAACTGTTTGATACCTTGCCGGGCGTAACCGTGGAGTTCTGCTCGAATATTGACGCCAATCAGGCGGCTTGGGCTGACCGTCAACGCACAATTCAACACATAACACAATACCGATCCAAGGCCGTGCAGATATCGTTCGACGTGGTCAAGCAGGTGCTTGCACCCGCGCGCCGCGCGTCGGCGGGCCGCGCGCCGGACCGTTTGCCAAGCGAGGTAAAAGTCTGGCGTCAGGTGGATGCACTGCCCGCTGAGGAGCAGGCGCTGCTTGAAAAAAGCGCGCAAGTCGACGCCAGCCTGGGCATGGGCTGGTGGCGTAACTTTGAGCGCACCGTGATGGCCGGCAGCAGCGGCTTGCGTTTCTTGTCGGTGCGGCGGGGTGGCATCGTCTTGGCGGTGGTGGCGTTCAATGTCGATGACGCGCTGTCGCGGCTGGGTGGCCGGGTGGGCGCGCTGGCCAACTACTACACCACGTTGTGGGCACCGGCGCTGGCCGATGGCGTGACCAGCGTCGACCTGGTGCCGATGTTGGCGGCGCTGCGCAAGGACAGCGGTCGGCTGCCGGCGCTGTATTTCAGCCCGCTGGACCCTCATGCGGCCACCACCCAGGTGCTGGCAAACGCCCTGACCGCAGCCGGCTATTGGGTGCAGCGCTACTTTGCCCACGGCAATTGGTACATGCCGGTTGCAGGCGATTGGCAGTCCCATTCAGCCGCCCTGCCCGGCCCGGTGCGCACCACGCTAAAGCGCATGGGCAAGCGCCTGGCGCAGCGGCAAGCGGTTATCGAGGTGATCACCCAACCCGCCGATGTGGACCGTGCCGTAGCGGCGTATGAACAGGTCTACGCCCACAGCTGGAAGCACCCCGAGCCGGTCACCAGCTTCGTGCACGGCCTGGCCAGCACCTGCGCCCAATTGGGCTGGCTCAGGCTGGGCCTGGTCTGGCTGGACGGGCAGCCGATCGCGGCCCAACTGTGGATCGTCTCGCACGGACGCGCGGCGATCTACAAACTGGCTTACGACGAGCGCTTCAAGGACCTGTCGGCCGGCACCGTGCTGACAGCCCACCTGATGGAACATGTGATCGACCTGGACAAGGTGCAAGAAGTTGACTACCTGGTCGGCGATGACCCTTACAAACGCCAGTGGATGACCCACCGCCGCGAGCGCATCGGGCTGGTGGCGTTTGACTGTCGGACGGCGTCGGGCCTGTTTGCAGCGCTGCGCATGCAAGCGGGGCAACTGCTGCGATCAACACGCTGGGGCAAAAAACCGACGGCGCCCCAGCCAGACATGCCCGCCAGCGCCGCCACCGTCACCGCCACCGCCACCGCCACCGCCACCGCCACTGCAACCGCCAGCACGGCACCTGGGTCCGGGCGCTGACCGTGCCAAGCACCGTCATGTCAGTTGCTGCACCAAACTCCGGCGGTCAGCCCAGTTCACCCGGCTGGCCCAAACGGCCCGTACTGGCGTGGCGCAGCTTTTTTCCTGCAGGCCGATTGACATTGCCCTGCCTGGGTGACATCGCCAATCGCGCCTACACCAGCAGTGGCCGGGCGGCCTTGCTGGCGGCGTTTGGACAAATGGGCCTGCCGCCGGGCAGCCGGGTGCTGGTACCCAGTTACCACTGCCCCACGATGGTGGCCCCGGTGGTGCAAGCCGGGCTGGTGCCCGTCTTCTACCCCATCGGCCCAGACGGCTTGCCCAAGCTGGACGACATCGCGCCAACGGATCTTGAGCGCACGGGTGCCATGGTCGTCGCCCATCTCTTCGGCCTGCCGCGCAGCTTGCAGGCCGTTCAGGACTGGTGCCGCGCGCGTGACATCCTGTTGGTTGAAGACTGCGCCCACAGCTACTTTGGCTGGGCCGGTGATCGACCGGTTGGGCACTGGGGCGACTACGCCATCGGCAGCCTGACCAAGTTCTTTCCGGTGGGTGAGTTGGGGTTGCTGGCGTCGGCCCACCACCCCCTGCGCCCGTTGGGCTTAAGCGCACCGGGCTGGCGGCAGCAGATCAAAGGCGGGGTGGACGTGGTCGAACTGGCGCACCTGCACGGCCGCCTGTGGGGCATCGGCCATCTGGCGGCGCCGCTGTTGCACCTGAAATCACGAAGGCATCCGAATCCATCACCAGACAACACGGCCTCACCCACGGCAGCCGTCAACGACATTGACGCCATGGTGCAGCAGTGCGACATGGGCAGAGCAAATCAACGCCCGTCCGCCATTGCCGTCACACTGCATCGCTTGCTGCCGCTGCAACGCATCGTGCGGCAGCGGCAGACCAACCACCGCGCGCTGGTCAACGGCCTCAGTGGGCTGACCGGCGCGAAACCGCTTTTTGGGCACGCCACAAACGGCAACGCGCCGTATGTGATGCCGCTGTGGTTTGAAGACGCGGACCGGGCAGACCGCGTGTACGCTGCGATGCGTGGGGCAGGGCTACCAACAATGCGTTGGGACCGCCAATGGCCCGGCACACCCGAGCTGCGGACTGAAGCTGTCACGCATTGGCGCCATCAAGTCATTCAGATACTTTGCCACCAAAGTTTTGATAATACTGATATTGCGGCGATTTGTGCCAAAAGCCGACACGTATTCACACATGCCTGAACCCGTGGCACTTGACCACCATTGAGCAAAGCCATGAAAACTCGTCAGTCGCTCTATCCCCTGTTGACGCTGCTGCTTGCGAGTGTCATTCTGATACCCGCCGCAAATAGCGCTGCCGATGAGACATTGGAAGAAGTCCATCCTTGCGGAAGTCTTGCCAATGCCTACGGCCCTTTTGACTATAGAAAGCACAAAGGTCAACCACTTATCAATATTGTCGAGCAAGCCCATTTCACGCCCGACGTAGAGCA
>JANMXG010000149.1:0-13284 GCA_031394235.1 Betaproteobacteria bacterium
TCCTGGCCATGCCGGATCATCTCCATGATCTTCTGCTCCAGGCCCTTGATCTTGTCGCGCAGCATTTCCATTTGCCGCTGCTGCAGCGACACGGCGCGCTGGCCGTGCGGGCTGGTCAGCTGGATGCTGGCCAGCAGGTCGGCGTTGCGCTCAAAAAACGCTGGCGTGTTGGCCAGGTAGTTGGCGATGTCGGTCTCGGTGATGGCGCCTTCGATGCTCACAGTTCAATTTCCCCTTCAAAAACGGTTTCGGCTGGCCCGGTCATCAGCACCGAGGCCTCGTCGTCAGGCCATTCAATCGTCAAAAGGCCGCCACGCGCCTGCACATGCACCCGGCGGTCCAGCCAGCCCAGCCGGATGCCGGCCACCACCGCCGCACAGGCGCCGGTGCCGCAGGCCAGGGTCTCGCCAGCGTCACGCTCGTAGACCCGCAACGCGATCTGCTGACGCGAGAGCAGCTGCATGAAGCCGGCGTTGACCTTGCGGGCAAAGCGCGGCTGCTGCTCGATGCGCGGGCCCAGCTCGGCCACCGGCGCCTCACGCACGTCGGCCACCCGGTACACCGCATGCGGGTTGCCCATCGACAGCAGCGCCACCTCGACCCGCCGGCCCTCGCCCACGTCCAGCGGCCACAGCTCGAACCTGCCCTCGGGCCGCGGCACCAGGCCGCGGGTGTCAAACGGAAGCTGTGCCAGATCGAACACCGGCCGGTTCATGTCCACCGTGACCCGGCCGTCGTCTTGCAGGTGCAGCAGCAACAGGTTGTTGACGGTCTGGACACGCAGCGTGCGCTTGTCGCTCAAGCCCCGGTCGTGCACAAAGCGCACAAAACAGCGCGCGCCGTTGCCGCAGTGCTCTACCTCGTCGCCGGTGTTGTTGAAAATGCGGTAGCGAAAGTCGACACCGGCGTCTCGAGGCGGCTCGACCAGCAGGATCTGGTCGGCACCCACGCCAAAGCGGCGGTCGCCCAGCCGGCGCAGTTGCTCGGGCAACAGCTCGATCGGCGCCTGGGTGGCATCGAGCACTACAAAATCGTTGCCCGCGCCCTGCATCTTGGTGAATTTCAATCGCATGGCGGCAGATTATCGGCCGGCAACCGCACCGTCAGCGCGGTACGCGTCAGGCCCTGCTTGACGGCGGGCGCGATGCCGGCCGGCGCGAGCGGTATTTGCCAGCCCCACGCTGTGCGGCATCGCCACAGGCCGGTTCTGCGCCACCAGGCCTGCAGTGCCGGCACCGCCGCCGCGTCAGGACGCCAGCACCAGCGTGGTGATCAATGCCAGCGCTGCGCCCAGCGCGACCACGACAACCACCAGCGAGTCCAGCGCAGCGGGCCGCCGCAGCCACGTTGAAAAAATCTGATTGCACATCTTGCGCCCCCAGGCTGGACTCTGAGGCTTGCAGTATCCAGACAGTCGCCGCGCATGGCGTCACCCGTACTGAGGATGGGGCGTGACCGGCGCAGCAGCGGCGCCGTGTCCGGTCCCACCCGTCAATACAGGCCGGGCTCGCCCTCGGGCCGTGTCTTGAAGCGCTTGTGCACCCACAGGTACTGCGCCGGGTTGCGCAGGATCTGATCGGCGATCCACTGGTTGATGCGGGTGGCGGCCTGGACATCGTCGTCGCCGGGGAAGTCGGTCCAGGGCGGCATGAACCGCACCCGGTAACCCGCGCCGCCGGGCAGGATCTCGGCCAGAACCGGCTGCACCGCCATGCCAAGCGCCCGGGCCATCCGCGCCGGTGCCAGCAGGGTGGCCGCAGACACCTCGAAAAACGGCACAAACGCCGCATCCCGTGCGCCAAAGTCCATGTCCGGC
Organism: Betaproteobacteria bacterium; assembly: GCA_031394235.1. GTDB lineage: Bacteria > Pseudomonadota > Gammaproteobacteria > Burkholderiales > Burkholderiaceae_C > Pseudaquabacterium. The sequence goes on from JANMXG010000149.1 coordinate 1,817, forward strand.
AGGTTGAAAAACACCCGCCCCCGGCGGATCGCCCGCACCAAAGGCAGGGCGCGCTCACTGCGAGCAAACACCTCGGCCAGGCCAAAACGCAACCGGCCGCGGCGCATCGCCCCGTCGAACACAGCGTTGCTCTGGGCCTGGTAGATCGACGCCACCGGGCGGCCCTGGAACAGCTGAGTGGCCGCGCCCGCCACGTCCAGCGCCACAAAATGCGGCACCAGCCACATCACCGGCTTGTCGCTGCGCTCGGCAAAACCAACGTCGCCCTCGACATGGATCAGCGCCTTCAAACGCGCCGCTGAGGCATACCACAACAGACCGCGCTCCAGCAGGCTGCGCGCCAGCCAGCCAAAGTGCTCGCGCACCAGGCGGGCGCGGGCGGCTGGGTCCAGGCCGGGCAGGCACAACTCGACATTGCGCAGCGCCACGCGCCGGCGCCCGCCCGCCAGCGCATGCAGCAAGTGGCCCAAGCCCCGGCCCAACGCCGCCTGCACAGCCAGCGGCAAGGCCTGAAAAGCCCACAACACGCCCAGGATGGCCCGGGCCAACCACTGGCCGATCATGGCGTGGCCTCGGCGCCAGTGACCGCATGCACCTTGCGCGGCTGCTTGTAGCGGTTGTAGCCCCAGAGGTACTGGCTGGGGCACTGGCCGATCAGGCCTTCCATCTCGCGATTGACCGCGGCGGCGCAGGCCAGTTGCAGCGCCTCGTCGTCCAGCGCCTGGCTGGGCAGGGGCTGCGACGGCGCGCTGACGCGCAGCACGTAGCCGCGGCCAGCGCGCAGGCGCTCGGCCCAGATCAGCAACAGCACAGCGCCGGTCTGCTGCGCCAGCCGGGTGGCCAGCGTCATGGTGTAGGCCGGCTGGCCGTAAAACGGTGCCCAGACCCCCATGCCCTCGGGCGGCACCTGGTCGGGCAGCAGGCCTACGGATTCACCGCGCCGCAGCGCACGGATCATCTGCCGCACCCCCGCCAGCGCGGCCGGCGCGGTGGCCAGCCCGGGCCGGGCCCGGGCGGTTTCCTCCAACTCGCGCAGCCAGGGCTGGCGCGCCGGCCGGTACATCGCAGTCAGCCGGGTACGGTCGCCGTAACGCTCGGCAATCGCCTGGGCACACACCTCAAAACAGCCCAGGTGCGGCGTCAGCACCACCAGGCCCCGGCCCTCACTGATGGCCGCATCCATCAGCGCCTGGCCCTGCCACTGCACTGCGCTGCCCAATGGGCGGCTGGTTGGGCGCAGCCACAGCCAGGGCAACTCGGCGACCATGCGGCCGGCCTCGGCCACCGCGCTACGCCGGTTGCGGGCCGGCAGCCCGGCCAGGTTGGCGTTTTGCACCAGGCGCCTGCGGTAGCTGCCGGACAGACCGTAGGCCAGCCAGCCCAGCAGCCCGCCCAACACGTGCAAAGTTGACAAACGTCGCCGGGACAGCCAGCGAATCAGAATCAGCATGTTTTATATACTTCGGCCGTCGCCGAGTTAAAGAACAACTTGCGGGGCGACACGTGACAAACCGTCACGGCGTGGAGGTTGTGCGCTGGCGCGACCCCACGACAAATGCCGCTAAAGCGTTCGCCGCACCTCCAGATGTTGAAACGGCGACGCAGTTTTTCAACCATCCAAGGAGTGTATTGAAGTGGCGAACGACTTTCTTTTTACGTCTGAATCCGTGTCTGAAGGCCATCCCGACAAGGTCGCTGACCAAATCTCGGATGCGATCCTCGACGCGATCTTTGCGCAAGACCCGCGAAGCCGCGTGGCGGCCGAAACCCTGTGCAACACTGGCCTGGTGGTGCTGGCGGGCGAGATCACCACGCAAGCCAACGTGGACTACATCCAGGTGGCGCGCGACACGCTCAAGCGCATCGGCTACGACAACACCGAGTACGGCATCGACTACAAGGGCTGCGCCGTGCTGGTGGCCTACGACAAGCAGAGCAACGACATCGCCCAGGGCGTAGACCACGCCAGCGACGACCACCTCAACATCGGCGCCGGCGACCAGGGCCTGATGTTTGGCTACGCCTGCGACGAGACGCCCGAGCTGATGCCCGCGCCGATCTACTACGCCCACCGCCTGGTCGAGCGCCAATCGCAGCTGCGCAAGGACGGCCGGCTGCCGTTTCTGCGTCCCGACGCCAAGAGCCAGGTCACGATGCGGTACGTGGACGGCAAGCCGCACTCGATCGACACGATCGTGCTGTCAACCCAGCATGCGCCCGAGATGAGCCTGGGCGACCGCATGACCGACGCCTTCTACGAGGCGGTGCGCGAGGAGATCATCAAGCCGGTGTTGCCCAAGGAGTGGCTGACCGCCGACACCAAATACCTGATCAACCCGACCGGCCGGTTTGTCATTGGCGGCCCGCAGGGCGACTGCGGCCTGACCGGCCGCAAGATCATCGTCGACACCTACGGCGGCGCCTGCCCGCACGGCGGTGGTGCGTTTTCAGGCAAGGACCCGAGCAAGGTCGATCGCTCGGCGGCCTATGCTGCGCGCTACGTGGCCAAGAACATCGTCGCCGCGGGCATTGCACGCCAGTGCCAGATCCAGGTGGCCTACGCCATCGGCGTGGCCAAGCCGATGAACGTGACGGTTTACACCGAGGGCACCGGTGTCATCAGCGACGAGCGCATTGCAGCGCTGGTCAATGAACACTTCGACCTGCGGCCCAAGGGCATCATCCAGATGCTCGACCTGCTGCGCCCGATCTACCAAAAGACGGCGGCCTACGGCCACTTTGGCCGCGAAGAGCCGGAGTTCACGTGGGAGCGCACGGACAAGGCCCAAGCACTGCGCGCAGCCGCCGGGCTGTAATCTCCGCGGCCGCGCCGGCGGCTCTGGGGTCTCGCGGCGCAGGTCCGGCGGGCGGGGCCGCAGCCTCAAAGCTGCCGCCCTTCGGGCCTCTGCCGGTCTCTGAGACGGGCCACGCCGGCTGGCGTGTTCAATGCGGGGCGTCCCTGCTACATTGGTGCGAAACAGGCACCGCCAATGAGCACCGACCATGTCCTGCTGATGACCGACGTGGTCGACAGCACCCAGCTGTCCGAGCGGCTGGGCGACGATGCCGCCGCCGCGTTATGGCAAGCCCACGACCAGATTACCCGCAGCTTGCTGCGGCTATGGCGGGGCCGGGAGATCGACAAGAGCGACGGCTTTCTGCTGCTGTTTGACAGCGTGGCCGACGCACTGGGCTGCGCACTGGCCACACACCAGGCGCTGGCCGCGTTGACCCCTCCATTGGCTGCGCGGGCCGGCATCCATGTCGGCGCGCTTCGGCTGCGCCCGAACAGTGCCGCAGACATCCGGCAAGGTGCCAAGCCGCTGGAGGTGGATGGCATTGCCAAGCCGCTGGCCGCACGCATCATGGGCCTGGCCCGTGGCGGCCAGACTGTGCTCAGCGAAGCCGCGCACGCCGCGCTGGCGCCGGGTGTCTGGCAGCTCGCCTCGCACGGCCATTGGCGGCTCAAGGGTCTGCCCGAACCGCTGGAATTGTTTGGGGCCGCCGAGATCGGAGCGCCGCTGCTGCCACCTGAGGATTCGGCCAAAGCCTACCGGGTGATCCTGACTTCGGGTGGTTGGGCGCCGCTGCGCATGGTGCCGCACTCGCTGCCGGCTGAGCGTGACGGCTTCATCGGCCGCGCTGAGCCGCTGGCAGTGCTCGCTCAGCGGTTTCACCACGGTGCCCGTCTGGTTTCGGTGCTGGGCATCGGGGGCGTTGGCAAGACCCGGCTGGCACTGCGCTTTGCACGCCACTGGCTGGGCGACTACCCGGGTGGTGCGTGGTTCTGTGATCTGTCATCGGCGCGCGGCCTCGACGGACTACTGAAAGCCACCGCCCAAGGCCTGGGACTGCCGCTGGGCAAGGTTGACCCGGTCGCGCGCATTGGCGAGGCCATCGCGGCTCGCGGCGCCTGCTTGGTGATCCTCGACAACTTCGAACAGGTGGCGTGCCATGCCGAGGCGACGGTGGGCCGATGGCTGGCCGCTGCGCAGGAGGCGACCCTGCTCATCACCAGCCGCGAGGTGCTGGGCATCATCGGCGAAGAGGCCGTCGCGCTGGCGCCGTTGGGCAGCGCCGAGGCCGCGCGATTGTTCGAGCTGCGGGCGATGGCGGCCGACAGCGGCTACCAACCGGGCACCGCCGATGTAGCCGCTGTTCCGGCCTTGATGGATCTGCTTGACCGGCTGCCGCTGGCCATCGAACTGGCGGCAGCGCGCGTGCGGGTGATGGCGCCAGCGACCCTGCTCGCCCGGATGGACCACCGCTTCCGCCTGCTGGGCGCCCAAAACGGCCGTCGGGACCGCCAGGCCACGCTGCGCGCCACGCTGGATTGGTCGTGGGATCTGCTGTCATTGGCCGAGCAGGCGGCACTGGCTCAGCTGTCGGTCTTCGAAAACGGCTTTGCGCTGGCCAGCGCCGAGGCAGTGATCGACCTGTCGGCCTTCGCCAGCGGACCCTGGGTCGCCGACACCGTGCAGCACCTGGTCGAAAAGTCGCTGCTGCGCCGAAGCCCGGACGGCCGCTTCGACCTGTTGCGCTCGGTGTTCGACTACGCGCGGGAGCGGCTCGCCGCGTCGGGCACGCTGGCCGCGGCCGAGCGGCGGCACTGGCGCCATTTCGCGTGTTTTGACGATGCGAAAGCCACAGCAGATCGGTGTGTCGAGCTGGATAACCTGGTGGCCGCTTGCAGGCGCGCGGCCCTCGACGAGCCCGCACAGGCGGTCAACGCGTTGGTGGCCGCCTGGTCGGCATTGCGGTTGACCGGCCCGTTTCGTGCGGTCATCAACTTGGCGGAGCCACTGGTGGCGCGAACCGATCTGCCATCCCAACAGCAACTGCGCCTGCACGGCGTGCTCAGCAGCGCGCTGCGCCATCTGGGCGACATGGCGGGTGCTGATCATCACTTGCTCGCCGGCCAAGCGGCCGCCGAGCACTGCCCAGAGGCATTGGAGGACCGGGCGCAATTGCTGGTCTGGCGGTCAGAATTTGAAATCCAGCGCGGGCAGTTGGGCAACGCTGCGGCAGCGCTGGAGGACGCGGCAGCGCTCGCCGAGACGTGCGGCAGTCCGCAGCTGCGGCTGCGCGTGTTGAATGAGGCTGGCAATTTGGGATTGGCGCAGGGCCAGTTGGATGTCGCGATCATTGCCTATGCCAAGGCGCTGTCGATCTCCCAAGCGCTGGGGAACCTGCGCTGGGAAGGCGGTTGCGAAGGCAACCTGGGCGTCGTGCGGCATGTACAGGGCCGCCTGCCGGAGGCGCGGGCCCATTACCGACGGGCCGTTGATCTCGCAGTGCAGGTGGGCGACCGCGCCTTTGAGGGCAACTCGCGCTGCAACCTGGGTCTGCTGCTGCATGAGCAGGGGGACGATACCGCCGCGCGCGAAGCCCTGGCCTGCGCAGTTCAAGTGGCACGGCAGATCGGCCACCCGCGACTCGAGTGCACATCACGGTGCAATCTCGGCATCGTCAACGAATCTCTCGGCGATATCGCCGCAGCGCTGGCTGACTATCAGCTGGCGATCGCGCAGGCCGCCGCCATAGGCGATGCCCGCAACGAAGGTCAGTTTCTCGGCTACCGGGCTTTGTTGCTGGCGCGGCGCAACAACGGGATCGAATCGGCTCGTGACTTCGAGCGGGCCGAAGCGCTGATCACCCCGCTGGCCGACCCCGCGCTGCATGCGCTGCTGTACGCACAGCGGGCGCTAGCGTGCCGACTGCTGGGCAACACCGTCGAGGCCGATCAGCTGGTTGAACGCGCGGAGACTAGCGCTCTCGGGCTCGAATTGGGACCGGACTCGGAAGTGCGCAGGCTGTTGGCGCAGGCGCAGCAAACACTGCCACCCGAACCCGCACAGTCAACGCTCACTCCGAATTGACGATCAAGGGATCGACCGCCCGGCACGGTTTGGACTGCCCTTTCGGATAAACAAAGGGGCAATGCTGCAGGCCCTGGCCCGGCGTAGTTTTGCCGGTTGTCTTCCACGAGAATTTACTCTTGGCACTGTTGCGAGTGGGGGTGTGGTAGACCCCACCTGGATTGGCGATGTCAATGCCATTGGGGTCGCCAAAACCGTAGTCGCCAGTGGTGTCACTGAGCGTCCATGTCACCTTGCGCTCAGTGCCCTGGGTGTGAACAATGAGTTTGCCGTAGGGCAACTCGGCGGTGCAGCCGCCACCGATGGCCGGCAAGACTTTCACGACGATCTTGTCGCAGTTGGGGTCGCCTCTCATGCCGTGACCGCACTCGTAGTCGGCGGTACTCCGGGCCGTCAGCCGCAGGTTGGCCGGCAACTTGCAATCCGGGTCGGGCTGCTGTTGGGCTGCCGCTGACGCTGCGCACAGGGCCATCATCAGGGCGGCAACGGTGGGCAGCGCGGTCTTGTCGGGTGTCATGGATTCCTCCTTCGGTCCATCCCACTGCTTGCGCCGTGCAAGCGGAACAACGGCCAACGCATGTTGAACCACCAGCCTGCCCAATGGACACCTTCCGAGACAGCCAACCTAGGGGTGGCCATAGGCAAGCCACGGCACAGGCCCTTGCCTAGGCCCCACTCGGTTTCACCGACGTACGCCGAGTTGACGCGGCGCGTCTCATAGCCTACGCGGCCGCACCAAAGCTGCCGCCCGCTTGGCCTGCACCCGCGCACGCTCCACGTCCGCGTCATGCACCAGCGCCACGCCCATGCGGCGTTTCACAAAGCTGTCCGGCTTGCCGAACAAACGGATCTCGCTGCGCGGTACCCGCAGCGCGTCGGCCACGCCGTCGAACACGATGCCCGATGCCTCGACGCCGCCATAGATCACCGCGCTGGCGCCCGGACTTTTCAGCGTGTGTCCACCGGCAAACCCAGGATGGCGCGAGCATGCAGCTCAAACTCGTTTTGCCACTGGGTGATCATCGTCACCATGCCGGTGTCGTGCGGCCGGGGGCTGACCTCCGAGAACCAGACCTGCTCGCCCTTGACAAACAGCTCCACGCCAAACAGCCCCTGGCCGCCCAGGTTGTCGGTCACCGCCTTGGCGATGTCGTGCGCCCGCTGCAGGGCGCCCGGGTGCATGGCGTGGGGCTGCCAGCTTTCGACATAGTCGCCGTTGACCTGCACATGGCCGATCGGCTCACAAAAGTGGGTCTCGACCTGGCCGCCATTTCCAAGCGCACGCACGGTGAGCAGGGTGATCTCGTAGTCGAAATCTATGAATCCCTCAACGATCACCCGGCCCGGGCCGACGCGGCCCCCCGCCATCGCAAAGTCCCACGCCGTTTTGACGTCGCCGGGCGCGTCGATCTTGCTCTGGCCCTTGCCCGAGCTGCTCATCACCGGCTTGACAATGTTGGGGTAGCCGATGCCGGGTTGACCATTCGCGCGGTCTGTGCCGTCGATCGCCGCCTGCAACTCGGCCAGCGAGTCGCAAAATCGGTAAGGGCTGGTGGGCAGGCCCAGGGTCTCGGCGGCCAGGCGGCGGATGCCCTCCCGGTCCATCGTCAGACGGGCGGCACGGGCGGTGGGGATCACCCGCAGCCCTTCTGCCTCCAAAGCTTCCAGCACCGGCGTGGCGATGGCCTCGATCTCGGGCACCACCAGGTCGGGTTTTTCAGCCTCGATCAGCGCCCACAGCGCCGCCGGATCGCTCATCGTGATGGTGCGGGCATGGTGCGCCACCTGCTGGCCCGGCGCGTTGTCGTAGCGGTCCACCGCGATGGTCTCCACGCCCAGCCGCTGCAGCGCAATCAGCACCTCCTTGCCCAGTTCACCGCTGCCCAACAGCATGACGCGGGTGGCAGACGGGGACAGCGGTGTTCCGATGGGTTTCATGGTGGGCGAATCACAGGTTTAAAGTGGCGTCGATTGTCGCGCCGAGCGCCACGCGTGCAGGCTGACCGCCCCACCAGCGGCACGGCACGGTGGGCCACGCACACTGCTAGGCTTGCCTGATGACTGTCGCCCTCACGCTGGACCACCTGCGCTGCCACGCCGTGGCGCGCACGCTGTTTGCGCCAACCACGCTGCCCCAGGCCATCCGCCGACTGGGCTTTGTGCAGGCCGACCCGATCCGGGCGCCGGCCCGGGCGCAGGACCTGACGCTGCGCCACCGCGTGAACGGCTACCGCGCCGGCGACCTGGAGGCGCGTTACCCGCGGCTCGACATCGAGGAGGACTTTTTCGTCAACTACGGCTTTTTGCCACGCGCCACTCAGGCGCTGATGCACCCGCGCACGCCGCGCACCGTCTGGCCGGCGGCCCGCCACCACCAAGCGGCGGCCGTGCTGGACTTTGTGCGCGCAAAAGGCGTGGTCCACCCGCGTGAGGTGGACGCCGCGTTTGCCCACGGCAAGGCCAGGAACTGGTTTGGCGGCTCGTCCAACGCCAGCACCCAGCTGCTGGACGCGATGCACTACCGCGGCCTGCTGCGCATTGCCCGGCGCGAAGGCGGCGTGCGGCTGTACGCCGAGCGGCTGTCGCCCGCCAGCACACTGCACGCCCAGACCGCGATGGACGCCCTGGTTGATGTGGTGGTGGGCAAATACGCGCCTTTGCCCTTGGCGTCGCTGGGTCAGCTGGTCAGCCATTTGCGCGGCGGTGCGCCGCAGTGGGCCGGTGAGCGTGCCGGCGCACTGGCCCGGGCCCGAGAGCGCCTGCCGAGAGCGCGCATCGACGGTGTCGACTGGGTCTGGCCTGCCGATGAAAACCCAGCCTCGGCACGCCACGCCAGCCGGGCCCGGGCCGACACCGTGCGCCTGCTCGCGCCCTTCGACCCGATCGTCTGGGACCGCCGCCGCTTCGAGATCCTGTGGGGCTGGGCCTACCGCTTCGAGGCCTACACGCCGGCGCCAAAGCGGATACGCGGCTACTACGCGCTGCCGTTGCTGTGGCGCGACCAGGTGATCGGTTGGGGCAATCTGGCGGTGAAGGCCGGGGTGCTGGTGCCCGAGATCGGTTTTGTGTCGGGGCAGGTGCCTGGCGACAGCGGATTCAGCGCCGCGCTGGACGACGAACTGGGCCGGCTGCAGCGCTTTCTCGGCCTTTGAGCAGCGCGACCGTGGGCCCGCCCCGCAGGCTCAAGGCTTGGCCAGCGCCTGTTGCCGGGCCGCCAGCAACGCCCCCAGCGCCAGCATCGCCGCGCTGACCGCCAAACCGCGCGCCAGGCCGCCGGGGCCGTCGGCGATCAATCCCACCGCGCTGGGGCCGGCGATCTGGCCGAGTGCAAAGACGATGGTGAAGCCGGTGATACCGCCCGCCCAGGCCTGCACCGGCAGGTTGTGCCGCACCAGCGCGGTGGTCGAGGCCACCACCGACAAAAACACCGCGCCAAACAACGCGCCCGAGGCAAACACCGCCAGCGGGTGCGTGCTGAGCACGGGCAATACCGTGGCCAGCGCCAGCAAGGCATTGAGCACCGCCATCGCCTGGCCACCTTGCCAGCGCTGCAGCAGCCCGGCCCACAACCAGGTCGACGCCACCACGCCCAGCCCGAGCGTGACGTAGAACGCGGTGATCACCGCAGGCCCCAGTTGCTGCTCACGCAGCAGCGTGACGATGAAGGTCATGTAGCCGATATAGCCCAGGCCGAACAGGCCGTAGCCGGCCAGCGCCCAGGCCAGGCTGCGCCAGGGCACCGGCTGCGGTTGGGCCGATGCGGCGTTGGCCGGTGCGTCGGGCGGTGTGCCGGCGGCCATCAGCAAGGTCATCAACGCGGCGCTTGCACCCAGCGCCAGCCAGGCGGGCTGCCAGGACCGCAGCAGGCCGGCGCCAGCGCCGTCGACCGCGGGCACCAAAAAAGCGGACACCACAATGCCCAGGCCGGTGCCGCCGTAGTACAGGCCCAACACCAGGCTGGCGGACAGCGGCGCAGCATCGGGTGCGGCCAGCGCGGCCCGGCTGCCCAGGCGCGCCGCCAGCAAGCCGCCAGCGACAAATGTGGCCGCACTGGCAGCGCCCGACAACAGCCGCAACCCGGCCAGCAGCAGGTTCGAGCTGACCAGGCCATGCAGCGCCAGCAGCACGGCCGCGCCCACACCGCCCGCCACCAGCACCGCACGCGGCCCGAAGCGGGCCATCGTGCGCGGCATCAGCAGCGCACCTAGCAGGTAACCGGCGGCGTTGCCCGTGTTCATCGCGCCGGCGGTGAAGTAGCTCCAGCCCAGGTCGGCACGCATCGGTCCCAGCAGCAGGGCGTAAGAAAACCGCGCCAGCCCCAACGACACCGCCGCGCCCAGCGACAAGGCCAGCGCCTGGCGCAGCACGGCAGCGCGGGTGATCGGCGCCGGTGCAGCGCCGGTCATGCCCTGCGCCGGGCCGCCAGCAGCGCGGCGGCGACTTCGGCAAAACCCACCCCACGTTCGCCGGGCGTGACGTAGCCCGGCAACCAGCGCAGATGCGGCACGAAGCGGGCGATGTTGGCCACGCCCACCGACAACGGCATGCACTCAAACATCGCCTGGTCGTTGGTCGAGTCGCCGACGTAGACCCACTCGCCGGCCACAAACGGCAGGCCCAGCGCCTGCGTCACGGCCCAGCGTGCGCCGCTGGGCTTGCCGTGCGCGCCGATCCAGCCGTTGATGTGGATCGAGCTGACGGTGGCGGTCAGGCCGTGCGCCTGCATCAGCGCCACAACGTCGGCGATGCGCTCGGGCGGCAGGGGGCTGAACTCGCTGTGATCGACGGCGATGTCGGTCAGCCGGCCGGCGCTGTCCTGCGCCAGCACGGCGCCGGGCACCTGCTGCAGCACCGCCTGCGCGCAGGCCTGCAGGCGCAGGCGGTTGGCCGCGCGGGTGGCGGCACCGTCGACAAAGTCAATTTGCAGCGAACCGCCCTGCCGGCGCAGCATCACCGCGCCGTTTTCGGCCACGATCGCGGTCACTGGCCAGGCCAACGCAAAGGCTTCACTCCAGCCCGCAGGCCGGCCGGTGATGGCAATCACGGGCACCTGTGCGGCGGCCAGGTCGTGCAACGCGGCCAGCGCGACGGGCTCGATCTCGCCGCCGGCCGTGAGGGTGTCGTCGACGTCGGTCAGCACGCCGCGCAGGGCCCGCAACCGCGCGACGGCCAGTTTGGCCAGAGGGCGCAGGCCGACGGCCGACGGCGGCTCAAGATCGTCGCCAGCGGCTATGGGGGCAAGCTTTGGGTCGGACCTGCGGCTTCTGGCGGTAGAGGTCATCGCCAAAGTCTCGCACGGCGCCCGAACCCAGCGGGTGACGACGGCTGAACGCTGGGCCGCCCGGCCAAATCCCGGCAGAACTGCACAAACCACTGCCAGCGGGGGTCAGCACCTTGTGCTTAAAATGCCGGCTGTTTCGAGGAGCGTTGCAAGGCCAACCCCCGGCCCCAGGCTCGAAACCACTTCTGTGCAACGTCGCTCACCCCCAGCTTTTGACGCGGGTGAGGCACCACATCTTCCCAAGTCATGAGTTGTTCGGGCCACTTTGTTTCCGGAGCCAAACCCATGAACGCCGTTTTGAAATCGTT
>JANMXG010000150.1:0-11904 GCA_031394235.1 Betaproteobacteria bacterium
CGGGCCCGGACACAAACAGTCCGGTGGACTGTTTGTGCCTGGCGAGGGGCTGGGCCTCTGGTCCGGCGCGGCCTGCAAGGCGGGCGGGTGATGTCGCGGCACAGTTGCTCCAGCGCCTGGCGGTCGTCGGCAGCGCAGCGCACTGCGGCGTGCAGGGTGAGGCCGGACACAAGGCCCGGAAGGGCCTTGTGCCTGCCGAACGCCAGCCGGAGATACAAACCGGCTGGCTGAAACCGTCGATGTCGGCGCACAGCGTCTGCTTGAAGTCTTTCTCCCTTGGCATCGCGCCCTGCACCGTCTTCGCGTACGCGATGCACATCTGGGCGACGGCTGTTGCCCGGCACCGAAGTTGATGCCTCCAGGCCGCCTGTTCAGGGCCCTGCAGAAACCTGGGGGCATCGGACATCCGGGGTACCCGTTATCGGCCATCAGCGGCTGTACCGAGCAGAGACTTGAACGCTCCGTCTGGTTTGGTAACCCGACTGTCAATCTCGCAGTCCGGAGCCGGTGGCGTTGAATTGCACCTGCTCATAGGCCAGCTGCAGCGGCTCAGTTGTTCCAACCCCGGGCGATCATCGGCTCCGAAGCGCGCAGCGCCGTTCAGGCAGATACCCTGCATGTCCGCGCAAAGCGCCCGCGAACAGTTATTCCCGCGGCATCGCGCCCTTGCTCATGGCCTTTGTCGACGGGCAGCCAGGCCGAGCAAGCACAGCCCGGCCAGCATCAATGAATAGGCTGAGGGCTCGGGCACGGGCGTGAGCGAAACGTTGTCGTAAACGATGGTGGAGCCGTTGTAGTTTGTCGCCGTGCTGGAAAAGCCGAACTGCAGGACCTGGCCGGCGCCGGCCGTGAGCGTGAACGGGAGCGAGTAGGTACCCCAGATAGCCGGGACCCCGCTCATGTCAATTGCCGTCTGCCCAGAGACCTGGTAGCCCTGAGCGGGATCGAGCGTCTGGATGAACGCCAGCGCCGTGGTGGGAGCGACCAGATTGAAGAGCTTGGCGTCGAACTGAAAAGTCCACTTGGTGCCGACATCTCCAGCCGCGACGGTGCGCTGCTGGAAGACACTCGCCTGGACCAACTGACCGCTGCCATGAGCGCTGCTGTTGTTGTAGTCACTGTAGACACCCATATTCTGGTTGCCCGGCAGCGATCCGCCGTACCCGACCGCGCTGAATGCGGCCAGGCTATTCGGCGCCGGAAACGGACCGTATACGTACAGAGGGCTGCCCGCGGCGGTGAAAACACTCGCAAAGACAAGCCAACCGTCGGCGCTCAGGGCGTTGTTGCTTCCCGGAAGTGGCTCCGCGGGGGCCAGGCTGTCGAAGTCCTGCCAGTACGGAGACAGGTCGGCATGGCTGGTCATGGGCGCGACAAGCGCGAGTGCAAATGCAAGTGGGGCAATGTTCCGGAACTTCATCTTGCTTTCCTCCTGAAATTGCTTTCACTCGATGCAAATCGGCAGTCGGTATTGCCGCAGCGGACTCAGGATGAACCCTGATGCATGGCTTGACATCCTTCAAATGAGGGATGTCGGGAAGCTCAGCCGCCTCCAAAGGACCCCATCAAGCGGGGTCGAGGCTGCGCCAGGGACGCACGCGGGTCGGCAAAGGGGTTGAATTCCTTGTCCACTGCGCCCTGTTGCTGAAGGCGCGCCCGGCCGGCAACATCGCGACGCCTGGTGGCAAGTCGATCGCAGGACCGCAGGCCGAATGGAAGGGCCGCCGACATGGTCCAAGTCAAGCGCGCCGATGGTCGAAGGTTGGGAGCCCGGAGCAGATCGCCAACCGTCTGTTGATGGATTTCCCCGAAGACACTTCGATGCGCATCAGCCATGAAGCGATCTACCAGGCGCTGTACGTGCGGGACCAACGAGAACACCAACGGCCTGCTGCGGCAATACTTCCCGAAGGCAACAGACCTCAGCGCCCACAAGATCAGAGAACTGAATGCAGTGGCCCTTGCATTGAACACGAGGCCGCGCAAGACGCTCGGCTGGCGGACACCGGCAGAAGCATTCAATGAACTGCTACGCTCGATCGAGCAGAGCAGTGTTGCGACGACCAGTTGACTCCGGGCAGTACGTCAGCATCCGGTACAGCGAACGGCTGGCCGAGGCTGGCGTGGAACCGGCAGCAAGGGCGACAGCTACGACAACGCGATGGCCGAGACCATCAACGGGCTCTACACGGCCGAGATGATCCACCGCCGCGCACCCTGGAAGACCAAGGAGTCGGTGGAACTGGCAACCCTGGAACGGGTGGTCTGGTTCAACAACCACCGACTGCTCGAACCCATCGGCTATATCCCACCCGCCGAGGCCGCGGCCGAGGCAAACTACTACCGGCAACTCGCCAGTCAAGCCGCCGAGGCGGCAGCCTGACTTAACCCAACGGGCCTCCGCGAAATGCGGGGCGGTTCAGTGCTCGACGAGCTGAAACCCGACGCGGCGCGGGTGGCCAAGGCGCTGCGCAACGGGCTGGGCCAAATGCCCTCCTACACAGACAAACTCACCGAGGCAGAGATAGCGGCGCTGGCGCTTTACGAATCGAGGGCCAGCGGCGGCGCCAAGTAAGGCATTTGGCTGTACGACTGCGCTGGGCGTCCGCCAGTGCAAGCGCCCCACCGCGCAGCCCCGCGCCGGTGGCCGGCGGCCGTCCGCGTCCTAGAGCGTCCGCTGCGCCAGTGCCCAGGCGATGTGTTCAGCCACCAGCGCATCGGCCGCGGGCAACGCCTGCTGCAAGGCCAGCGCCAGCGCCGCGTCTCCGGTCACACGCCAGGCGTTTCCCAGCGCCACCGCCAGATTGCGGCGCCAGCGCTGGAATCCGATGCGGCGGATGGCGCTGCCCTCGGTCTGTTGCAAAAACGCGGTTTCGTCCCAGTCCCAGAGTTGCAGCAAGGTGGCATGGCCGACCGCCGGCCGGGTGTCGAAGTCGGGCAGCGGGCTGCGCTGCGCAAACTTGTTCCAGGGGCAAACCAGCTGGCAATCGTCGCAACCGTAGATGCGGTTGCCGATCAGCGGCCGCAGGTCGGCAGGGATCGCACCGCTGTGCTCGATCGTCAGGTAAGAGATGCAGCGGCGCGCGTCCAGCCGGTAGGGCGCCAGGATCGCGCCGGTCGGGCAGGCGGTGATGCAGGCCGTGCACTCGCCGCAGTGGGCGCTGACCGGCGCGGTCACCGGCAAGGCCAGGTCGATGTAGATCTCGCCCAGGAAAAACATCGACCCCGCATCGCGTGACAGCACCAGCGTGTGCTTGCCGCGCCAGCCAATGCCGCTGCGGCTGGCCAGTTCGACCTCCAGCACCGGCGCCGAATCGGTGAACACCCGAAAGCCCAGCGGGCCGACAGCCTGCTGCAACTGGGCAGCCAGTTTTTGCAGCCGGGCGCGCAAGACCTTGTGGTAGTCGCGGCCCTGGGCGTACAGCGACACCACCGCCTGCTGCGGATCGGCCAAACGGTGCTCGGCCGCTGCCTGCCACGCGCCGGGCTGGCTGGCAGGCAGGTAGTCCATGCGCGCGGTAATCACCCGCACCGTGCCCGGCACCAGCTCGGCGGGCCGGGCCCGCTTCAGACCGTGGGCGGCCATATAGGCCATGTCCCCGTGGTAGCCCGCTGCCAGCCAGGCCAGCAGGCCGGACTCGGCGCTGGCCAGGTCCACGTCAGCCACCCCGATCTGGGAGAATCCGAGCGCAGCGGCCCAGACTTGCAGTTGCGCCCACAGACTCGGCAGGTCGGCGCTGCCGGCGGGGGCATCTGCTGCCGCCTGGCCCGCCGACACGGCCACCCCCACCGCCTCAGCGATTTGCCCTTGCCACGCCCCTTGATCGACTGCCACCCCCTGATTCTAGAAACCCGCCGGCTGGTCTGGCCCGACGAGTGCGCTTGCGAGGCCTATGCCCGCCATCTGGCCGCCCAGCCCGGCGTTGTCCGGGCCTTCATTGAGCTGCAAGGTCCGCTGGGTGCCGGCAAGACCACCTTTGTGCGCCACCTGCTGCGCGCGCTGGGCGTTGCCGGGCGCATCAAGAGCCCCACCTACACCGTGATGGAACCCTACCTGTTGGCCGACGGCAGCGAGGCCGCGCATTTCGATTTCTACCGCTTCAGCGACCCGCGCGAATGGCTGGACGCTGGCTTTCGCGAGGTGTTCGAGCAGCCCGGCCTGAAACTGGCAGAGTGGCCGGCCCACGCTGCCGGCCTGCTGCCGGTGCCCGACCTGCGGTTGCTCATCGAGCCCGACGACACACGGCGCACGGTCACGGTGCAGGCCCACACCGCGCTGGGCAAGGCCTTGCTGGCATGAGCACGACGCCACGCCCGACCGCTGACCGCCACAGCCATGCCGGCACCGGTGCCGCCGCGGCACCGCCAGCGCCCAGCCGCCGCAGCGCCCTGCAACAGATGGGTGCGCTGGCCTTGGGCCTGGGCGCAGCCGACCTGGCTTTTGGCGCCGCCATCGTGGCGGTGCGGGTCTGGCCGGCGACCGACTACAGCCGGGTCACGATCGAGAGCGACCAGCGCTTGATCGCCCGCCAGTTTTTCACCGACAACCCACCGCGGCTGGTGGTCGACATCGACGAGCTGGAGCTCAGCCCCGCGCTGCGCGAGCTGGTAGGCAAGGTGCGGGCCGACGACCCGTTCATTGCCGGCGTGCGGGTGGGCCAGAACCAGCCGCGTGTGGTGCGCCTGGTGATTGACCTGAAGCAGGCGGTGACGCCGCAGCAGTTCACGCTGGCGCCGGTGGCCGCCTACCGGCACCGGCTGGTGTTTGACCTCTACCCGACCGAGGCGCCGGACCCGCTGCTCACGCTGATCCGAGACCGCGAGCGCGCCGAGGCACTGGCCGCCCGCAGTGTGCAGGATGCGCTGGGCGAGTTCATCGGCCGGGTGGACAAGCCGCTGGCGCCCGCACCAGCCGTGGCGCCCACCATCCCCGAGCCCGGTGCGGCACGGCCGCCGCAGTCATCGCCCGCCCCGGCACCTGCGCCCAGCCCCCTGCCCGCCGACGAGCAGCGCAGCATCGACCGGCTTGTGGTGGTGGCGATCGACCCCGGCCATGGCGGCGAGGACCCGGGCGCCGTCGGCCCCACCGGCCTGCGCGAGAAGGACGTGGTGCTGGCGGTGGCCTTGAAACTGCGCGACCGGCTCAACAGCGTGCCGGGCATGCGGGCGATGATGTCCCGCGACGCCGACTTCTTCGTGCCGCTGCATGAGCGGGTGCGCAAGGCCCGCCGGGTGCAGGCCGACCTGTTCGTGTCGATCCACGCCGATGCGTTTTTCACGCCTGAAGCCCGCGGTGCGTCGGTGTTTGCGCTGTCAGAAACCGGCGCCACCAGCGCCGCCGCCCGCTGGATGGCCAACAAGGACAACGCGGCCGACGGCGTTGGCGGTGTCAACCTGGCGGCCGTCAAGGACGCCCAGGTGCTGCGCGCGATGGCCGACATGAGCACCACCGCCCAGATCCGCGACAGCCTGCGCATCGGCCGTGATGTGCTGGCGCTGATCGGCAAGGTCGGCGCGCTGCACAAACGCAGCGTCGAGCAGGCCGGTTTTGCAGTGCTCAAGGCACCTGACATCCCCAGCATCCTGGTCGAAACTGCGTTTATCTCGAACCCGGAAGAAGAAGCCCGGCTGCGCGACGAGGCCTACCAGGACAAGCTGGTCGAGGCGCTGCACACCGGCATCCGGCGCTACTTTGCGCGCAACCCGCCGCTGGCGCGCCAGCGCAGCCTGTAGGCCGCAGGCCGGCCGAGGTGCTCAGGCAGGCGTGGTGCGCCCGGCGCGGCGCGATCGCCAGGCGCCGAACAGAATCAACAGCCCGGGGATCAGGATCATGGCCCAGATGATCTTGCTCAGGTTCGCGGCCACCCAAGGGATGTTGCCAAACAGGTAGCCCGCCGTGGTGATGCTGCCCACCCACAGCGCACCGCCGGCGACGTCATAAAACGTGAACTTGCGCCGGGTCATCTGCGCCACGCCGGCCACAAACGGCGCAAAGGTGCGCAAGAACGGCATGAAGCGGGCGGCCACGATGGTGATGCCGCCGTACTTCTCGTAGAACGCATGGGCCTGCTCAAACGCCTTTTTGTTGAACCAGCGCGACTGCTCCCAGCCAAACACCTTGGGGCCCAGCGCACGGCCGATGGCGTAGTTGGTCTGGTTGCCCGCCACTGCGGCAACCAGCATCAGCGCCATCACTGCCGGATAGTTCATCACGCCGGCTCCGGCCAACGCGCCCACCACGAACAGCAGCGAGTCGCCCGGCAGGAACGGCATCACCACCAGCCCGGTCTCGACAAAAATGATCAGGAACAGCAACGCGTAAACCCAGCCGCCGTAGGCATCGACAAACTCGCGCAGGTGGCGGTCAATGTGCAGTATGAAGTCAACGAGCAGCAGCAAGGTGTCCATGGCGCAGCATTATCCGGTGGCCCTGTGTCGCGCCAGATGACACGGCGGCGGATCGCCGCCAATCCCGCCCCCCGATAATTGATCCGATGATGCCCACCCTGCCCCGCCAGACCGGCCGCGCCATCCGCGCCCTGCCAGACGAACTGGTCAGCCAGATTGCGGCCGGCGAGGTGGTGGAACGCCCCGCGTCGGTGGTGCGTGAGCTGGTGGACAACGCGCTGGACGCCGGCGCCCGCCAGATCACCGTGCGTTTGCTGGCCGGCGGCGTGCGCAGCATCAGCGTCGAGGACGACGGCTGCGGCATCCCGCCCGAGCAGCTGACACTGGCCTTGCAGCGCCATGCCACCAGCAAGATCGGCAACCTGCAGGACCTGGAGTCGGTGGCAACGATGGGCTTTCGGGGCGAGGCGCTGGCGGCGATTGCCTCGATTGCCGACCTCAGCATCACCAGCCGCACCGAAGGCGCCGGGTTTGCGTCCCGGCTGGACGCCCGCACCGGCGAGTTGCAGGCCGCGGCGCGGGCGCAGGGCACCAGCGTCGAGGTGCGCGAGTTGTTTTTCTCGACCCTGGCGCGGCGCAAGTTCTTGAAGACCGACGCCACCGAGCTGGCGCACTGCCTGGAGGCCGTGCGGCGCCATGCGCTGTCGCGGCCAGACGTCGGCTTTGCCGTCTGGCACGAGGGCCGGCTGGTGGAGCAATGGCGCAGCGCCGACACCGCACAACGCCTGGCCGACGTGCTGGGGCCGGGCTTCATCGCGCAAAGCCGCGACCTGGCGGCGCCGGTGGCGCCCGACCTGCAACTGTCCGGCGGGGCCGGCGGCAGGGGCGCAGCCGTGAAGGTCTGGGGCCGCATCGGCCTGCCCGACGCCGCCCGCGCCCGCGCCGACCAGCAGTACGCCTATGTCAACGGCCGCTACGTGCGCGACCGGCTGATCGGCCACGGGGCGCGCTCGGCCTACGAGGATGTGCTGCACGGCAACCGCCAGCCCAGCTGGGTGCTGTTCATCGAGATCGACCCGGCGCGGGTCGATGTCAACGTGCACCCAACCAAGATCGAAGTGCGGTTTCGTGACGGCCGCGAGGTCCACCAGGCCGTGCGGCACGCGGTAGAGGCGGCGTTGGCCGTGTCCAGGGCGCCCGCGGCTGGCGCGGCACCGGCCGGTGCGCAACACCACCCGGCGGACCCGTTCGGACCGGGTGAAGATCCGGCATCGGCACACTTTGGCCAGGGCGGCGGCAGCCCGGCGCGACCGGCTGGCGGCCACACAGGCTGGACGCCCATCTGGCACGGCGGCCAGACCGTGCTGGGCCTGCAGGATCTGGCGGTGCTCTACGCGCAAGAGCCGGCGCCACGCTGGTCGGCTGCGCCGGTGGCCGAAGTGCCGGGTGAGCACCGCCTGGCCGCCGCTGCATCGACCGCTGAAATGGTGACCGACAGCGCAGCGGATGCCCACCGCGACGCCTTGCAACTCGCCGGGTCGGCCCCCGGGCAGGCGGCCGGCCACCCGACAGCCTTGGCCGCCAACCCCGATGCGTCCGCCGCCTGGCCGCTGGGCCGAGCCCTGGCGCAACTGGCCGGCGCCTACATCCTGGCCGAAAACGCCCAGGGCCTGGTGGTGGTGGACATGCATGCAGCGCATGAGCGCATCGTCTACGAGCGCCTCAAGTCAGCCCAGGCCGCCCAGGCCACGCTGCGCCCCGACGGCAGCGCGGCAGCCATGGCGTCGCAGCCACTGCTGATCCCGGCCACCTTTGCCGCCACGCCCACCGAAGTCGCCACCGCCGAATCCCAGGCCGACGCACTGGTCGCACTCGGCCTGGATGTGGCGCCGCTGTCGCCCGGCGTTCTGGCGGTACGCGCCATGCCGGCTGCGCTGCCCGGCGCGGACCCGGTGGTGCTGGCCCGCGCCGTGCTGGCCGACCTGGGTGACGTGGACGCCACCCGGGTGGTGCAGCGTGCGCGCGACGAACTGCTGGCCACCATGGCCTGTCACGGCGCGGTGCGTGCCAACCGCCTGCTGACCCTGCCGGAGATGAACGCCCTGCTGCGCGACATGGAGCGCACCGACCGCGCCGACCAGTGCAACCACGGCCGGCCGACCTGGCGCCAGGTCACGGTCAAGGCGCTGGACAGCTTGTTTTTGCGCGGCCGCTGACCGGCGCAGCAGCGCCAAGACCGCTTTCAGGCGGTGGGCCTGAACAATGCATGCGCTTTCAAAGCCCTGACCGGTCGCCAGTACACTGCCCAATCCGCACCTTTGAGCCGCCAATGACCCGCAACAACCCGCCGCACATCAGGGCCAAATCTGCGGCAGCCGCAGACGATGGCGCGATGACGATCGAGCGGGTCGCCCAGGAGGCCGGCGTTTCGCCCAGCACGGTTTCGCGCATCCTCAACGGCACGGCCGTGGTCAGCGGCGCCAAGAAGCAGGCCGTGGACGACGCCATCGCCAGGCTGGGTTTTGTGCCCAATCCGATGGCACGCGGCCTGGCCGGCGGCCGCACACTCAGCATCGGCGTGGTCACGCAGGCCATTGACAGCCCGTTTTATGGCGCGGCGCTGCGGGGCATCGAGGACGAACTCGACCCTGCAGGCTACAGCCCGCTGTTTGTCAGCGGCCACTGGAACGCTGTGTCCGAGGCGCGCTGCATCGAGGTGCTGCGCTCACGCCGGGTGGACGGCATCGTGGTGCTGACCGGGCGCTTGACGGACGATGCGCTGATCGCCTGCGCCCAGAAGATGCCAGTGGTGGTGACCGGCCGAACGCTTGACGCACCGGGTCTGTTTTCGCTCAATTTCGACAACTTCGAGGGCGGCTGCCTGGCCACCCGCCACCTCATCGAGTTGGGGCACCAGCGCATTGCCTTCATCGCCGGTGACCATGACCACCCGGACGCCAACGAGCGCTTGCGCGGCTACCGCGCCGCACTGGAGGCCGCGGGCATACCCTTCGACCCCGACTTGGTGGTGCCCGGCGAGTACCACGAGGTCAGCGGCCTGCTGGCGGTAGACCGGCTGCTGGAGCGCCAGCAGCGTTTTACCGCGATCTTTTCGGCCAACGACCAGATGGCTTTTGGCGCTGCGCTGGGCTTGCAGCGGCGCTCGTTGCGGGTGCCGGAGGATGTATCGCTGGTGGGCTTCGATGACCTGCCCACCTCGGTCTATGCCATTCCGCCGCTCAGCACGGTGCACCAGCCCGCCTATGAACTGGGCCGCCTGGTGGCCTTGGCGATGCTGCAGCTGCTGGCCGGCAAGACCCCGTCGGTCGAGATGCCGGCACCCCGCCTGATCGCCCGAGAATCGAGCCGTCGCCTGCGCGGCTGACCGCGCTGCAGTCGGCCGCCCCGGCCTTGCGGCTGGACGTGGTCGGGCCCACTACCCCGCACTTTCCCTCGATTGACACGCGCAACCCGTGCCACCTATAGTTTGAAAGCGCTTTCAAATTCCGGGGTCTGGCACTTTGGATCGGCCGTTCACCCACCTGGGTGACGATAAACCGGGGGCGCAGAGGGACCCGGAGACACGGATGAGGGCAGGCACAACAGGCAGGGGATGGGCACAGGCTGGCGCGGCGAAGGCGGCGTTGACGATGCTGCTGGCCGCTGCTGGCGCGCAGGCGCAGGCGCAGCAAAGCCTGACCATCGCCGCCTTTCCTGCGGTTGACGAAATCGTGCGGGCCGCCATCCCCAGATGGAAGCAAAGCCACCCCAACGTTGAGATCAAGGTCGTCAGCCGCCAGTTCAGCGACCACCACACCGCGATGACCACCGCGCTGTCGACCTCGTTTTACCTGCCTGACGTGATGGCGCTGGAGGTGGGCTACGTCGGGCGCTTCGCTCAGGGCGGCGGGCTGGACGACCTGGCTCAGCCGCCCTACAACATTGGCCAGTTCCGGTCCCGCTATGTGCCGTACGCCTATGCCCAGGCCACCAGCCGCAGCGGCCGGGTGGTGGCAGCGCCCACCGACATCGGCCCGGGCACCCTGCTCTACCGCCAGGACATCCTGGCCAAGGTCGGTGTCAGCGAGGCCGAGCTGACCCAGTCCTGGGACAGCTATGTGGCGGCCGGCGCCCGCATCAAGGCCGGTACCGGCGCCTACCTGTTGGCCCATGCGCGCGACATAAAGGACATCGTGATCCGCACCGGCATACAGCCCGGTGAGGGCCTGTACTTCGACAGCCAGTCCCGCGTGCTGGTGACCTCGCCACGCTTTGTGCGGGCGTTTGAGCTGGCGCGCCAGGTGCGCCAGCAAAAGCTGGACGCCAAGGTCGGCGCCTGGTCGAACGAATGGTCCGAAGGCTTGAAGCGCGGCACCATCACCACCCAGCTGACTGGCGCCTGGCTGGCTGGCCACCTGAACAACTGGCTGGCACCCGGCACCAAGGGCCTGTGGCGCGCCGCACCCCTACCCGAAGGCGCTTTTGCGGCCTACGGGGGCACCTTCTTTGCCATTGCCCGCGGCGCGCCGCCGGCCAACAAGTTGCTGGCGTGGGAGTTCATCCAAATGCTGACACTCGACCGCGGGCTGCAACTCAGCGCTTTCAAGGCGCAAGACGCCTTCCCGGCCTTGCTGGAAGCCTACGACGACCCGTTTTTCGAGCAGCCGATCGCCTTCCTGGGCGGCCAGGCCGCGCGGACAGGCTGGCGCACGTCGGCCCGGCATATCCATGCCGTGGACGTGCACAAGCAGGATGCTTTTGCGTCCGAGGTCATCGACACCGAGTTGGACAAAGTGCTGGACCGCGGCAAGGACATCGGCACCGCACTGGCCGATGCACAACGTCTGCTGCAGCAGCGGGCCAAGCGCTGAAGGAGCCCGCGATCTTGCTGCCCAAATTCCCGCGCCTGTCCCCGACCTGGGCGCCTTATGTCTTCCTCAGCCCCTTCGTGGTGCTGTTTGGCGTGTTCGGCGTGTTCCCGCTGGTGTTTTCGCTCTTCCTCGCCTTCCAGTCCTGGGAGCCGACCAGCGGGTTGGGCGCGATGCAGTTTGTCGGGCTGGACAACTACCTGTTTGCGTTGCAGGACGAATGGTTCTGGAAGTCGCTGAAGAACACCGCCTGGCTGGCGCTGGCGTCGGGCGTGCCGCAGCACCTGGTGGCGATCCCGCTGGCGTGTTTCATCCACGCCTCGTTCAAGCAACTGCGCAATGGCGTGGTGGGGGCGTACTTCATGCCCTACATCACGTCCACCGTGGCCATCGCGATCCTGTTCTCGTCGCTATTTTCCACCGACTTCGGCCTGATCAACGCCGGCCTGCAGGCGATTGCCCACGTGCCGGTGCTGGGCTGGCTGGTGCCGGCGAACGCGATCGACTGGCTGGGCGACCCCGACCACATCAAGCCGGCGGTGGCGGTGATCGTGTTCTGGCGCTACGTCGGCTTCAACGTCGTGCTCTACCTGGCTGCGCTGCAGACCATCCCCGCCGACATCTACGAGGCCGCGACGATGGACGGGGCCGGGCGCTTTCAGCAGTTTTTCCACATCACGCTGCCGAG
>JANMXG010000151.1:0-9513 GCA_031394235.1 Betaproteobacteria bacterium
TCGTGTGCCCAGGCCTACTCGATTCTGGGCACGGCGCCGGTGCAGGGCCATATCAGCGGTGTGGTCGATGTGTCGAATGCCTGCGCAACGCTATGGCTGCCGACCCAACTCTTCGACTTCGACATCAACCCAAACGCGGCATGGCCGGTGAAGTACCTGGACGGCTCGGTCGTGATGCCGCTGTCGCAAGACGTGATCTGAGGCCGGAGCCACCGCGATGCCCACCTACGACTACGCTTGCGGTGTCTGCGGCGGCTTCGATGCCTTGCGC
Source organism: Betaproteobacteria bacterium (assembly GCA_031394235.1). Classification (GTDB taxonomy): domain Bacteria; phylum Pseudomonadota; class Gammaproteobacteria; order Burkholderiales; family Burkholderiaceae_C; genus Pseudaquabacterium. The sequence continues at coordinate 272 of JANMXG010000151.1, forward strand.
AGCCTGACTGACCGCAAGCAGCCCGCCAGTTGCCCCGCATGCGGCGGCGCATCGCAACGGGTATTTGCCACTGCGCCGCGGCTTGTGCTGATGGACGGCGGCACCCGCAACGCGATGGCCACCAACGAGCGTGCGCGACACGAACCCCAACGCTCGGGCGACTGTGCCTAGCTCAAGCACCCGGCCGGCTGCGGCTGCTGCAGCACCGGCAGCCGCAAGGCCACTGTGAAGGGCGCCAACGGCGCCAAGGAATTTCCCGGCAAACGGCCCTGGATGATCAGCCACTGACACGAGGGTGGCGGGTTGATCCGGCCTCAGCGAATGCGGGCGCCCGCCCGCGCTACAGCGGGTAACGCGGCTGGGCTGCCGCGCCGGTCGGCCAGCCTTTCAGTGGACGGACTGGGCAGCAATCCGACGTCCGGATACTGTGGGCTGCCTTTCTCGGCCTGTTTTTTACCTGACTGCCACCGGCGCTGAACCTGGCCGCCAGGCGCCACCCGCCGGCCAAGGCCAGCGGCGATGCCATGGCCAAGGCAAGCACGCTGACGCGGCAGGCGGAGCAGTAAACACGGCGGGATGCGGACCTCCGTGGCGAATTGGGATGGACGAGAAACCTGCAGGCAGCGGATTCACATGGGTACGCGCCGGGCAGCCGGTTGCACGCCATGAGCCGGCAGCCTGCAGGGCCTCTGTCCCTGGCTGTCCCTGGCTGTCACTGGATCGACGCCGGCAGCCGCCGCCATGGCGGCTTATCCTGCAAACGACACCGGCTCACGGCCGCGGCCTGTCCGGCCTCAAACGCCGTGCACTCAGGCCGCGCGGGCCGAACTGCCGGCCTGTGCGCCGCTGTAGGCGCGAAGCCCGTTCAGGTCGAGCACGGTTGCGCCGCCGAACTCGACACGCAGCAGACCCGCGCGTTCAAGTTCATGCAGCGCCTCGTTGGTGCGCTGTCGTGACACGCCGGACAGCAGGCCGATCTCCTCCTGGCTGAGTTGGACGAAGTTGCCGACGCGCGGGTACAGGTCCGGGTGAAAAAGGCTGGCCAGGCAACGCGCAACGCGGGCGCTCGGACCGAGCAGCCGGTCGTACTCCACCAGACCGATGAACAGGCTCAGTCGCGCGTTCAGGTGCGACAGCAGAAAGTGGTTGAACAGCAGGTTGGTCGTCACCAGGCGCCTGAACGTGTGGCGCGGCACGCAGACCAGCCGCGAATTGCGCGCGGCCACGCCGTCATAGCGCCACGGCCCGGGCTTGAGTAGCGAGCCCTCGCCGGCCCAGCCCCCGGCGGTGACGCCGGTGAACGTCGAATGCCGGCCGTCGGCCTGCGACACCGACATCTTGATCAGCCCGTCGATCACGCCAATCCATTGCTCGGCAGGGTCACCGCACCGCATGGCGTAACCCCCGACCGGCACGAACCGCTCATGCGATTCGCGCACCACCGCGTCGAGTTCGGCAGCGCTCAGGGCGGTGGCCCACAGGCTGTCCCGCAGCGTTGATTCAAGCGTCTGCATCGTTGTCTCCTCAGGGCTCGATCGTCGGTTGGCCGCCAGCGCGCACGGGCCTGACGACCTGCCTCGCCTGCACACCCATACGACCCAGGACAGGTTTTAGATGCACCGGGAAAACGCTCGCCGGAGATGTCGTTGCGACGACAACCTCTGCGCCGCCTTGTTTGCAAGATGCGACCAGCACAGCCCCTGAGGAGACCTGCGATGAAAGACCCGGAGTTCACACCAGCCGCCGTCGAGCGCGACACGCAACCGCCCACGCTGCGGCGCCGTAGCCTGCTGGGCTATGCCGCGTCAGCGCCGGTGGCCACCACCGCGGTCGGCCTGCTCGGCACGCCGTCCAAAGCCCAGGCGCTGCCGCTGCCTTTGACGCCGCCCGACAGCGTCGACACCTACGACATCGGCGACTCGCTGGTGGAGCTTGGCGCACCGACGATGCCGCTGGTGCAGTTGTTGATCGACGCCGCAGGTGTCTACACGATGGCACTGCCACGGCTCGAACAGGGCACCGGTATTGCGACCGCGGTGGCGATGATGATTGCCGAAGAGGCCGGCGTGCCGCTGTCGATGGTCAGGGTCACGTCCGCCGATGCGCAGCCAGACCTGCAATACAACCAGATCACCGGTGGCTCTTGCTCGGTGCGGGCATTTGAGCCGGTGCTGCCGGCAATGGTGCTGGCGGCGCGCCTGAAAGCCGGCCTGCCGCCCCAGGCCGGCGCGCCGAAAGACCCATCGCAATACAAGGTGCTGGGCAAGCGCTACGGCAAGCTGGACGCCCGCGACATCGTGACCGGCAAGAAGAAATTCACGATGGACCTGAACGTGCCTGGCGCAGTGCCGACGATGTGCCGGATGCCATCCACATTGCGCGGCACGGTCGTCCGGGTCAACAACCGTGCCGCGGTATTGGCCATGCCCGGCGTGATCGCGGTGGAGACCATCCCGGCCGGCGGATTGATCGTGAAGATTCCGCCCGGCGTGGCGGTGATGGCCGAGACCTTTGGCCAGTGCTGGGACGCCTGCAACGCACTCGACATCACCTGGGGCGATGGTCCACTGAAGGGCGAAAACGACGCAACGATCCGCGACAAGCTGCGCGCCGCTATCCCGCCGCTGGTGGCGGCGCCGCCGGGCACGGTTTCGATCGATGCCGAGTTCACCTGGAAGGCCGCATCGGCGGTGCCGCTGGAGGTGGAATGTGCAATCGTCGATGCCACCCGGCCCGACTTCGTCGAGATCTGGGCCGGCATGCAGACCCCGATCGTCGCGGCGCAATCCACGGCGATCGAACTCGGCCTGCTGCCCACGCAGGTGTTGGCGCACTGCATTCCGAGCGGCGGCGCGTTCGGACGCCGGCTGTTCTGGGACCCGGTGCAGGTGGCCGCTCAGATCTCCAAGAAGACCGGCCTGGTCTGCAAGCTCATGTACCACCGCAGCGATGACATCCGCCACACGCGGATGCGGCCGCCTCAGGTGCACAAGGTGCGGGCGACGATGCTGCCGCCAACGGTTCTGGCGCCGGGCAATGTACTCAGCTACCAGCAGAGCATCGGCGCCGTGCGGCTTGACGCGCGACACGGCTATGGCGACCTGGGCACCGCAACGACGGGGGCGCTGCCACTGCAGGTCACGCAGACCGTCGGCAATCTCGGCTACGAGGAGTTTTTCTTCAAGACGATGGTCACGTCGCCGTACAACTTCGGCGTCAACAGCAAGCAGCTGTTTCCGGTCGCGCTGGAGATGAACACCGTCTCGTACCGCTCGGTCCATGTCAATCCGGCGCGCACGGTTGAGGAGATCATCGTTGACGAAATGGCGGCCAAGCTCGGTCGCGATCCGCTGCAGTTCCGCATGGAGTTTCTGCGCCTGGAGCGGGCCAAGGCGGTGCTGCAGCGTGTTGCCGGCGCGGCGAACTGGGGCAAGGTGATGCCCGCCGGTTTTGCGCAGGGGCTGGGCCTGCACATGGAGTCGCGGTCGTTCTCGGCCTGCATCGTCGAACTCGATGCACGCGATCCGCTGAACTGCAAGGTGACCAAGGTGACGATGGTCATCGACGCCGGCAAGCCGATCAACCCGTCGGGCATCGAGCAGCAGTGCCATGGCGGCATCGCCGAGGCGGTTTCGCTGGTACTCAAGACCGGCGTCAACATCCAGGACGGCCTGCCGCAGGAGGGCAGCTACAAGCAGTACACCTTCGCCAAGATGGCGGACTTCCCGAAGGACGTGCAGATCATCATCATGCCCAACGTCGGCGAGCCGGCCTCGGGCATGGGCGAGGTGGCGATGACCGCACCGTCGGGCGCGATCGCCAACGCCTACGCCCGCGCCACCGGCATCAAGCCGCGCAACTTTCCGCTCAACGCGCAGCCCATCTTCACACCCACGCCGGCCGGCGAACTGCCTGCCGTGCCGGCCTTCAACTGAGGACACAGTCATGCCCAACCAGAACTTCACGGTCAACAACACGGTGGTCAATGTGGATGCGCCCGACGGCATGGCGCTGCTCTGGGTGCTGCGCGACAAGCTTGGCATCACCGGTCCCAAGTACGGCTGCGGCCTCAACGTGTGCAAGGCTTGCACCTGCCTGGTGAACGGCAAGGCGGTGCAGACCTGCGTCACCAAGGTCTCGTCAGTGCGCGGCAAGAAGGTCACGACGATCGAGGGCCTGGCGACCGGCGACGTGCTGCACCCGGTGCAGCAGGCGTGGCTCGACATCGACGTGCCGCAATGCGGCTTCTGCCAGCCCGGCCAGATCATGGCCGCCGTCGACCTGCTCAGCCGCACCAAGAACCCGACCGATGCCGACATCGACGCGATCGAGAACATGTGCCGCTGCGGCACCTATGGCCGCATCCGCAAGGCGATCAAGACGGCAGCGACCCTGATGCCTTGATGCGGCCATGGCGATCCACTTTCACGCGCCTGCGCGCCGGGTCCGGCCGAGCGTGGCGCTCGCCTGCCTGGTCATGTTGTTCGGCGTGCCACTGGCCTGGCTGCTTCAGCCCGCGTTGCCGGACGCCGGGGCGGTTCGACGGGCCGGGCCGACCGGAACCGTCCGAACACCTGCTGCGCCGGCTGACGTGCCGTTGGCCTCCGGGTGTGATCCGCGTTGCGTCGTTGCCAAGGTGACCGTGCCTGCGACCACCGCGTGCGCGGCTGCCGTCGAAGAACTCGCGGGCTTTGGCGTGCGCTGGCTCGATGCGGGCACCGCAACCCCGAAGTTCGACCGCTTCACCTGGCTGCAGCAGACGCGGGGGACCGTGACGTTGGCCGGCGACCGCGCCGAGTTCCGTAACGCGGCGGGCGCCTACCTGCCGGTTGCGTACGGCTGCGATTTCGACCCCGCGACCCTGGCAGTGATCGAAGCCCGCGTCCGGCCCGGGTCCCGGCCCATCACGCCGGTGGCCCCTGCCGGGTCTGCGGCGCCCTGATCAATCGGCAGGTGCTGGATTTCAGGGGTGCGCCCCGCGCAAAAGCGCCGCAACCAGAGTAATCTGTGCGTTTCACCCTAGCGCCCAGGAGCACTCCGATGAGCACCCGATCAACATCCCACCAGCCTTTGCGGGCCATTGCCATCGCGGTGCTTGCCGCGATGGCCAGCTTGTCTGCGCCCCAGGCCCAGGCGGCCCAGCGCAGCGACAGCACGGTGGTGCGTCCGGCGCAGGACAACGGCTACGCGCTGGTGCAACTGCTCGGTGAGCCGCTGGCCACCGACGCCAAGACCCGCCCGACCAAGGGCAGGAAGATTGATTTCAACAACAGCGCCACCAAAGCCTACCGCGCCAAGCTCTCGGCACTGCGCAACGATTACAAGGCCTGGCTGCGGGTCAACGTGCCGCAGGCCCGCGTCAGCGGCGAATTCGACATTTCGCTGAATGCAGTGGCAGTCAGGCTGGACAGCGCGACGCTGGCGCAGGTCGCGGCCGCGCCGATGGTCCGCAGCGCGCAATTGCAGGGCCTGTACTACCCCAACGCCGCCGATCCCGACCTGCAAATCATCCAGGCGGTCGAGGCGTGGGCGTCGGCTGGCGGTTCAAGCACGGCCGGCGCCAACGTCAAGGTCGCCATCGTCGACACGGGTATCGACACTGGGCACCCTTGTTTCAACGACACGGGCTATGCGCTACAGAACAAGCTGGGCGACCCGCGCTTCACCAACAACAAGGTCATCGCGGCGAAAGTCTTCAACAACAAAACGCCTTCCCAAGGCTACACGGCTGAGGCGATTGAATCCCACGGCACACACGTGGCCGGCACCGTCGCGTGCAACTTCGAGACCCCGACCACGGTGGATGGCGTGACGCTGGACTACAGGATGTCGGGCGTGGCGCCGAGGGCGCTGCTGGGCAACTACAACGTTTTCCCGGGCGCCGTGGGCAACGCCCGGTCCGAGGACATCTTGAACGCATTGGAAGCCGCCTACGCTGACGGCTTCGATGTCGCGAACCTGAGCCTGGGCGGCGGCGCCGCTGGCGTCCAGGACCTGCTGACCGTGGCGGTCGACAACCTCGACCAGGCCAACATGGTGGTGGCCATCGCCAATGGCAACGAAGGCCCTGGCTACCGCACCGTCGGGTCGCCCGGTTCAGCGGCACGCGGGCTGACCGCCGGCGCCAGCGCCGTGGGCCACGCCATCGTCCACCTCATCAAGGTGGGCAGCACCACCACCGTTCCTGGCGTGAAAGGCGAGTTTGGTGCCGGGCCGGTGACCGCGCCGCTGCAGGTGGTGGCGGACGCGGCCAGCCCTTTCAACGGGTTGTCGCTGGCCTGCGGCCCGTTCGCTACCAACTCCTTTCTGCAGGGCCGCATCGCGCTCATTTCGCGCGGCGTCTGCGACTTTACCGTCAAGATGCGCAACGTGCAGAACGCTGGCGGTGTGGGTGCCATCGTGCTCAACCGGGTGCCGGGCGCCTTTGTGATGGGCGGCAACGGCGAGCCGAACCAGCCCACCATCCCGGCCTTCATGGTCGACCCGGTGCTGTACAGCGCTGCGCTCAAGGCCGCCGATGGGCAAGCGGTCACGCTGCCGCAACTCGGTACCTACCAGGCCACCGGCGGCAACGATGTCATCGCCGACTTCACCTCCTGGGGCCCGACCGACGTCGATTACCGCATCAAGCCCGATGTGATGGCACCGGGCGTCAACGTGGTGTCGTCGATCCCGCGCAGTTTTTGCGGCGGCGCGCCGTGCTTCGCGTTCTTCAACGGCACCTCGATGGCGTCGCCCCATCTGGCTGGCAGCGCCGCCATCGTGCGTCAGCAGCACCCAGACTGGACGGCGGCGCAGGTGCGGTCGGCGATCGTGAACACGGCCGACCGGGGGGTGGTACGCAGCCTGGACGGCGCGTCGATCGTCAGGGACGCCAACCAGGTGGGCACCGGCCGTGAAAATCTGGCCAAGGCGGTGGCCGCCACGGTGGCGCTGGCGCCGGTAAGCCTGAGCTTCGGTAGCGTGCCCTCGGGCAGCGGTCAGGTCCTGCAGGGGTCGGTCACGCTCACCAACCTGACCGTCGCCGCCCAGACGTTGTCGCTATCGATCGTCGAGGGCATGGGTGCGGGCGTTACGTTCTCGCTGCCGTCCGGCGCAGTGACACTGGCACCCGGCGCAAGCCAGACGGTGGCCGTGGGCATGGCAGCAGCCCGGGGCACCAGCGCAGGCCACAAGCAGGCTGTACTCCAGGTGTCGGCAGGCGGCCAGCCGGTGGCCAACGCCATGCTGTATGTGCTGGTGAAGTAGCCTCGCCGGACAGCACGTCGACGGTTTCGTCCGGTTCAGGCGGTCTTTGACCGGCGAGATCGACCGTCGTGTGCGTGGCCGTACCCGCCAGTGCCTTCACGCGTGCACGTCGGCGGGCTGCGAGACAACCGGCGGGCTGGCATGGGCAGCGAGCAACCCCTCGAACGGCGCGCGGAAATAGACCACGCCCCAGGCGTGTGGGCGGCAGCAATTTGCCGAGCCCGGGCAGTGGGTGGATTGCCGACACGACGCCAGCATTTCGCCCGGTCGCGAGTGACCGATGTTGTCCTTGACCGCCTGCAGCATCGGCAGCAACTGGCCCACGTCGGCCGCGATGTTGCCCACCTCGGCAGCCACGATGATGTGTGACGTGTCGTCAACGGCCGTCAGCGCGTTGTAGCTGGCATCAAACCCGCCACCGGCGCGCTTCATGATGCGGCTTGCCCGGGTCGGTGAAGTTGTCCTGCGCCCTGGGCCCAGGCACGCCGAACTCGCGCTTGTAGCGCCCGCCCTTGGGGTTGCCGTCCTCGTCGTGCGGCTTGCAGTCGTCGTCGTGGATGCGGCCGCGTTCGATGTCGGCATCGCGCTGGCGCTGCGCCAGGCGCTCCCGGGCTTCGGCGACGGCCTTGGCCCGTAGCTCCATCGCCTTGTGGCGGTTGACGCTAGCCTTGATCTTGGTGCCGTCGATGGCCACCGTCCCCAGCTTGACCAGCCCCATCTCGCGCGCCAGCTTGACCACCTGCACGAACAGATCGCCCAGTTCCTTCAAATGCGGCGCACGGAAGTCGCGCATCGTGCGGTGCTTGGGGAAGCTGCCCGCGCCCAGCATCCGAAACGCCAGGTCCTCGTGCAGCCGGCGCTCGATCTTGCGCGAGCAGCGATGTTGATTTGCTGCGGTCAAGAGTGCCAGTTCCGTGCCGCAGCAGCCCAGCGATCAGCCCGCCGACAAAGCCCTGCGCAGGTCCATCAGCCCGCCCAAAGATCACGCCGGTTTGAAGTGGCGCCCACAGGCCCAGCGATCAAGCAGCCTTGCGCCCCGGAGCCGGCGCCTGCAAGGGCTGCACCTCAGGCCAGCCGACGCTTGGCGCGTGGCCGCGGAAGTTCTCCAGCCACCAACGCCAGTCGTTTTGCACCAGCGAGAACGGCGACTCGTGCCCCAGTTCACGGGCCGCCCACACCGGCCAGTGCGGGTTGGCCAAGGCCGGGCGGCCCAGCATCACCAGATCGATCAGCTCTTCGCGGATGTAGCGATCGGCGTTCTGCGGCACACCGAGGTTCCAGCTGGTGGCCACAGGAATACCCACCTCGGTGCGCACCCGGTGGGCTCGCCCAACCATGAAGCCGACGTTTTTCATCGGCGAGTCGATCATCTCGTCGGTGTTGAAGCCGAGCGAGAGATCGGCGAGGTCGAGGCCGTGCGCTTTCATCATCTTGATGGCTTCAACAGCATCGTCGAACTGCGTGCCGGCGGGGTTCAGGTCATCGGCGCCAAGGCGCATCGTCAGCGGGTATTTTTCGGGCCAGACGGCGCGAACAGCATCCAGCGCCTCCAGGTGAAAGCGCGCCCGGTTGGCGACGCTGCCGCCGTACTGGTCGGTGCGCTTGTTGGCCAGTGGCGAGAAGAAACTTGCGCCGAGGTAGCCGTGGGCAAAGTGCAGCTCCAGCCATTTGTAGCCAGCCGCCAGCGCCCGCACGGCGGCATCCGCATACGACCGGTGCAGGACCTTGATCTCGTCCACCGTCAAGGCATGCACCGGATAGATGTGGCCGCCACTGCCATACGGAATGGCCGACGGCGCCAAGCAGGTCCAGCCGTCCGGGTGATCGGGCGGCAGCTGCTTCTTGCTGCCATTGGCATTGACGCCGCGGTGCGGTGGCAGCTCGCTGCCCTTGCGGCCGGTGTGGCCGAGCTGGATGGCCGGCACGGCGCCCATGCGCTCGATGATCTTGCAGACCCGGGCATGGCCTTCGATCTGCGAATCCTGCCAGATGCC
>JANMXG010000152.1:0-11931 GCA_031394235.1 Betaproteobacteria bacterium
ACCGAACGCGACACGGCCAAGCCCTATGCATTGACCGGCGAAGTGAGCCAGCACCCGCCCATCCCAGCGTTGGCAGAGCAGACGCAGGTGGGTGCGGATGCTATGGGCAGGCGCGCACCCAACCCAGTCAAATTGCGCCTCGTGGACAACCCGGCCGACCCCCGCATTGAAGTACGGCAAAGCATCGTGTCCGATCTGCTCAACGATCCTGACAAGGTGCAGGCGGTTGATCCGACCGATTTGCCCCTGCGCGGTGACCATGCGTCCGCGGTGCAGGCTTACCTGCGGGGTAAAGAGTTGCTTGATCGGCTGGACGCCTACGGCTTGGCCACGGCCCACTATTTCAAGTTGGCCCGGCTGCCCCTGCTCATGCGCCATCGCGCCTGGTTCTTCAGCCAGCCCGATGGCTTGGCAGTCAACGCGATGGTGCGACCGGAACGTGCGTCACAAAGCCTTGTCGAAGACTTTGAAGCGACCGATCGACCCCGTCTGGAGGTGCTTTTTGGTGCTACCAGCCTAGACCATCAAGCGCTGCGCGAGGACGACCATGGCCGGCTGCGCGCGCAACCGCTGGGCCTGGCCGCGGACCCCCGTTGGGCCTGGCATGAGTTTGGCCATGTGCTGTCGTACGCCGCCACAGGCGCGCTGGAATTTCATTTTGCGCACAGTGCGGGTGATGCGTTGGCGGCGATCGTGTCAGACCCAGACTCCAAGCTGGCGGTCGATGCCCACGGACGGCGCGACGCCCTGCTGAGCGGCCTGACCTTTCCTTGGGTCAAGCTGGCGCGGCGCCACGACCGACAAGCCAGCCTGGGCTGGTGCTGGTGTGGGCAGCGCAACAGTCAGCGGAACGTTCCGTTCCGGCTGCCGGCACTGCTCTACAAGGGCTATGTCGAAGAGCAGATGCTGTCGTCGTCAATGTTCCGGCTGTACTGTGTTCTGGGCGGCGACACCTTCACCCAGCAAGCCCAGCGCCATGCGGCATCGGACTACTGCATTTACCTGGTGATGCGAGCGATCGCGCTGCTGGGCCCAGCAGCCGTGGTGCCCGCACTGACGCCGGACGCCTTTGTTTCGGCACTGATCGACGCCGATGTAGGCACGGGCGACTGGGTGGTTCGGATGTCACGGCCCGATCCGCAACGACCGCAGGAGCGGCGCCGTCTTGGCGGCAGCGCGCACAAGGTGATCCGCTGGGCCTTCGAGCAGCAGGGGCTGTACGCCACCGATCAGCCGCAAGAATTTACCTTGGGCGAGGGGCGGCCGCCGGCCGTGGACCTCTACGTGCCCGGCCTGGGTGATCGCCTGAACGGTGGCTATGCGCCCGTGGCGCTGGTTTGGGCCAAGCGCAGGGGACAGGCGGCGCCGCTCTGGCACGCCGATGCGGGCGCGCTGTGCCTTGTCGGTGGCGAGCTTGTGATGAGCGTGCACAACCGCGGTCAGCGCCGCGCGCTGGCGGTGGGCGCCCGCGCCTGGGCCGCGCCGGCCGACACCGCGCCGCTGCAGTGGCAGCCGTTGTCAGCCTCAGGCGCCCAGCCCAACGCTTTGGGTGAGGCGGGTGTTGTTCAGTTCAAGTTTGCTGCAAAAGACAGCAGTGGCGAGCCACTGGCCGGACCTTGGTACGTCTTGGTCGAGGCGAACTGCCGCGACGATCGCGCCAACCTGCATCCCGACGCCGGTTTGCCCTGCTCCAGCGACAAGCCGCCCTCAGGCCGCAGGGAATTGATCGACTTGGTGGCCAACGACAACAATCTTGGCCTGCGCCGCATCGACTTCGGCTGACGCCGCGGTCAAGTCCGGCCGACGCGGCCAGCGGGGGCCGATGGCTGGCCGGGTTTAATTCATTTATCTGGCCACTCGGCGCTGGCACATGCGATGACGCGCTTCAGGGTCGGCAGCTTGATGGATTCCTGGTTGAAGATCGCATTCCAGATTCCACCTGCCAAATGTCGGCCGGCCGAGCTGTCAGACTTGTAATGCACGCCGATACGCTCGCGGTTCTTGGCAAGGCGAGCCGCCAGCCACAGCAGTGAGCCATCAAGTTCTCGGTCTTGCTGGTAGTTGTCCCAACTCGGCCGCCCGCCCGCGCTGCCGCCACGGATGCCGACACCGTGAAACGCGGCAATGCCCGGAACCTCCAGGAACACGAGCGCGGCCAAATGTCCCAAGGTCGAGTGCCCGCTCGGAAAAGCCGGGTGTTGCGGCGGACCAAAGGGGGGCAACAACCCAGGGCACAGCCTGGACGGCCGCACGCGATTGAAGCGGCTTTTGAAGTACATATAGGCCACGTTGGAGATCGCAACGGCGCATTGAAACAACTGCATCGTCCAGGGCTTGTAGGCAGCGTCGGCGCCCAACACATGCATGAAATAGGGGCCGACGCCGTCCGACTGGGCCAGTGCTTCTTGCAAGTACCGGGCACGGCAGTCGAGCATGTCAAGCTCGAGTTCGTCGAGTTCGCTGCCAATTGCAGCCCACGCGGCTGCCTTGTCCGGCGGATCGCCTGCCGCCTGTCCCGCTGCCGTCCAGCCGGTCCAGGCGACATCGGCAGCGGCCAACCAGCCGTCTTGCACAAGTCGGGACATCTGGACGAACAGATCCTTGTCTTGGTGCTGCCACTCGTCATGCTGCTGCGCGAACTCGCGGGCCACCATGCTTGCTGGCGAGGCCAGATCGGCGTCTTGCAGCCATTCGGTGAGCTGTGGGTCAAACATTGGCAGCGACCAGAAACGCAGCCCCGGATCCCAATCCTCCGTGCGCCATTGCAGCGGCGGATCGAAGCTGAATGGGTTGACACACCACTCGGTAGGAAACGCCCGCTTGCCACCGTTGAGCAAGAAGTCCTGTGCCCAAGGTTTCAGACCCAGCCCGGCTGGCGTGGCGTAATTGCTTCGTTGAATGTCGCCGTAGCCGCCGACAAACCCAAAGCCGCCTGCCATGCCGCCGCCGGTGTGGCCAACCCGCAGCAGTCTGCTGCCTTCAACCCAAGCGCTGTCACCCTGACCCTGGCTTTGACCTTGGCTTTGGCTTTGCCCTTGGCTTTGGCTCAAACCCTGGCTTTGGCTCTGGCCCTGGCTTTGGCTCTGGCCTTGGCTTTGGCTCTGGCCTTGGCTCTGACTCTGCGCTTGGCTCATGACTGTCTCCTGTTGGGTTATGAATCCATCGAACTGCGGGTTCAACCGGGCAGCCCCGCCAGCCGCATACCGTCGAGCACCCGTGACTTGTGGGGCTCGCACATGGGGTACCAGGCGCCAAAGGTATCGACACGGAAACTGGGTTCGACCTGCAGAAACTCCGCCGCCTGCGCATGGGCTTCGGTCAGTTCACCGCTCAGCGCCAGCGCCGCAACCAGCAGGCGCCAGGAGGCGCGGTAGCCTGGGTTCATGCGGCGGGCTTTGCCGTACCAAGCCACGGCCTCATCGCACCGGCCCATCACCAGCGTCGCCGTGCCGAGTGAGGTGAGAAAAGTGAAGCCTTGCTGGTCGAACGGGCTCAGCCGCATGGCGTTGTGTACGCGACGGGCCGATTCCTCACCGTCGCCCATGAAGGCCAAGGTCGTGGCGCTGCGCGCCCAAGCCACGGCACAGCTGGGGTTCAGTTTCAGCGCCTGATCAAAAAGGTCCATGCCCACAGACAACCTCTTTCTCACAAAGCTCTGCACGTGCCCTGCCACTGACAAGGCCCAGGCATCACGCGGGTCGAGTTCAATCGCGCGCAATGACAAACGTTCGGCGGCCAGCGCATCGTCGCTGAGTTCGGGGCTGCGGCCCTCCCCAAAACGAAGGTTGTGCCACCACGCCAGTTGCGCATGGGCTTGTGCATAGTTCGGATCCAACTCGATGGCGCGGCGGAACATCTCCCCGGCTTTCGCAAAGTCGCCGTCGCGAAAGGTGAACTCCACCGACAGGCCCCGCAATACACAGTCGTAGGCGCTCAGGTTGTCGGTCGGTCGGCTGATCACACGGGCAATCTCTGCCTCCTGCACCCGTGGGTCGATGGCGGCGGCGATGCTGGCCGCGATCTGCGCCTGGAAGCCAAACAGGTCTTCGTCTGCACCGTCGAAGCGCTCGGCCCAGATGAGGCGGCTGGCCGACGCGTCCACCAATTCGACGCCGATGCGCAGGCGATGGTCTTGGCGGCGCACTGATCCCACCAGCAGGTAGCGCACACCGAGTTCAGCGGCCACCTCGGTTGATCGCAGCGTGCTGTCGCGGTATCGCAGGGTGGAATTGCGTGCGATGACCAGCAATGCCCGGTTGGCCGACAGTGCGGTGATGATTTCTTCGGCTATGCCGTCGCCAAAGTACGTCATCTCGTCCACGTCGGTCGCAAAGGGCAGCACGGCCACCGAGGGCTTCTGGGCCCAGATCAGGGGTGACAGTGCAAGATCAGGGCTGGCGCTGTCGGACAGCGGCTGAACCGCATAGACCGTTGTAAACCGATCGGGGTTTGTCCGAGCCACCTGCAGGCCCAGCGCACGCAGCCGCAGCGGCAGTTTGTGCTGCACGAAGCTGCGCACCGCCTCGCACACCACGATCAAGTCGTCGGCTGACGCTGCCTGAACCAGGCGGGCCGACCAGCGGGCCCCTTCGCCCACCAATTTGCCGTCATCGACGATCAGGTCGTCGGCGCTGATGCCCAGGCGCATGTGCAGCGCCGGGCCATCACCCCGGCGGCGGCGCTCAGCCAGCCCTTGCTGCAAGCCCGTGGCCCAACGCACGGCATCGACTGCGCTGCAGAACTCGATCCAGACGCTCTCCGCTGTGAGTTCGATGAGCCGGCCGCCTTGGGCCAGCAGCGTGGCCTCGATCAGGCTGCTTCGGACCGATCGCCAGGCGCTGATGGCGGCAGTTGCATCGCGTGCCACCAGGGGCGTCCAGTCCTGCACCTCGGCAAAGACAATGGTGGTCAGGCGGCGCGCGATTCGGCCGGCCTGCTCAGGGATTGCCGGTTGGACGGGTGCGTGCTGAGACGCCAGCGCGAACCGGTAGCCGCGACCGGTGATGGTGGCAATGGCCTGTGCGCCCAAGACCTTGCGCAGCGCCGATATTTGCACCGACAGGTTGTTTTCTTCCACCACCAAGCCGGGCCAGGCCTGATCGAGCAATTCGTTTTTGGTCACGACGCGGTCGCGCCGCTCCACCAACACGGTCAGCAGGTCGAAGGCGCGCGCGCCCAGGGGTACGGGTACGCCGTCTGCGAGCAGTTGACGCTCGGCCGCGCGGACCTCGAAACGACCAAAAGCCAGACCCTGGGACAAGCGGTATCTCCTGACAAGACGGTGACCTCGCGGTCTGACCGAAAAAACCGGCGCCGGTGGAATGTAAGCATAGGGTGCATACGCGCGGATATCGGATCAGAACGCAGCCTGAGCGAAATGGGCTTAGGGGCTACCCGACTGTCCCAACGCGTCAAGCCGCCTCCCCCTGCGGCAACCGCCGCAAGCCCCGCACCGGCGACCGAGAGATCAGCAGCGCTTGCACCGCAAACCCGCCCAGCGCCAGCCACAGGCAGGTCGGCGCGCCCCAGACCTCGCCCACCACGCCGCCCAGCGCCGCGCCCAGCGGCCTGGCGCCCATGTTGACGGTCAGGAAGATGGCCGACACCCGGCCCAGCATGGCCGGTGGGGTGACGGTTTGCCGCAGCGTGGTCGAGCTGATCGTCCACAGGATCGGGCCGGCGCCGAACAGGACAAATGCGGCGCCGGCCAGCCAGCCCGACGGCCACACCAGCGTGGCCACCATCGTGGCCATTGCCGCGACGGACACCGCAGGCCCCAGCACCACCACCCGGCCGAAACGCATTGCGGTCAGGACTCGGGGCGCTGCCAGCGCGCCCATCACCATGCCGGCACCGTAGCTGGCCAGCGTCAGCCCGACGGCGCCGGCGTCCAGGCCCAGGCTGCGCATCGCGTAGGGCACGTAGGCGGCCTGCAGCACAAACCAGGACAGGTTCCAGGCCACGGCGGTCAGCAGGATGGGCCGCAGCAAACGGTGATGCCAGACCCGATGCGCGCCGTCCTTCAGGTCCAGCCACGGGTGGCGCGCGGGCGCGACGGTGCGGGAGGGCTCGGGCAACCGCAGCAACAGGGCGACCGCCGCGTTCGACAGCACCGTGGCCAGCACAAAGGCGGCGCTGGCACCGGCCCAGGACACCAGTGCGCCGGCCAGCGCCGGCCCTGCGGCAAAAGCGGCACTGCGGGCCAGTTCCAGCCGGCTGTTGGCCGCACCCAGCTGGTCACGGGGCACCAACGACGGCACCAGCGCGGGTGCCGCGACGCTGAAGCCGACAGTGCCCGATGCGCCGGCAAAACCCAACGCCGCCAGCAGGGCGATCGACAGCCGGCCCGAAGCGACAGCCCACAGCAGCAGCGCCAGCGACAGTGCGCGCAGTGCTTCGGCGGCGACCATCAAGCGGCGTCGCGAATGGCGGTCGGCCCACAAACCCAGTGGGATCGCCAACAGCAGGAACGGCAGGCTTTGCGCGGTGCTGAGCAGGCCGATCTGGCCCGGCCCGGCGTTCAGCGCCAACACGGCCACGATAGGCACGGCTGCCAGGCTGACCTGCTCGGCCGCCTGCGCAGCCAGGTTGGCGCCGGCCAGGGTGTTGAAGGATCGGGGCAAGGTGTGCGTCATTGGCTGGGGTGGGTACGTGTTGGGCAGCGGCTCAGAAGCCCGATGATCGGGCCCCGGTGCGCTGCCGGCTGGCCGTTTTCGGACCTGTGGCGCCTGCCCGGCCCCGTGACGCGGTGGCGCAGTGTCAGCGTCGGCAACGCTGCCGGCTGTCGCTTGCGGCACTGTGCCGGCGCGGGCGCCATGCCAGCATGGGCCATGCTGTTCAACCGCCGCCTGGCTGCCGACCGCCGATGCGCCCCGCGCTGATCCCGCCGCTGTTGGCCGTCGCCTGGGGGCTGAACTGGCCGGCGGTGAAGGTCATGCTGTCGGTGCTGTCGCCGTTCAGCGCGCGCGGGCTGGGGCTGGGCCTGGGGGTCATCTTGCTGGTCGGGCTGGCGCTGCTGCGCCACACGCCGCTGCTGCCGCAGCGTGGCGCCTGGCCGGCGGTGCTGATCGGCGGTGTACTGACGGTGGCGGTGTTCAACATGTGCACGGCGTTTGCGCAACTGACCACCAGTACCTCACGCGCGGCGGTGCTGACCTTCACCATGCCGCTGATGTCGGCCGCACTGGCCTGGGCCGTGCTGGGCGAGCGGCCCGACCGCAAGAGCGTGCTGGCCCTGGCGCTGGGTGGCGTCGGCGTGGCCGTGCTCGCAGTGCCGGTGTTGCGCGGGCTGGTGGCACCGGTGCCCGTGGGCTCGGTCTGGGGGTTGCTGTTTCCGCTGGGCGCAGCCCTGGCCTGGGCGTTGGGCACGGTGGCCACCAAGCGCTGGCCGCCGCCGGGTGACCGCATCGTCATCACCGCCTGGCAGTTGGGCATTGGTGCAGCCTGTGCCACCGTGGCGGCGCTGGCTACCGGTGAGCAACTGCCCGCCGTGTGGCCACCGCGTGTGCTGGCCGCGCTGGCCTGGCATGTGCTGATCGCCACCGCCGTGGCCTATGTGATGTGGTACCGGTTGCTGGCATCGGCCAGCGCCACGGTGGCCTCGCTCACCACGCTGGCGGTGCCGGTGGTGGGCGTGCTGGGCGCGATGGCGTTGGTCGGCGACCGGCCCAGCGGCGCTGACTGGCTGGGCTTTGTGCTGGTGCTGGGCGGCGCGGCGCTGGTGGTGCTGCCGATGCGCGTTTCGCGGACCTGACCGCCATTGGCGGTTTGAAATTGGGCTGTCGCCTGCCGCGGCCCGGTCAGTACAGCCGGATCGCCATGTCGAAGTACCAGGTCCGGCGTACCTCGATCACGTCGAAATCACGGGCGAGGCCGGGCGGGAAGGCGGAGTAGGGTGCCTGGCTGTGCACGATGCGGCGTATCGCGTCATCGAGGGCGGCCACGCCGCTGGCGCGCACGAAGGTCACCGACTCGACCGACCCGTCGCTGCGCAGCGCCACCGTCACCAGCGGATCGGTGTGCGGCTGCTTGGCCAGGTCGCGGACCAGGTCGAAGCCCCTGTTCAGCTGGATCTTGCGGCTCCAGGCTTCGGCGTACAACACCAGTTCAGCATTGGGGTCGCTGCGGCCCAAAAGCCGGCCGCGGCGGGCACTGGTGGGCGAGGGCGCCAGTGGCGCGGCCAGGCGAGCGGCAGCCGATGCCGCGTCACGCCGGTCGGCTTCTTCGTTCAGCTGTTGCCCGATGGCCCGCAGCAGCGCCTCGCGTTTGGCCGTGGCGGCTTGCGCGGCGTCGATCCGCGCGGCCTCGATTCGCGCGGCCTCGGTTCGGCCGGCGTCCTGCTGTGCGGCCGCCTGGAGAGCGGCGGCCTGGCGCGAAGCCTCTTCAAGCGCGGCTGCTCGCTGTACTGCTGCAACGCGCTCGGCGTCCAGCCGCGCGACTTCGACCCGCGCCAGTTCCTGACGCTCAGCGACCTGGCGCTGGGCTTCCTGCCGTGCGGCTTCCTGCTGGGCGGCGGTCTGACGATCAGCTTGCAAACGCGCGGCCTCTCTGCGTGCAGCGTCCTGTCGCACTGCGTCTTGCCGCACTGCGTCTTGCCGTGCCGCCTCTTGTTGCGCTGCCACTTGCCGCGCGGCCTCCTGTTGTGCTGTCACTTGCCGCGCCGCCTCTTGCCGCGCCGCCGCAAGCCGGGTGGATTCCACGCGCTCAATTTCCAGCTGGGCGGCCTCGTCCCGCGCCGCTTCCTGCCGGGCGGTGGCCTGCCGGGCGGCCTCCGCCGCGGTCGCTGCCGATTGCGCCGCCTGCCGGGTGCGGTCGCGCTCGGCCAGTTCAGCAGACCGCTCTCGCGCGTCCTGGGCGGTGTGTGCCAGCGCAGCGACGTCGGCCGCCTGTGCGGGCAGCGGCGGGGTTTCCGGGCCTGAGGCGACAGGCGCGGGCATCACGGGGGGCTTTAGCGCCACGGGCACAGCGGGTACCGCAGGTACCGTGGGCACCGTGGGCACGGCGGGCACCACGGGCACCACGGGCACGGCCCAGGTGGACCCGCCGGACCGGGCGAGCGGCGCCAAGGTGGGCTCGAGAACTGGCGGCAGAGCGGGCGACGGCGGCCTCGCCAGCGCTGTCATGCGGCGGGTGTCCGGCTCGGGGGCGGGTTGGGTCTGCGGTTCGGCCGTGGGCAGGATGTCGGCGGCTGACCCGCCCTGGCTCAGCGGGGCCGGTGCTGCGGCTGGCAGCGTCAGCCCGGCGGCAACGGTGGGTTCAAGCCGGTCGGGTTGAACCCGTTCTGCGGCTGGCGTGGCCGCCGGCATCACGGTCTCTGCTGGCGCCGGCAGCAGCACGACGCGCAGGTCGGGCACCTCAATCCGACGATCCTGCCAAGGCCAGCCCAGGCCCGGCAGGCCCGGTGTCTGGCCACCGAAAGTCAAGCTCAGCAGCAGGGCGTGGACCAGCCCCGACAACAGCAGCACCAGCGCCAGTCGCCGGCGCTCAGGCCGGGTGTGGCGGGTCGGCGGTGGCCCGTGGTCGCAGGCCCCGTCCGGCGCTGATTCTGGCTCGGCCGGATCAACGGGCGCTGCAGCCGCATCGCCGGCCTCGGTGGCAGTCAAGTGTGTCCGGCCGCCGCCGCCGCTGCCGGCATGCGGCGGTTGATGCAGCGCCGGGCAGGACGGCTGATGCGGGGCCGTGCCGCACCCTGTCCCTCGTTCAGTCCCAGTGAGCAGGCCCACCGGCTATGCGCTGGGCAAGGCAATAGGGGGGTATCGGTGAACCACATTCCGCCCATTGTCGCGGCGGCATCCGCTGGGCCCGCGCGGCAGTGCGGCGCTGCACTGGCAACGGCGCGGGCGTCACGGCGGGTTGGCTGCCCGGTAAAACGGCGCGTCGCCCAGGATGGTGGCGCGGTGCATCACCCGGCGGCTGGGCAGGTAGTCGGCGGTGGCGTAGTGCTGCGTCAGGCGGTTGTCCCAGAACGCCAGGTCGCCCACCTTCCAGCGCCAACGTACTGTGAATTCGGGCTTGGCCATATGCGCAAACAGCTGGCGCAGCACGGCGTCGCTCTCGGTGGCCGACAGCTCGACGATGCGGGTGGTGAATCCCTCATTGACAAAGAGCCCAAGTTGGCTGGTTGCCGGGTGGGTGCGCACCACCGGGTGCAGCTGCGGGGGGTGCTTGAGCCGGGCCGTCTCCCAGGACACGCGCTCGGCCGGGGTGCGGGCAAAGCGGTGCGCTGGAAAGGACTTGAGGAAGTCGTGCTCGGCCTGCAGCCCGGCCAGCAAACCTTGCCAGGGCGCCGACAGCGCCTGCCATGCGGCGATGCCGCTGGCCCACAGCGTGTCGCCGCCGCTGGCTGGCAAGATCCGCGCAGACAGGATCGCGCCCATCGCCGGCTCGGGCAGAAAGGTCACGTCGGTATGCCAGTTGTCGTTGTCGGGCGGGTTGTCGTGGCTGGTGTCGAGCACGATGATTTCGGGCACGCCGTGCGCCGTGGGGTAGACCGGGTGGATGTGCAGGCTGCCAAAACGGGCGGCCAATGCACGCTGCGCGACCGGGTCAATGGGCTGGTTTTCGAAGAACAGCACTTGGTGCCTGAGCAGTGCGGCCAGCAGGGCGTCGCGCTGGTCGTCATCTATGCCGTCGGCCAGGCGCGGGCCGCTGACCAGCGCGCCCAGGGCCGGCCCCAGGGGTTGGACAGACAACGGGGAGGAGATCATCGTCGCAACTCATCGAGGGTGGTTGGCGGGCCGGGCGGTGCAGGCCCGGGCGCCTGTAGGGGTGCTTGCGGCGGTACTTGCGGCAGTACTTGCGGCAGTACTTGCGGCGGTCACTGCCGCGGGCTTCAACGGCGCGCTTCGATCGGGCTCGCAGTCACCGCCTGCAAATTGTCATCCGCACAGGCGGCCAGTCCATCCGCAATGGCCCTGACCGGCAAGCGGCCCGCCAGGCCGATGGCGACCACCGCAGCGCCCTCGCGCGGGACCATCGCCAGGCGCCTCAGCGCGCCGTGGCGGCCGGCAAATTGCAGCTCGACCCAATCGGATGACGCTTTGCCGGCCGCAACCGGCAGCATCGCCTTGAGCCGCAGCACGCCGGTGGGCAGCGCCCGCAGCCAGGTGCGCAGGCGCGCCAGGTCGAAATGGCCGACGGGCCGGTCGGACCAGGCCATGAAGCGCGCACCGTGCGCCGCGGCGCGGGGTGCCAGCCCGCCGCGCGACGCATACAGCGGGGTGTGCATCAGGTCGGCCAGCAGTTCGACCGGCAAGTCGGCCTGCACGGTACACAGCACCGGCGCGCCGGGGGCTTGCTGGGCAACCCAGGCCCGTGCTGCGGCCATCACGCCGCGTCGCGGTTCATGGCCCGGTGTTGCCGCCCCGTCGTCCGCCGCCAGATCGGCCTTGTTCAGCACCACCAGATCGGCGTGCGCCAGTTGGCGTGCCAGCGTGTCGGTCAGTAGGGGGTCGGCAGCTTGGTGGGCCAGTGCGGCGGCATCGACCAGCACGATCACCGCCTGCAGCGACAGCCGCGGGTCGGCCAGCGCGTACTGCGCGATGCGCCAGGGGTCGGACACGCCGCTGGCCTCGACCACAACGGCATCGAACGGCGGCTGGCTGTCCAGCAGCCGCAGCAGGGCCAGCGAAAGGTCGTCGCCAATCGAGCAGCAAACGCAACCGTTGCTCAAGCCGATCGTCTCGGCCCCCGACTGGGCCACCAATGCGGCGTCGATGTTGATGGCGCCAAAGTCATTGACCAGCACGGCGATGCGACGGCCCGCCGACTGCTGCAGCCAGCGCCGCAGCAAGGTGGTCTTGCCCGCGCCGAGAAAGCCGCCGATCACGGTGAAAGGGATGCGGTCGCGCAACATGGTGTCGGACGGATTGCGGTCTGGCCGGCTGCGGATCGGGCTCACGAGGCTGCTAGCAGGCCGCGCCCGCCATCGCC
>JANMXG010000153.1:0-7929 GCA_031394235.1 Betaproteobacteria bacterium
GGGCCAGTTCATCGCGGCGCGGGAGATCGACCGCAACAACCAGCCTGACGCCCGGGTGGCGCGGAGCCTGGCCGCGCTCTTCCACCCGGTGCTCTACCCCGGTGTGGGGCAACTGCTGCGCATCACCCAGCAAGAGCTGGCCTGGCTGGTGGGCCTGTCGCGGCAACGCGTCAACGAGGCGCTCAACGCGCTGGCGGCGGCTGGGCTGATCCGCATCGAGTACGGCGGCGTGCGGGTGATCGATCTGGCCGGGCTGCGGGCTTACCGGTTGGTTTGACCGGTCCTGCGGCCGGCAACGGCGCCAAGCGCTGCCAGGCCCGCCAGCAGCAACATACCGCTCATGGGCTCGGGTATCGCGCTCACCGACAAGCCGTTAACAGTCAGCGTGGACTCTTCGACCACGTCGTTCACATCGACCACCCCAAACGCCAGCGTAAGGTTGCCGGCGCTGACAAAGGTGTGGCTGAATGGGCCGCCCGCCGGGCCGGCCGCAACCGTGCCCTAGGCCCGCACGCCACCGTCGACCACCACAAAGGCCCGGTCGGCAAAGCTGGCGTCGAAGCCCGTGGTGCGCAGGCGCCAGCTGAAACGGAGGGTGGTGTTGGCCGCGGCGCTGAAACTGTGCTGCGGCGCCGACCCGTCATAGGTGTCTCCGGCGCCCCGGCTGTCGTAGGCCAGACCCAACGCCGGTTCAAAGGCGATGTAGTCCAGTGCGTCGTTGCCGGAGGCCGGCGATTCGTCGCTGAAGGCGGTGCTCAGGCTGGCGCTGCCCGCGCTGACGACCGCGTCGCCCCGCTGGACCCAGTCTGTCAGGTTGGCGGACTGGGCCCAGGCGGGTGCCGCCAGCAGGCTGGTGGCGGCGGCCAGGCCGGCAACGATGAAGTGCTTGTTCATCGGGCTGTGTTCTCGGTTGGCGTCACTGCAAGCCGAGGTCGCGACTGGGCAAGATCTGGGCGGGGCTGACATTGAGCAATGTGACCAGCGTGCGCGCCGACGCCAACCCGGCGCTGCCATCGACATTGTTCTGCAGCCGGGTGTTGGCGCCGGCAGCCACCAGCTTGACCACGCCGTTGGCAGCGGCCGATGCCGCGTTGGCGCCGATCGAGGTCGGCAGCGCGCTCAGCTCGATGCGGTCCTTGCCTGGCACGAAGTCGGTGATCCTGTCACCGGTATCGCGCATCGGCTGGTAGACAAACACGTTGCTGCCGGCGCCGCCGGTCATCGTGTGGGCGCCCGGCCCGCCGATCAGCAGGTCGTCGCCGGCGCTGCCCACCAGCGCGCCGCGGGCGGACGCGCCGTAGAAGGTCCTGTACAGGTTCAGGCCGACCACCACCGGGTCGTGGTCCTATGACCGATAGGGCGAGACGCTGTACGGGTCGGGCGAGCACGGGGTGGCGCCGTTGCACAGCAGCGGCGCCTTGAACTCGAGGTTGTAGTCGGCCAGCGCGGTTTCGTCGGCATGGATGTGCCAGTGCGCGGCGCGGCTGACACGGGCCGACAGCGTGGGGCTGGCCATCGCGTGGTCAAGCCGGCTGGCGGCGCCGTCGGTATTGCCGGCGGCATCGACATCCCCTGCGGCCGGGCAGTTGCCCTTGGACTTGAAGCGGTTGACCAGCAGCGCAAAGCGCTCGCCGTTGCTCAGCACAAAGCTCTGGGCCAGCGTTGGCCGGTTGTTCACCGGGTCGGTGTCGCTGACCGGCGCACCCAGCAGCCGGTCACCATCGAGATGACGTCCTCGTCGGCATTGAACGCAGTGAACGCCAGATCGCCGGTGCCCAGGGCGCAGGCAGGTGCGGTGGCCGCGGCGACAGCCGCGAGCACAAACAGGTGTTTGAGCGTGGGTAAATCTCCGGCAGGTGGGGTGGATTTGCGCCACGAACCACTGGGGGTCCGTGCTGATCAGCACCAAAGGCAAGGCGCATGAACCCGCCGTGACGGTCCAGTGTTGGCTGTACCGCACCCCCGAAGGCGGGGTGCGCTGCCCGCCCAATCCGAAAAGCGGCCTATCGGTCCGGGTTGCTCACCCCATGCACCACATGTCCCGCCGGCACATGCTGCGCGGCGCTTTCGACATGGCGTGGGTGGTCGTCAAAAAAGAAGTCAGGTTCAAACTCCCGCAGGAATTCGCCTTTGGGCAGGCCGCCCAGGAACATCGCCTGGTCGACCTCGATCTGCCAGTCCATCAGGGTGCGGATCGCGCGCTCGTGGGCCGGCGCACTGCGCGCTGTCACCAGGGCGGTGCGCACCCGCATGCCCGACGCGTTGCCCGCATGCTGCAGCCGCTTGAGCGCGACCAGCAGCGGCTTGAACGGACCGGCCGCCAGCGGCGTGGCGACCTGGTCCTGCTCATGCTGCTGAAACGCCAGCAGACCGTCTCGCTGGTAGACCTGCTCGGCCTCGTCTGAGAACAGCACCGCGTCGCCGTCAAACGCAATGCGCAGTTCCTGCGGATGCTGGGCCGAGGCCTGCGGCGCCAGGGGCGACACCCGCGCCGCCGGCACACCGGCCGCCAGCGCCGATCGCACGTCGGCCGCGTTGGCCGACAAGAACAGCTGCGCCTTGAGCGGCCGCAGGTAGCGCCAGGGCGCCTCACCGCGCGTGAACACGCCGCGCTCTACCGGCAGCCCGTAGTGCTGGCAGGACCGGAACACCCGCAGGCCGGACACCGGGTCGTTACGCGACAGGATCACCACCTCGACCCGCGGCCCGCCACTGGCGCCCGCGTTGAACGCCAGCAGCTTGCGCGCCAGTGAAAACGCCACCCCGGGCGGCGCTGGCGTGTCCAGCCGCTGCAATTGCAGCTGCATGTAGGCGTGGTCGTCGGCCGCCTCGAACAGTTGGTTTTCGGCCTCGAAGTCGAACAGCGCCCGCGACGAGAGCGCAATCACCAGGCAGTCGTTTTCGCGGGCGGTCATTACCGGAATGATACGGATGCGGCTGGCCGGCTTGCGTTTGCCGTGCCCCAGGTACCCGAGCCCACTCTGGCGGCACCGCAACGCCCTGTGGCTGCACCTGCCTGCCGATGAGCGTGCTATCGGCCTGCGGGTGATGACGCAGCGCTCGATGCGGGTACCCGTCAGTTTCTTGCGCAGCGACGCCTGACAGGCGCAGGAGCCTTCACAGCGCTACGTCGTTGGGCCAGGCGGGCATGTGAGCGGCCCCAGCGCCGCTCAGTTCATGAACCCCAGCGGCCCGCGCTTGATCGCACCGCCGGCAGCGGGCAGATCTGCGCTCTCGATCCGGTCGCGGCCGTCCAGCCTGGCGTTGCCAAAGGCCGTCATCCAGGCGCGGCGCATCTCGCGCGGCGCCATCTCGGCCAGGCATTCCAACACCGCGTCGGTCGGCTCGGGCTCGAAGCGGCGGCCCCAATCGTGCTGACCGCGGATGCTGTCGTAGAGCCGGCGGGCGATGGCGCGGGCCGCGTCGCGGTCGGGCATCAGCACCTGGTAGACATTGACGCGGTTCAGGATCGGCTCGGGGATGGCGCGCTCGTCATTGGCGGTGGCCACCCAGATCACCTGGCTGGCATCCACCGCGACCTCGGCAAACTCGTCGGTAAACTGTTGCGCGGTGTCGTGCTCCAGCAGGCTGTAGAGCGCGCCCAGCGGGTCGTAAGCATGCTCGCCGCGCGCCTTGTCGATCTCGTCGACCACCATCACCGGGTTGGCGTACTGGCCGTCCACCAGGGTCTCGAACACCTTGCCGGGGCGCGCGCCCTTCCACTGGCTGGACGCGCCCGACAGCACCCAGCCCGCGGTGAGCGAGCTCATCGAGATGAAGCCCATGCCAGTGCCCAGCAGGCGCGCCACCTCGCGCGCAAAGTGGGTCTTGCCCACGCCGGGCGGGCCGAGCAGCAGCATCGGCGTGATCTCCAGCGCGTCGCGGCTGTCGTGGCACAGCGCCAACTGGCGCCGGATGTCGTCCAGCGCTTCATGGAAGTTCGGCATCTCGTCGTAGAGGTGGTTCATCGCCGGCAGCCCGCTGGGCTTTACCTGGAACCGGTCCGGGCCTTTCTCCAGCATGCGCTCATAGGTGTTGCGCAGGTTGTCGTGCTCTTTGGGCGGCAGCTTGGTGAGCAGTCGCTCCACCTCGTCGCAGCGGTAGACGCTGCGCATCTGCGCCACGGAAAACGGCGCGCGGGCCTGCGCGGGCACCAGATCGGTCGATGAGCGGGTCATGCACGCACCTCCAAAGTCCACCATCCCCATTGCAGCAACATCAGCGGCCGGCCATGCGGCGAATACACCGCGGATCCTGCCCTTGTTGAGCTCTTGAACCGCCGCCGCTGCCGTGCCCGTGTTGCCGACCGAAATACTAGCAAGTGCCGGGCCGGGCCGACCCCGCCCGACTGCGGGGGGGTGATGAGGTGAGCCGGGGTGACGGTCGCTACTTGACCCAGGTGTTGAGCTGGATGATCGGCAGCAGCACGGCCAGCACGATCAGCATCACCACGCCCCCCATGGCCACGATCAGCAGCGGCTCCAGGATGGTGGCCAGCGCCATCGCCCGACGCTGCACCTCACCGTTGAGCTGCTTGGCCGCCCGGTCCAGCATCTGCGGCAGCTGGCCGGTTTGCTCGCCCAGCCGGGCAAACATCGCCAGCAAGCCGGGAAAGCGCTTCTTGGCCGCCAGCGCCGACGCCAGCGGTGCGCCCTCACGCACCTGCACCAGGGCGTCCAGTGCATCGGCCCGCAGCGCCCGGTTGGCCAGGGTTTCGGCGGCGGCCTGCAGCGCCTTGAGGATCGGCACGCCGGCATTGGCCAGCATGGCCAGCGTGCCGGCAAAGCGCGCCGCGTTGTAGCCGCGCGAGACCCGGCCGATCAGCGGCAGGCCCAGCCAGGCGGCGTCGAAGCGCTGGCGGAACGCCTCTTTTTTCAGCGCCAGTCCCAGCATGACGCCACCGGCTGCGGCCGACAGCGCCACCAGCCAGCCCCATTGACGCACAAAGGCACTCAGGCCCAGCATGGCGGTGGTCAGCCAGGGCAGGGCGCGTTTGTTGCTGGTGAACACGCTGGCCACCTGCGGCACGACGTAGGTGACGAGGAAGATGACGATGACAAACGCGATCAGCGAAACGATGGCTGGGTAGAGCGCCGCGCCCAGCAGCTTGGCGCGCAGCGCCTGTCGCTCCTCCAGATCGTCCGCCAGGCGTTCCAGCACGCCGCCCAGCGCGCCGCTCTGCTCGCCAGCGGCCACAACGGCACGGTAAACCTCATCAAACTCGCGTGGCGCACTGCCCAGCGCGCGAGCAAACGGTGCGCCGGCATTGACCTCGGCGCGCAGATGCGCCACCAGGTCGCGCTGGCGCGGCTGATCGGCCTCGTCGGACAGGGAGGTCAATGCACGCTCCAGCGGCAGGCCGGCGCCCACCAGACCCGCCAGCTGGCGCGTCCAAACCGCCAGGCCGGTGGTGCCGAAGACGCGCCGCGACCAGCGCGAAGCGTCCGCGGTCTGCACACTCGCGGCCAACGCGGACACGCCCAGTGGCACCAGGCCCTGCGTACGCAATTGAGAGCGTGCAGCCTTGGCGTTTTCGGCTTCCAGCACGCCACTGCGGGCTTTGCCGTGGGCATCCAGGGCTTCAAAAGTGTAGGCAGGCATGGGGCGCAGTATCGGGGACGCGGGTTGCGCGGCCGCCGCTGCGGTTCAATGCGCCGGTTCGACGCGGCGCTGGCAGCAACCTGACCTGCGGAGCAGGGCGTGTTTGTGAAGTCTGAGGCCGGCTCTTTGGGGTCTTTCCTTTGGTGGGGATGCAGTCGTTCGATGTGCGGCGTTCGGCGTTCGACGTTCGACGTTCGACGTTCGACGTTCGACGTGCGACGTGCGACGTGCGACGTGCGGCGCCAAGGCAACCAAGGCCGTCGGGCAACCGCCTCCGTGAATGTCCTCCATGTCGGCCGGTCGGCCGACATTTCCCCCTTTATTTCACTGCGCCGGTCACCCAACGCCCTTGGCCGCCCGAAGCGTTGCCGCGGGCGTTGGATTGAAATGCCGGCAGGCCGCGCGGGTGGGGTAGCGCCGTGTCGGGCTGGCGGGTCCCGCGCAGGTAAAGAAGGGAGGGCCGGGGGTTGTCCGGCCCGGAAAGACACGGAGCGGGGCACGCCAGCCCGGCGCGGTGCGGTCGCTCAGCACCCCCGACCGGCAGCTCTCGGGCCAAAAAACGAAAGACAGCTCAGAGCCGCAAGCCGACAAAACCCACCCCAGCCAACCTGTCCCGCCCGGGTTCAACGCTCCGCAATGTAGTGCTGCATCACCACCACCTCGCCCGGTATCACCAGCGCCCGTAACCGCGTCTCGATCGCTTGGTCAGCGACGGTGGCGCGGGCGCGTTGGTGCAGGTAGTCGGCCCAGCGGGTGATGATGAACCGCTCGACATACCGGGTTGGATCACCCAGGTCACGGTAGATGCGCCAGAACGTGGCGCCGTCGCGCTGGCGCGGCGCCTTCAGCAGCGCCACCTCGGCCAGGAAGGCCTCGGCGTCCTCGGGCCGGATCCGGTAGCTCAGCTCCACCGCCACCGGGCCGGCCTCGGGGTCGGGCTGGTCCGTCACCAGCAGGTCCTCGAACGGCGCCTGCGTCACCTCGTGCAATGCGCCCATGCGCAACGGGAATCGCCGGGCCAGCAACAGGTTGCCAAGCATCAGTGCTGCCGCCGCGCACAGCGCACCCTGCAAGCCGACCAGGCCCGCCAACGCGCCCCAGAACGCCGATCCCAGCGCAAATGCGCCCAAGGCGCTCAGCACATGCATCGCGGTGGCGCGTGATCGTACCCAGGGCGGCGCGCTGGTCTGGGTGGCCGTGTTGAAGGTGCTCATCACGCTCATCCAGGCCGCGCCGCCAGCCATTAGCGCCAGGTACACCGGCCAGGCCCAACGGGACAGCGCTGCCACGGCCATCACCAGCGCAAACGCCACGCAGCAAACCGTCACCAGCCGCTCCAGACCCAGGCGCTGACGCAACCGGCCGATCACCAGGCCCACGCCCACCGCGCCCGTGCCGAGGCAGCCCATCATGAAACCAAAACCGGCAGCGCCCAGGCCCAGGCGCTGCTGACCGATCACCGGCAGCAAGGCCCACAGGGCCGATCCGGCCGCGCTGTAGGCCGCCGTGCGCACCAATTGCGCCAGGATCATGTGCGAATGCCAGGCGTAGCGCAGGCCGGAAATCGTGCCGCCCCACAAGCGCTCCGGCGGCAGCCGGCTGGGCGGGTGTGACCGGGGTGGGTTGAGATGAATCACCCACGCCATCACCAGTGTGCCCAGCACCGCCAGCACAAATACGGTGCCACCGCCCACCGACTTGCCGCCCCAGTCGCCGGCCAGTCCACTGACCTGGCCAAAAACCAGACCCGCCAGCGCTGGCCCGACCGCGCGTGCGCTGTTGTAGGCGATGCTGATGGCGATGATGGCCTGCGGCAGTTCGTCGCGCGGCAGCACCTCGCCCAGTGCAGAGTTCCAGGCCGGTGACAACATCGCCGTGCAGCAGCCAGCGATGAAGGTGAAAAGCAGCAAGGTAGCCGGGCCCGCCGAGCCCGCCATCAACAGCACCGCCAGCACCAGCACCACCGCCGCTTGCAAGAGCAGCGCACCGACGATCAAGCGGCGCCGGTCAGTGGTATCGGCCAGCACACCGGCTGGCAGCGACAACACGAACATCGGCATGAACACCGCCGTCTGCACCAGGGCCGCCAGAAACGACGAGCCGGTCATCTCGACCATCAGCCACGACGCGGCCATGGTCTGCATCGCGTTGGCAAGAAAGTACACCAGACTGGCCAGCCAGAGACTGCGAAATCCACGGTGGCGCAGCGTGACCCAGATCGATGGGTGGGCGGGCAGGCTGGCGAGAGGCGGTTGGGCGCCGGGTTTCAGGTCCATGAACCCGCATTGTCAGCCAGGCCCAACGCTTCACAGGCTGATTGAAAAGGGG
>JANMXG010000154.1:0-6530 GCA_031394235.1 Betaproteobacteria bacterium
TACCGGCATGAGCTGGCGCACTTTGTCGGCCGGCCCAGCCCGGTCTACCATGCCGACCGCATCAGCCGCGAGATCGGCGGCGCACAGATCCACCTGAAGCGCGAGGACCTGAACCACACCGGCGCGCACAAGATCAACAACACCATCGGCCAGGCCCTGCTGGCCAAGCGCATGGGCAAGCCGCGGGTGATTGCCGAAACCGGCGCCGGCCAGCATGGCGTGGCCACCGCCACCATCTGCGCCCGCTACGGCATGGAGTGCGTGGTCTACATGGGCAGCGAGGACGTCAAGCGCCAAAGCCCCAATGTCTACCGCATGCACCTGCTGGGCGCACGGGTGGTGCCGGTCGAGAGCGGCAGCAAGACCCTGAAGGACGCGCTAAACGAGGCGCTGCGCGACTGGGTGACCAATGTCGAAAACACCTTCTACATCATCGGCACGGTGGCCGGGCCGCACCCGTACCCGATGATCGTGCGCGACTTCCAGCGCGTGATCGGCGACGAGTGCCTGGTGCAGATGCCGGCGCAGATCGGCCGGCTGGGCGGACCGCTGGACGCCCAGCCCGACGCGGTGATCGCCTGCGTGGGCGGCGGCAGCAACGCGATGGGTATCTTCTACCCCTACATCCCGCATGAAAACGTGCGACTGATCGGTGTCGAAGCGGCGGGTCTGGGGCAAGACAGCGGCAAGCACTCGATGAGCCTGATCAAAGGCTCACCGGGCGTGCTGCACGGCAACCGCACCTACTTGCTGCAGGACGACAACGGCCAGATCACCGAAACGCATTCGATCTCGGCCGGGCTGGACTACCCCGGCGTCGGCCCTGAGCATGCGTTTTTGAAGGACATCGGCCGGGCCGAGTACGTGGGCATCACCGACGAGGAGGCGCTGGCCGCCTTTCACCGCCTGTGCCGCAGCGAGGGCATCATTCCGGCGCTTGAATCCAGCCACGCGGTGGCCTATGCGATGAAGTTGGCCGCCACGATGCGGCCCGATCAGCACCTGCTGGTCAACCTGTCCGGCCGCGGCGACAAGGACATCGGCACGGTGGCCGACCTGTCGGGCGCCGATTTTTACTGCCGACCGTCCTGCATGGGCCAGACCGTCAAGGGTGGTGTGCAAACCGTGGAGTTCAAAGCATGACAACCCCCAAGCTCATTTCATTCGCTGCCCCCGATGGGGGCTGCAGCGCCCTTCGGGCGGCCGGGCGGGCGCTGCGATGAGCCGCATCGCTGCCACGTTGAATGCGCTCAAGGCCCAGGGCCGGAAGGCGCTGATCCCCTACGTCACTGCCGGGGATCCGTTTGCCGACGCCACCCCCGAGATCATGCTGGCGCTGGCCCAAGGCGGCGCCGACATCATCGAGCTGGGCGTGCCGTTCTCCGACCCGATGGCCGACGGCCCGGTGATCGCCCAGGCCAGCGAGCGGGCGCTGACCCGCGGCATCGGCCTGACCCAGGTGCTGGGCTGTGTGCAGCGCTTTCGCGCCGCCAACGCCACGACGCCGGTGGTGCTGATGGGCTACGCCAACCCGGTCGAGCGCTACGACCAGAAGCACGGCGCGGGCGCCTTCATCCGGGACGCGGCAGCTGCTGGTGTCGATGGCCTGCTGGTGGTGGATTACCCGCCGGAAGAATGCGAGGTTTTTGCCGCCGACCTGAAAGCCGCAGGGCTGGACTTGATCTTTTTGCTGGCGCCCACCTCGACCGAAGCGCGCATCAAGGAGGTCGGCCGCATCGCCACCGGCTATGTCTACTACGTCTCGCTCAAGGGCGTGACCGGCGCCGGCCACTTAGACACCGATGCCGTGGCCGAGGCGGTGCCTCGGATTCGCGCCCATGTCAAGGTGCCGGTTGGGGTAGGCTTCGGTATTCGTGACGCGGCCACGGCGCAGGCCGTGGGCCGGGTGTCGGACGCAGTGGTGATCGGGTCGCGGTTGGTGCAGATATTGCACGCCGAGCCCCGTGCCACGGTGGCCGCTGCCGGGCAGGCCTTCATGGCCGAGATCCGAACGGCACTCGACGCACTTTGATTTTCGCCGCAAACGCGGCTGTAGACACCGCCGCAACCGCTAGGAGCACACCCCATGAGCTGGCTTGAAAAACTGCTGCCCCCCAAGATGCAGCAGACCGACCCCACCGAGCGCCGCTCGGTGCCGGAAGGCCTGTGGATCAAGTGCCCGGCTTGTGAGACGGTGCTCTACAACACCGACCTGGAGCAAAACGTCAATGTCTGCCCCAAATGCGGCCACCACCACCGCATCGGCGCGCGCGCCCGGCTCAATGCCTTCCTCGACGCCGAAGGTCGCTACGAGATCGGCCAGGAGGTGGTGCCGGTCGACCCGCTGAAGTTCAAAGACAGCCGCAAGTACACCGAGCGCCTGAAAGACGCGCTCGAATCGACCGGCGAGACCGACGCGCTGGTGGTCATCGGCGGCGCGGTGATGAGCGTGCCGCTGGTGGTGGCGTGCTTCGAGTTCGACTTCATGGGCGGGTCGATGGGCTCGGTGGTGGGCGAGCGATTTGTGCGCGGTGTCGAGTCGGCGGTCGAGCAGAAGGTGCCGTTTGTGTGCTTCACCGCCACCGGTGGCGCGCGCATGCAGGAAGGGCTGTTCAGCCTGTTCCAGATGGCCAAGACCAACGCCGCGCTGACCCGGCTGGCCAAGGCCAAACTGCCCTACATCAGCGTGTTGTGCGATCCGACGATGGGCGGCGTTTCGGCCAGTTTTGCGTTTGTCGGTGACGTCGTGATCGCCGAGCCCAAGGCGCTGGTGGGTTTTGCCGGACCGCGGGTGATCGAAAACACGGTGCGCGAGAAGCTGCCCGAGGGTTTCCAGCGTGCTGAATTCCTGCTGACCAAAGGCGCGATTGACCAGATCGTGGACCGGCGCCAGTTGCGCAACACGGTGGCCAATATGCTGGCGATGCTGCAGCGGCAAAGCGCCGACGCCGTGGCCTGAAGCCGGCCTCTGGTCCCCCACCTGACCGGCAGGTGGCCCTGCAGCCTGCAGTCGACCGGGCCCTCGCGGGCCCGGTTTTACTTTGTTTTCCGACAGTCCACACTCCCGGTCACTGCCCATGACGCATCCCACCACCCTGGCTGGCTGGCTCGCCCACTGCGAACAGCTGCATCCCGTGACCATCGACATGACGCTGGACCGGGTGGTCGTGGTGCGCGACCGGCTGGCCCTGCGCTTTGATGTGCCGGTGGTCAGCGTGGCCGGTACCAACGGCAAAGGTTCGTCCTGCGCCATGCTGGAGTCGGTGGCCCTGCAGGCCGGCTACCGGGTAGGTCTCTACATCAAGCCGCACCTGGTGCACTTTCAAGAGCGCTGCCGCATCAACGGCGACATGGCCAGTGCCGAGTCTTTGCTGCCGCATTTCGCGGCGGTCGAGGCGGCCCGCGGCGAGATCACGCTGACTTGGTTCGAGTTCACCACGCTGGCCATCATGCGGGCACTGGCGGCAGCAAAGCTGGATCTGGTGATCCTGGAGGTGGGCATGGGCGGACGGCTGGACGCCGTCAACGCGGTGGACGCCGACTGCGCCCTGATCACCTGCATCGCACTTGACCACACCGAATACCTGGGCAACACCCGAGAGGCCATCGGCGGCGAGAAGGCCGGCATCATGCGGCCCGGCCGCCCGGTGGTGGTCAGCGACCCGGAGCCGCCGGCGTCGCTGCAAGCACGTGCCGATGAGGTGGGCGCTGATTTGTGGCGGCTGGGCCGCGACTACAACTTCCAGGGAGACAAGCAGCAGTGGTCGTGGCGTGGCCGGCAGCAGCGATTCAACGGCCTGGCCTACCCGGCATTGCGCGGCGCCAACCAGTTGATCAACGCGGCCGGTGTGCTGGCGGTGTTCGAGGCGCTGCGCGGGCAACTGCCGATCAACGCCCAGGCGGTGCGCAACGGGCTGGCGATGGTGGAGTTGCCGGGCCGGTTTCAGATCATTCCGGGCCAGCCGGCCTTGGTGCTGGACGTGGCGCACAACCCGCAGTCGGTGGCCGCGCTGGCCAACAACTTAGACCAGATGGGCTACTTTCCGCAGACCCATGCGGTATTTGGCGCAATGCGCGACAAAGACCTGGCCGGCTTGCTGGCGCATCTGGCGCCGCTGGTTGACCACTGGCATCTTTGCAACTTGCCGCCGGCGCGGGCGGCCTCGGCGGCCGAGTTGGCGGTGGCGGTTCAGGCGGCCAGCGCGGGCCGCAAGATCACCACCACCCAGCACGCCAGCCCCGAGGCGGCGCTCCAGGCGGCCGCGGCAACGGCAGACCCGGCTGATAGAATCATCGTCTTCGGATCGTTCTACACCGTGGGCGGTGTGCTGCAAGATGGGCTGCCTCGCCTGAGCGCCCGCCACCTGGTCTAGTGCCCCGTCCAGCGATCCGGTTTGTCCCGTTGTCGCCTGCCAAAACAGGCGCACTACCCCCTCACTCAACACGGCTGCGGCCTCAACCCACGCCCGTCTCCCCGCATGGGTCTGCTGTCTCACTTCCAGCGCAAGTCAGAACCGTCTGCCCATGTGCGCAGCGCAGCACCGGCCGAGCCAGACGCCGTTGCGGCAGCCCGCACCCGCGCCCGCCGCCGCCTGATCGGCGCGACTGTGCTGCTGGGCATCGGCGTGATCGGGTTTCCGCTGCTGTTTGAAACCCAGCCGCGGCCGGTGGCGGTCAACATCCCGATCGAGATCCCCCGCAAGGACGGCGCCACCCCGCTGGTGCTGCCCCCCGCAGCGCCACTGTCGACCGCGTCGGCGGCGGTGCTGGACGAAACGCCCGCGGGCGCACAGGTGCGGCCCGATCAGGTTGCGGCGGCTGAAATCGTCGAGCGCGCGGCTGATCAGGGCCGTGATGTGGCAGCGGTGGCCAAAGCGGCAGCGACCGTGGCCGCTGTTGCCCCGGCGCCCGCAGCCGCCAAGCCGCCTGCAGCCTCTGCGGCCAAGCAGGCGCCGGTGGCGTCCAAACCAGCGGCCGCCAAGCCCGCCACCGACGACGGCGCCCGTGCCCGTGCCTTGCTGGACGGCCAGGGTGCGGCACATGCCGCCGCCAGTGCACCCACTGCGCGCCTGGTGGTGCAGGTCGGCGCCTACGCGGACACCACCAAGCTGGCCGAGGCGCGTCAGAAGCTCGAGGCGCTGGGCCTCAAGACGTACACCCAGGTGGTCGAGGTGGACGGTGCCAAGCGCACCCGTGTTCGGGTGGGGCCGTTTGCCAGCCGGGCTGACGCCGACAAGGCGGCTGCCCGCATCAAGTCAGCGGGCTTGCCGGTGGCGATCCTGACGCTGTGAGTCCAGCCGGCCATCCGATGGGATTCTTGACAGGCGTGCCGGGCACCGCGATTGACACATGAACGCTCTCAACGGTCTGGGTTGGGTCGATCTGACGCTCCTCGCGCTGCTGGGTGTGTCGGTGCTGATCGGCTTGGCACGCGGTCTGGTGTTCGAGCTGATGTCGCTGGTGGGCTGGGTGGTGGCTTACATCGTGGCGCAGGCGTACTCGCCCTGGCTGGCGGCCCACCTGCCGATCGGCGCGCCGGGTTCGGCCCTGCAACTGGGTGTGGCGTTTGTCGTGGCCTTTATCGGTGTGTTGGTGGCGTGGTCGCTGCTGGCCCGGTTGATCCGGATGGGCTTGCATGCCACGCCTTTGACCCTGATCGACCGCCTGCTGGGGGCCGGCTTTGGCCTGCTGCGCGGTGCCGTACTGCTGCTGGTGGTGGCTACTGCGGTGGCCTTCACGCCGGCGTTGCGCTCGCAACCCTGGCACGACTCTCACGCGGCCGGCTGGCTGAACCTGGCCTTGCTGGTTCTCAAACCCCATCTGCCGACCGAGGTGGCTCGCCACCTGCCGGTCTGATGGGTCTCGGCAGTTGCCGGGCCTGACTTTGCCGCCCATTTTCGTCTTCGTCTCGTCAGCATTTCAGGATCCTTCCCCATGTGCGGCATCGTTGGTTTGATCTCCAAAGCGCCCGTCAACCAGTTGATCTACGACGCGCTGCTGCTGTTGCAACACCGCGGCCAGGACGCTGCCGGCATCGTTACCATGCAGGGCACACAGTGCTTCATGCACAAGGCCCGTGGCATGGTGAAGGACGTGTTCCGCACCCGCAACATGCGCGCGCTGCCCGGCAACGTGGGCCTGGGCCAGGTGCGCTACCCGACCGCTGGCAACGCCTACAGCGAAGAAGAGGCGCAGCCGTTCTACGTCAACGCGCCATTCGGGATCGTGTTGGTGCACAACGGCAACCTCACCAATGCGCCCGCGCTGAAACAGGAACTGTTCGCGGTCGACCGGCGCCACATCAACACCGACAGCGACACCGAAGTGCTGCTCAATATCCTGGCCCACGAGCTGGAAGTCGCGGCACGCGACCTGCCGTTGTCGCCGGCCGAGGTCTTCAACGCGGTGCGTGCGGTGCACAAGCGATTGAAGGGCTCGTACGCCGTGGTGGCCCTGATCGCCGGCCACGGCTTGCTGGCGTTTCGCGACCCGTTCGGCATCCGGCCGCTTTGCTTCGGTGAAGGCTCGGC
>JANMXG010000155.1:0-11390 GCA_031394235.1 Betaproteobacteria bacterium
GCAGGCCGGTGGTGTCCTGGTCGAGCCGGCCGACCGGCTGCACGCCGCGCTGGCGCAGCGGCGGCGGCAGCAACAGCAGCACACTCGGCCAGTGCTTGGGCTGGTGCTGCTGCACAAGCCCGCCGGCTATGAGTGCTCGCAAAAGCCCAAGCACTGGCCGAGTGTGCTGCTGCTGCTGCCGCCGCCGCTGCGCCAGCGCGGCGTGCAGCCGGTCGGCCGGCTCGACCAGGACACCACCGGCCTGCTGCTGATGACCGACGACGGCACGCTGATCCACCGGCTCACGTCCCCCAAGCACCATGTGCCCAAGGTCTACGAGGTTGGCTGCGACCGGCCGGTGGATGCCGAGCAGGTGCGCCAGTTGCTGCACGGCGTGGTGCTGGACGACGACCCGCTGCCGGTGCGCGCCGAAGGCTGCGAGTCCACCGGCGAGCGCAGCCTGCGGCTGACCCTGGTGCAAGGCAAGTACCACCAGGTCAAGCGCATGGTGGCGGCGGTGGGCAACCACTGCCTCAGCCTGCACCGCAGCGCCTTTGGTGCGTTGACGCTGGCCGACGGCCCGGCGCCCGGCCAGTGGCGCTTTGTGACCGACCCCGAGCGCGTTGCGCTGATGACCAAGACGCCACGCTGATGACCAAGACGTCACACTGATGACCAAGGCGCCACGCTGACCCCGGCCCGACCTTGAACCTGACCCCGACACCCGCCCCGACGATGCGCATCTTCCGCAGCTTCAACCACCCCGACCTGGCGCCCGCCTGCGCGCTGACCATCGGCAACTTCGACGGTGTGCACCGCGGCCACCAGGCGATGCTGGCGTTGTTGGCCAGTGAGGCCAGGCACCGCGGACTGGTGCCCAGCGTGATGACTTTCGAGCCGCACCCGCGCGACTACTTTGCCCAGCGCAGCGGCCTGCCTCACACCGCGCCAGCGCGCATCGCCACGCTGCGCGACAAGCTGCAGGAGCTGGCGCGTTGCGGCATCGAGCAGGCGGTGGTGCTGCGGTTTGATGCGCGTTTTGCGGCGCAAAGCCCGCAGGCGTTCATCGACGATGTGCTGGTGCGCGGTCTGAACGCCCGCTACGTGCTGGTGGGCGATGACTTCCGCTTCGGCACCCGCCGCGCTGGCGACTACGCCATGCTCGACGCTGCCGGCGACGCCCAAGGTTTTGATGTGGCCCGCATGATGAGCTATGAGGTGCACGGCCTGCGGGTGTCGAGTTCGGCGGTGCGCGACGCACTCGCCGCCGGCGACATGGCCCGCTGCACCGCGCTGCTGGGCCGGCCCTACGTCATCAGCGGTCATGTGGTGCATGGCATGAAGCTGGGCCGCACGCTGGGATTCCGCACCCTGAACCTGCGCTTTGCCCACGCCAGGCCGGCAGCGATGGGTATTTTTGTGGTGCAGGTGCACGGCCTGGGCGGCCGGGTGTTGCCCGGTGTGGCCAGCCTGGGCGTGCGGCCCACGGTGGAGGACGCCGGCCGCGTCTTGCTGGAGGTGCACTGCCTGGACTGGCCCGCCGGCCTGGGCAGCGAGGCGGCCTACGGCCAGTGCATCAGCGTCACGCTGCTGCACAAGCTGCACGACGAACGCAAATACGGCTCGCTGGACGAATTGCAGGCCGGCATCGCCCAGGACACCGCCGACGCAAGCGCCTGGTGGGCAGCGCAGCCGGGGCCCTGACCGGCTCAAGGGTGGCGGCGGCCGGCCGATACCTACGGATCGACGCCTGATTTCCCCGCCGCCATGACCCCTTTCGCCCGCCCGACCCCCCCCTGGGCCTACCCGATGGCAGCGCCCAGCCCGGCCTGCGCTGCCGCATGACGGGCCGGCGCTGGTCGGCCGGTTTGGCGCGTGCGGCCGGCACGATCAAGTTCCGGCTGGCGCTGGGCGGTGTGCTGGCGCTGGCGCTGGGCATCATCTTGAGCACGGCGCTGCTGCTGGCGCGGGTAGAGCGCGACACCGTGCTGGCCAGCCAGGTCGACCAGCGCGACGAGGCGCTGCGCAGTGCCCGGTTGCTGGGGATACGGATCAAGGAGGCCCAGCGCATGCTGGCGGATGCGGCGTCGCAGTTGCCGGTTCAGCAACTCGGCCAGATTGATGCCTTGCGCAGCTTTCTGGAGTCCCAGCCGGTGGCGCGCGGCGCCTTCGACGGCATGTTCATCGCGGGCGCCGACGGCCGGCTGCACCTGTTGTGGGATGCCGAGGGTTACCGCACGCCCGGCACCGACCTGTC
Source organism: Betaproteobacteria bacterium (assembly GCA_031394235.1). Taxonomy (GTDB): domain Bacteria; phylum Pseudomonadota; class Gammaproteobacteria; order Burkholderiales; family Burkholderiaceae_C; genus Pseudaquabacterium. The sequence continues at coordinate 2,237 of JANMXG010000155.1, forward strand.
CGACCGGCCGTACTTCAAGGCTGCCATGGCAACCCGGCGCGGTGCGGTGTCGGGCCTGATCACCGGCCGCGTCAATGCCGAGCCGATCGTTGTGCTGGCGCATCCGGTGGTGGTGGCCGGCCGGCCGGTGGTGCTGTTGGCGGGCACCCTGCGGCTTCGGCAACGTGACCTGGCCAGCGCCTTCACCGAGGCGGACGGCAGCACGTCCGCCGACCAGTTGGTGGTGGTCACCGACAGCGCGGGCCGCATCTTGGCGCACCCGGCGACCTCGCGCGTTGGCGACGCTATCGACACCGAACCCCGCCTGCGTGCCGCCGCGCTGCTGTGGCGGCAACAGCGCGGTGTGGAACCCGCAGCCGAGCTGATGCTGGACAACCCCAACGCGCTGGCGGCCGTGGCCACGGTGCCCGGCGCAGACTGGCTGGTCTGGCGTTGGCGCTCGCGTGCCAGCGTACTGGCCCCGTTGGCCACGGGCCGGGTCGACGCCGCGCTCACGGCCGCGGGTTTGTCTGTCGCGATGGGCATCGGCCTGCTGGTCTTGCTGGGCTGGCAGCTGCGGCCGCTGGCGCAATTGCAGCAGCGCGCGCAGCATCTGTTCGACGGCACCCTGCCGCCGCAAGCCGGCTGGCCCGCGGCCGCCGGCGAGATCGGCGCGCTCTCCAAGGTGCTGCGCCAGGTCGGCACCGAGCGGGCGCAGCTCGAGTCGGCCAATGCCGAGGTGATGCGGCGCTTGCAATCGGTCATGGCGGCAGCGCCGGTGGGCATCTGCTTCACCCGCGCGGGCCGTTTCGAGCTGGTCAGCCGCGAGTTTTGCCGCCTGCTGCACCGCAGTGAATCCGCACTGCTGGGCGAGCTGGCGCAGATCATCTACGCGTCCAACGAGGATTACCTGGCCCTCGGTCCGCTGGTGGGCCGGGCATTTGCCGCCGGCCAGGCCTTTGACGGTGAAATGCAGTTTTTGCGCAGCGACGGCAGCCTGTTTCCGGGCCGTTTGCGGGGCCTGCCGGTCGAGGCTGGCAACGCCGGCGCCGGCACGATCTGGACCCTGACCGACATCGCCGACGAGGTGGCCACCCGGCAGTCGCTGGAACGGGCCGCCAACCACGACGCGCTGACCGGCCTGGCCAACCGCCAGGCCTTTGATTTGCGGCTGGCGCAGGTGTTCGGCGCGCTGCCGCAGGCCCGGCCTGCCGCACTGCTCATGCTGGACCTGGACCGCTTCAAGCCGATCAATGACAACCACGGCCATGCCGCGGGCGATGCGGTACTGCGGGCCGTGGCCTCCGCCATCCAGTCCTGTGTGCGGGGGGGTGATTTGGCGGTGCGTCTGGGCGGCGATGAGTTTGCCGTCGTGCTGGAGCGCTGCCCGGCCGATGCGGCGCTGCGGGTGGCCGAGGACATCCGCACCGCAGTGGCCGGTGTTCGGGTGACCTGGCAAGGCCACAGCCTGGGCGTGGGTGTCAGTGTCGGGGTGGCCGCGCTGACCGAGGAAACCACCCAGGCCGCGCACTGGGTGGCCACGGCCGACCAAGCCTGTTACGGCGCCAAGGCCGCCGGCCGCAACCGTATCCAAGCCGCCGGCCACTTGCGGCTGGTTGACAGCGCTGCCATCCCTGCCGTGGCTTAATGGAGGCAAGGCCAACATGCTCGACCTGATCCAAGCGCTCAACGTCATCGACCATCCCAGCCGGGCCGGCGCCCCGGCGCCCCGCACCCTGCTGCTGGCGCACGGTTATGGCTGCGACCAGAGCATGTGGCAGGCGCTGCTGCCACTTCTGGCAGACCACCACTGCATCACCTTCGACCACCCCGGCGCCGGCGCCGCCGACCCCGCCGCCTACGACCCGCAGGCTCACGCCACGCTGGACGGTTACGCCCAGACCTTGCTCGACCTGGCGCGTCAGCTCGACCGGCCGGGGCTGGTGTTGGTGGGCCACTCGGTCAGCGCGATGATCGGTGTGTTGGCGGCAGTGGCGCAGCCCGCGGCGTTTGCCGAACTGGTGATGCTGTGCCCGTCGCCCAGTTTTCTCAACGACTTGCCCGGCTACGCCGGCGGTTTTGAGCCAGACCAGATCGACGGCCTGCTGCAAGGCCTGGCTGACGGCCATGCCGCCTGGTCCCAGGCGATGGCGCCGGTCATCATGGCCAACCCCGACCGCCCGGCGCTGGCCGGCCGGCTGGCGCAGAGCTTTTGCGACATGGACCCGACCATTGCGCTGCGCTGGGCCCGTGCCACCTTCCGGACCGACCTGCGGCGGCTGCTGCCCCTGGTCCCAGTGCCGGCGCTGGTGCTGCAGTGTCGGACCGATGCGCTGGCACCGCCGGCCGTGGGGCAGTGGACCGCCGACCAGCTGCCGCAAGGCCGGTTTGCCTGGCTCGAGGCCAGTGGGCACTGCCCGCACATGAGCCACCCAGACGAGGTGGCCCGCGTCCTGCTGGCTGACTTGGCGGAACCACCCGGCCGTTCGCCGAGCATCCTCGCCACATGACCAGCCTGGCGTCCGCAGCCATCGACGTCTGGCCCTGCGCCGGTGCCTTGCTGGGCGATGACGGCGCCATCGTGCAAGCCAACCAGGAACTCGCTGAGCGCCTAGGCCGTGACCCGGACACCCTGGTTGGCCAGAGCCTGAGCGACTGGCTGAGCCCGGCCAGCCGGCTGTTGTGGGCTACGGCACTCTGGCCGGCCCTGCTGACACGCCAGCGGCTGGACGACGTGACGCTGGTGCTGAACGCCGCCGGTGGTCCCTGGACCACGCTGGCCGCGCTGCGCCGCGAAACACGCGGCGCATCCGGGGCCCGACCCGTCATCACGCTGTGGCTGCTGCCGGCGGGCGACCGCCAGCGCCTGCAGGACGAGCTGCGCAACGCCCGCCACAGCCTGGACGCGATGCCCGGGGCGGTGCTGCAGTGCCAACGCAGCGCCTCGGGAGCGTTGACTTTTCCGTATGCCAGCAGCCGGTTGCTGGATTTGCTGGGCGTCACGCCGGGTCAGGCGATGGCCCGCGGCACCGTTGTGCTGGACGCGCTGCTGCCGGCGGCTGCCAGCGTGTTCGAGGCCAGCCTGGCCGCGGCCGAAGCCCGGCAGGACGCCAGCTGGCAGGTCTTGCTGCAGGCCCGCCGTCACCCTGAACGCAGCCTGGAATGGGTGGCCCGGCGCGGCCGCGGCGCGGCGGCCGATGCACTGTGGCACGGCGTGCTGATCGATGTCAGCGAGCGTGAGCGGCTGCAGGCCGAGTTGCGGGTGCAGGTGGGCACCGACGAGCTGACCCGCCTGCCGAACCGGCGTGGCCTGATGCAGCACCTGCAGCGCTGCATCGATGGCGGTCGGCCGTTTGCGCTGCTGTTCATGGACATGGACCGCTTCAAGCAGGTCAACGACAGCCTGGGCCATGACGTTGGCGATGAACTGCTGCGCAAGGTGGCCCAACGGCTGCGCCATGGCCTGCGTTCTGCCGACGCACTGTGGCAGGTCGACAGCGACGTGGCCGAGCCGCTGGCCGCGCGGCTGGGCGGCGACGAGTTTGTGCTGCTGGTCGAAGGCTTGTCCGACCCGGCAGCGGCCGGTGCGCTGGCCGAGCGGCTGCTGGCCCGGCTGGCCCGGCCGCACCAGCTCGGCCGGGTGCAGGTGCATTCCGGCGTCAGCGTGGGCATCGTGCTGGGCAATGGCCAGAGCACGGTGCTGCAACTGCTGCGCGACGCCGACACCGCGATGTACGCGGCAAAACGCCAAGGCCGGGGCCGCTACGCCCACTTCGAGCCCGGCATGCATGCGCAGGCCACCGCTGCGCTGGCGCTGGAGGCCGAGTTGCGCACTGCCTTGCGCACCGGTCAGCTGCGGGTGGTGTACCAGCCGATCATCGAGCTGGTCAGTGGCCGTACCGTGGGCATGGAAGCGCTGGCACGATGGCGCCACCCGACCCGCGGTGAGATCCCACCGACCCAATTTGTGCCGGTGGCCGAAGAATCAGGCCTGATCGCTGCGCTGGGTGAGGAGGTCTTGCGCCAGGCCTGCGTGCAGTTCCGGGCCTGGCAGACGGCTGGCGTGCCGCTGCCGCTGCGGCTGTCGGTCAACCTGAGCCGGGCCCAGCTGACCGACCCGGCGCTGCCAGGCCGCATGGCGGCGATCGTGCAGGCGGCCGGCCTGGCGTGCGCCGCGCTGCAGTTTGAGGTGACCGAAAGCTTGGCCATGCAGGACGGGGCCGCACTCGGCGTGCTGCACGCCTTGCGCGCGCTGGGCGTGCAACTGGCACTGGACGACTTTGGCACCGGACACTCATCGCTGGCCGCGTTGCGCCAGCTGCCGGTGCAGCAGGTCAAGATCGACCGCAGTTTTGTCCAGGAGCTGGAAACCAGCCCCTACCACCGCGCCCTGGTGCGGGCCGCGCTGCAGGTGGCCGATGCCCTGCAACTGGAGCTGGTGGCCGAGGGCATCGAGACCGAAACCCAGGCCCGCATCCTGGTCGAACTGGGTTGCAGCCGTGGCCAGGGCTACCTGTTTGCCCGCCCGCTGGAGGCCAACGCCATGGCGGAGTACCTGTTTCAGGCCGCGCACCGCGCGCCGGTGCAGGCCGCGCTGGGCGCCGTGCGCGGGCAGGTCGAGCCGCTGGTGGCGAGCGATCTGGTCGGCCATTGGACGCGTGACCTGGACACCGGCCTGGGCCAGGCCGATGCCACCACCCACCGCCTGTTCGGCGTGCCGGTCGGCGCAGGCACGCCCGACTGGCCCGTCATGCTGGACCGGCTGACGCCCGAGACCCGGCCCGCGCTGCAGCGCTACTTCGACGATCTGAAGGCCGGTGCCGAGCGCGGCCTGGTCGAGTACAGCGTGCGCCACGACGATGGCCGGGTGCTGCACCTGCAAACCCACTGGATCCGCCAGGGCCGGCAGGTGCTGGGTGTGCTGCTGGACGTCAGCAGCGCGCAGCTGCTGCAGCGCGAGCGTGAACAGCTGCTGTCGCAGCTGGGGATGGCGGCGCTGGTGGCTGACCAGGTCTTCTGGCGGCACGACCTGGCCAGTGACCAGGTGCAGTGGCTGCCTGCCAAAAGCGCGCACTACCCCGGCGGCAACCCGGGCGCCACCGACGCGGCACGTATCCTGGCGTCGGTCGTGCCGCAGGACCGGTCCATCGTCATCCAGGCCCGCATTGACGCCAGGCAAGGTGGGCTCACGGTCGAGGCCGCCTACCGGGTGACTGGCGCATCGGGCGCGGTCCGCCACCTGCTGACCCGCCGGATCGGGTTGCGCGACGGCGATGGCCCGGTGAGCCAGGTGGTTGGCGTGACGATCGACGTCACCGCCGAGCACCAAAGCCGCCAGGCCCTGGTCATGCTGGCGCAACAAAACGCGTTGTTGCTGGAGGCGGCCAAGATGGCCACCTTCCGTTTTGATCTGGTGCGTTGGACGATGAATTTCGGCCCTTCTTTTGCCCGGCTCTACGGTCTGCCGGACAGCTGCACCACACTGGCCTGGAGCGACTGGCTGGGCTGCGTGCACGCCGACGACCAGCACCGGTTGCGCAGCCGGGTGCAGACCCTGACGGCGGGCGGTGAGGCCACGGTCACGTTGCAGTTTCGGGCCGTGCGCGCCGACGGCCGAGTCCGCTGGATCGAATCGCAGCGCACGGCCGAGCGGGACGACGACGGCCACCTGGTGGCGCTGTTTGGCGCCCACCGCGACATCACCGACGAGGTCGAGGCCGCTGCCACGGCCCAGGCGCTGGTGGCCGAGCGCGCCGCCCGGGCCGAGCGTGCACTGCTGCTGGCCGGCGCCAGCCATGAGTTGCGCACGCCGCTGAACGCTGTGCTGGATTTTGCCCACCTGTTGCGCAGCGATCCGACAGCCCCGCTGGCGAGCAAGGCGCTGGGCTACCTGAAGCAGATGGAGGATGCCGGCGCCTTGTTGCTGCGCTTGAGTGACGATTTCAGCCAGTTGGCGACGCTGGACGCCGGCGCGGCGCCGCTGCAGCTGGCCGCCGTGCCACTGGGCGCTGAGCTGCGCGCCGTGACCGGCCTGCTGGGCCCGCAGGCGCTGGCGGGCGGCATCACGCTGGACTGTCCGACCCTGGACGACCGTGCTGTGGTGCTGGCCGACGCGCAACGCCTGCGCCAGGCGCTGACCAATCTGCTGGGCAACGCCGTCAAGTACAACCGGCCGGGCGGGCGGGTGCAGATCAGCGCGGCGTGTTGCGGCGGGCGCTGGCAGATCGCCGTGCGTGACACCGGCCTGGGCATGGATGCGGACCAGCTGGCCAGGTTGTTCACCGCCTTCGAGCGGGTGGGCCGCGAAACGGGCAGCATCGCCGGCAGCGGCCGGGGGCTGCTGCTGTCGCGCGGCTGGTTGCGCGCGATGGGCGGCGACATCAGTGTGACCAGCCTGCCTGGCGACGGCTCGGTGTTCACGGTGGACTTGCCAGTGGCGCCTTGAGCGGCCAATGCCGCGGTGCAGCGCCCGCCCGCCCGTGCAGGGCCCGGCCTGGTACCGCCCCGCCCGGCCCAGCGCGGCTTCAGGGTGGCGCGTCGCCCTCGATACCACTGCCCAGCCCCAACGCGGGCAGCAGGCCGCCGTTCAGTGCCAATTGCCGCAGCTGCGCGGCCAGCAGGCGCTGGGCCTGCTCGGCACGGCGCTGTTCGGTGCTGTAGCGGCTCTCGCGCAGCCCGATCAGCTGCGCCACGCTGCGCCGGCCGGCCTCGAACTGCAACTCACCGGCCCGCACCAGCAGGTCGTACTGGGCGATCTGGCGGTCGAGCTGGGCAACGGCCCGGTCGGCATTGAGGATGCGCGGGCCGAGTGACTGCAACTCGGCAACCACGCCACGCGCGACCCGCTCGGCCTCGGCCTCGGCGGCCTCGGCGCGGCGCTCGGTCTCGTTGCGGCGGGCTGCCGCCTCGCCCAGCACTGGGATGTCCCAGCGCGCCACCAGCAGCCAGGCCTTTTGCTGCTGGGTGGTGAGTGCGGGGCTGGTGCGGTCGCTCAATTGCTGGCGCAGCTCCAAGTCGATGCGGGGCGCCAGCAGGCTGGCGGTGGGCCGCACCCGCTGGCGCGCGGCATCGGCCCGCAGCCGGGCGGCAGCCACCAGGCCTGCTGCGTCGCCGGGTGCCGCAGTGGCAGGCGCTGGCAGCAGCAACAGCGGCACCGCGTTGCGCACCTCGGTGCCGGCCTGCGTCGCCAGCTTGGCGCGTGCACTGTCGTGGTCGGCGCGCAGCTGGTCGAGCACGATCTCCGCGTCCAGCAGGGACGCAGCGGCCTGGGTGGCGTCGGCGTCACTGGTCTTGCCGGCTTCGTTCTGGCGGTGCGCCTGGGCCGTCAGGCGCTGCACGGCGGCCAGCCGGTCGGCGGCGCGCGGCAGCAGGGTCTGCAGCCGCAGCAGCTCGACGTAGGTCTCGGCTAGGCGCTCGGCCGTGTCCTCGCGGGCGCGCCGCAGGTCTTGCGCGGCGGCATCGATGTCGCGGGTGGCGCCGCCCAACTCGGCCAGGTCGTTGCCGCCGTTGTACAGGTTCCAGCGCAGGCCGGCCTCGGCCCGCTGGTTGCTGCGGTCAACGGTTCGACCGAATTCAGATTCGATGCTGCGGCCCTGGTTGGCCAGCAGGGTCAGGTTGGGGCCCAGGCGCGAGCGGGCCTGGACCCGACGCTCCTGCACGGCCTGCAGCAGCGACGCTGCCACCCGCACCTGCGGGTCGCGTGCCAGCACCCGGCCCAGCAGCGCGGGCAGGCTCTCGGCGCTGTCGGCGGGGGCGGCCACCGGCGCCATCGCGCGGGCCGGCGTGAAGGTCGCCAGGTCGGGCTGCAACAGTTGATCCGGTGCGGCGTCCTGCGCGCTGGCCGGTGCGGCCAGCCCCAGCTGGCCCAGTGCGGCGCACAGCGCCAGCATGCAGGCCAGCCTGTGGGGGCGCGGTCTGGCCGAAGGTGTGTGCCGCATCAACGCTCCTGCAGTGCGCCCTGCACGCCGCGCAGCACCGGCTTGAGCAGGTACTGCATGACGCTGCGCTGGCCGGTCAGGATGCCGATGTCGACCGGCATGCCGGGGGTGATGGCCAGCGGCTTGCCGTGCAACTTGAGCTGGTCACGCTCGGCGCTGAGCTGCACCTCGAAGTAGGGCTCGTTGTGCTCGTCCAGCACCGCGTCGGCGCCGACCCGTGCCACCGTGGCTTCCATCTTGCCGTAGGTGCTGGCGTCATAGGCCAGTACCCGCACGCTGGCGTTCTGGCCGGTGCGCAGAAAACCGATGTCGGACGGCTTGATGCGCGCAGTCATCAGCAGCTTGGCCTCGTCGGGCACGATCTCCAGGATCGACTTGCCCGGCGCCACCACCCCGCCGAGCGTGGCCACCAGCACCCGGTTGACCACGCCGTCCAGTGGCGAGAGCACCTCGCGCCGCGCCACCTTGTCCTGCTGGCCGATGAAGGTGCTGGCCAACGCGGCCGACTTGGTCTCGAATTCACTGCGCTGTGCGCCCCACTGGGCACGCGCCTTGGCGTCGGACTCGGCCGCCGTGGCCTGGGCCTCGGCCAGCCCGGCGGACAAGCGCGGCAGCGACTGCTGCAGGCTGTCTTGGTCAGCCTTCTGGCCCATCAGCCGTTGCTGCGCGGCCAGGTAGTCGGCGCGGGCGCCGGCGCCCTCCTTGAACAGGCGCTCCTCGATCGCAAAGCTTTCTTCACCCACCTTGACCGCTGACTGCAGCAGCTCGATGCGGGCGCGGGCCTCGGCCAGCTCGCTCCGCCGGCGCAGCACGGCCTCGCGCGCCGCGGCGCCGTTGGACTGGTACTCGCGCAGCGCGTCGCGCCAGAGCTGGGTCTCCTTGGCGATCAGCTCGGGCGCCTCGCGCTGCCAGGCCGCATCAAAACGCGGCGCACTGCCCGACAGCAGCGCCTCGACCCGGGCCCGGCCGGCCACTGCGGCCAGCCAGTGCTGGCGGCTTTCACCGGCGGTCGAGGTGTATTGCAAAGTGTCCAGCCGGGCCAGCAACTGGCCTTTCTTGACCGCCTGACCGGGCACCACCAGCAGCTGTTCGACGATGCCGCCCTCCAGGCTTTGCACCTCTTGCAGCCGGCTCGGCGGAATCACCGAGCCGCGCGCCTGCACCGCCACGTCCAGCTCGGCCAGCACCGCCCAGACCCCGGTGGTGATCAAGAACAGCGAGATCAGCGCCACCATCGC
>JANMXG010000156.1:0-4127 GCA_031394235.1 Betaproteobacteria bacterium
AGGAGCACGAGGTCAACCGGGCGGACCCCCTTCAGCGCGACGAGGGCATGCTCAGAATATTAGGAGGAGATGTCGGCCAGTTGGCCGGCATCGGAGGACATGGAGGGAGCCGGTTGCCCGACGGCCTTGGCCGTCTCGCGCCGCACATCGAACGACTGCATCCCCACCAGAGGAAAGACAGCAAAGAGCCGGTAGCTGCCGATGGCCACCGGCGTTGCGCGCGTGCCGGTGCAGCGCTTCTTGCAGCCCGAGGAGATCGCCCACCTGGTGGTTCATTTGGGCGCAGTCGAGTCCGGCGTTATGACCGGCCAGACCCTGCTGGACGGTGGCATGCTGATGGGTTGAGGCGCCTGAGGCGACCCGGGGCGTGTCAGGCGCGCCAGGTGATTTACGCAGCTGAAATCAAGTCGGCCGGGATCGCGTGGTTCTGCCCACCCCGCTGCGCGATCTTGAGTGCGCCCACCTGGTTGCCCAGCGCCACGCAGCGGTCCAGTGTCCAGCCCAGCGACAGGCCGTGCAACAGCGCGCCGCGGAAGGCGTCGCCGCAGCCTGTCGGGTCCAGCACTTCGGTGGCGGCCACACCCGGCACGTGGGTGCACTCGCCAGCCCGCCACAGGTCGCAGCCCTGGGCACCCAGCGTGACGATCACGCCCTGCAAGTTCGGCTCACGGGACAGCGCGTCCAGCGTCATGCCCAGGCGCTCGCAGAGCATCGCGGCCTCGTAGTCATTGACGGCCACCCAGGTGGCTTGCGCCACAAAGGCGCGCAACTCGGCGCCGTCAAACATCGGCAGGCCCTGGCCCGGGTCGAAGACAAACGGGATCTTGGCGGCCGCCAGCTGCGCCGCATGGCTGAGCATCGCGTCGCGGCCATCGGGCGCAATGATGCCCAGCGTGATGTCGCCGCGCGATGTGGGCACCGTCGTGTTGTGCGCCAACTGCATCGCGCCGGGGTGAAAGGCGGTGATCTGGTTGTTGTCCTGGTCGGTGATGATCATGCACTGGGCGGTGTAGGTGTCGCCCGCTTGCAGCACCTGCGACGTGTCCAACCCCCAGCCTTGCAGGCGCTTGAGGTAGTCGCCGCCATCGTTGCCCAGCGCCGCCATCACCAGCGGCTGCCCGCCAAGCAGTTGCAGCGTATAGGCAATGTTGCCAGCGCAACCGCCAAACTCGCGCCGCATCGTGGGCACCAGGAACGAGACGTTCAGGATGTGCACCTTGTCGGGCATGATCTGCTGCGAGAAGCGGCCCGGAAAGTTGGTGATGGTGTCAAAGGCGAGCGAGCCGCAGATCAAAACTGACATGGTGTGTGGATGCCGACGACAGCCGGTCTGAAGTTGAAGGGAGTGGGGAGATGCCGGTCAGGGGTAGAACAGTTCGACGGTGTAGCCATCGACCCGCCGCTCGCCTGTGGCCATCAGGACATTGATCGGCAATTCCTGCCCAGCCTGAAGCACCGATTGCGGCACGCCCAGGTCGGCCAGCGCCAGCACGCGCCGGGACACCAGCTTGCCTTGGGCGTCAGTGAGTGACAAATCAAGCGAGGGTGCCAGCACCGCGGTGTCGGCACGGTTGTGCAGCGCCAGCTGCAGCCGGTAAAGCGGGGAGCCCTCCAGGCGGTTCAGGGACGAGCTGTCAACCGCCAGGGCGTTGATCCGGCGCAGCGGCTGCACCTGGCAACCTGCCACGCGGCACAGCGCGTGCAGGGCGGGCGCGCTGGCAGGCAGCCGGGCGGCCAGCGTATCGCGCCAGAGCAGCGCAGCTTGCAGCAGCAGGCAGACGGGCAGCAGCAGCGCGGCGACACCCAGCGTAGCGCGTACCGCCGGACGCCGCCCCAGGGCGGCATGGTCCGCGGCCCGCAGGAACGACGGCAGGGGATGCGTGAGCCGGACGTCCGAGAGATCGGCCGGGCGGCTGGGCGAGGCCCCTGTCGCGGCTGACCGGGGCGATGGCGGCGCAGCATCCGCCTGAGGCGGCAGGGCGGTGAAATCGAGGCCCGGACCTTGTGCCGTGGACGGCAAGGACGGGGTTCGCAGCAGCGGTTCCATCCGCTGACCGGCGCCGCTGGGGCGGCCGCCCGGCCAGGGTGCTCCAGGCTGGCGCGACATCGGCCGGGCCGACGCCGAGGCCGACCGGGCCGGAACAGCGCTGAAACCCGGCTCATGGCGCCCCGCGGCGCCGGCCGCGGGCGGTGCGGCAGTGTCCGGGGGGTCGGTGGCAGCTTGCGCTGCCGGTGGCGCGGTCCAGTCGGTGACGGTCGGCTCGGATCCGGTGTCGGCAGCGTCCTGTGGCGACGGCCCGGCGTCTTGTTCGATAGGCGCCTGCGCGGCGTCATCGACGTCGAACAGCACCTCGGCCGCGTTGAACACACTGTTGCAGCGGCCGCAGCGCACCCAGCCTTCTGACACCCGCAACTGGTCCTGGACGACCCGAAAGACGGTGCCGCAGGACGGGCAGCGTGTGGCCAGGTTCATGCCGGTTGGGCCGGGCTCAGGCCAGCCGTTGCGCTGTCATCAGGATCCAGCCGTCCTCGCTGTCGCTGACCTGCAGCGCCAGCCAGGGCGCGTAGGCGGCCTTGAGCTCGTCAGCCTGGCGCGCCAGGATGCCGGCCAGCACCAAGTGGCCGCCCGGCGCCACATGGCCGGCCAGCAGCGGCGCCAGCAGCTTGAGCGGCGTGGCCAGGATGTTGGCCAGCACCAGTGCGTAGCGGCCAGAGGCGGCCTCGGGCAGGCCGGGGTTCAACGTCACGCTGTTGGCCAGGGCGTTGGCGGTGGTGGCTGTCACGGCGGCCTCGTCGATATCGACGGCGTCGATGCCCTTGGCGCCATGCAGCGCCGCGCCGATCGCCAGGATGCCCGAGCCACAGCCGTAGTCCAGCACCCGGGTCCAACTGCCCGACAGGGCTGCGGCCTGCTGCGCTGTCCAACGCAGGCACATGCGGGTGGTGGGGTGGGTGCCGGTGCCAAAGGCCAGGCCCGGGTCGAGCCGGATCACGGTGGTGGCAGCGGCGGGCGCCTGGTGCCAGCTCGGCACGATCCAGAAGCTGGGCGTCACCTCGACCGGCGCAAATTGCGATTGCGTCAGGCGCACCCAGTCCTGATCCTCGACGGCGCGCAAGGCCAGCACGGCGAGCTCGCTGGCCCAGGCCTGCGCACGCAGCAGCGTGGCGGCCGCGGTGGCCTCGACCTCGGTGGCAAACAGCGCGGTGATGTCCGACCGCTGCCAGCCCGACTTGGGCGCCGGCATGCCGGGCTCGCCAAACAGCGCCTGCTCGGCGTCGGTGCCGGCATCGGCGTCGGCCACCGACACGCTGAGCGCGTCCAACTCGTCGACCAGTGCCTCCGAGACCGCCTCGACCAGCGATTCAGGCAGCCGGATGACCAGTTCATGCATCGTGGCGGGCGGGGTCAAAGCGATCGAGGCCATCAGCGTTTGTGCCGCTCTAGCCAGCCTTCGAGGTAGTGGATGCTGGTGCCGCCTTCGATGAACTTGGCGTCGGCCATCAGCTCGCGGTGCAGCGGGATGTTGGTGTGGATGCCCTCGACCACCGTCTCCGACAGCGCGATGCGCATGCGCGCCAGCGCCTGCTCGCGGGTGTCGCCGTGCACGATGATCTTGCCGATCATCGAGTCGTAGTTGGGCGGCACGGTGTAGTTGGTGTAGACGTGCGAATCGACCCGCACGCCCGGACCACCCGGTGCATGCCACATCGTGATGCGACCCGGTGACGGCGTGAACTTGTACGGGTCTTCGGCGTTGATCCGGCACTCCAGCGCATGGCCGCGCATCTGGATCTGGCGTTGGGTGAACGGCAGTTTTTCACCCGCCGCCACCCGGATCTGCATTTGCACGATGTCCACGCCGGTGACGAGTTCGGTCACCGGATGCTCGACCTGGATGCGGGTGTTCATCTCGATGAAATAGAACTCACCGTTTTCGTAGAGAAACTCGAAGGTGCCGGCACCGCGGTAGCTGATCTTCTTGCACGCCGCAGCGCAGCGGTCGCCGATGCGCTCGATGGCGCGGCGCGGGATGCCGGGCGCCGGCGCCTCTTCGATGATCTTCTGGTGGCGGCGCTGCATCGAACAGTCGCGCTCGCCCAGCCAGACTGCGTTGCGGTGCTCGTCG
>JANMXG010000157.1:0-3846 GCA_031394235.1 Betaproteobacteria bacterium
CGGCCAGAACTGGTTGCGGGCATGGCCGTAATACTGCTGCGCCCGCAACGACGCCACCCCCGGAAAACTGCCCAACAGCAGCAAGCGCGTGCGGGGGTCTGCCACCGGCGGCAGGCCGGTCAGCAGGGCGCAGGGCTCGGCGACCGGGCCAGCGGGGATTGCAGGGCTGGCAGGGCTGGTGGGGCTGGTGGGGCTGGTGGGGCTGGTGGGGCTGGTGGGGCTGGTGGATTGTTCGGCAGCAGGCTGGGCCACGGGGTTTCCAAGGTTCAAGGCCGGGATCGAGACCGGGTGCGAAGTCGAGGGCCAGGTCGGCGCCAGGATCCCTGCCTGTGCCGCTGGCGACAGCCAGCACCGGCGTCGACACGTTACAAGCTTTGAGGATGACTCCCTCCCAGCCCTGCCGCCCCACCCTGTCCGACCCGCTGCCACTGGCCCACGGGCCGGCCCTGCCCAACCGCCTGATGCTGGCGCCGCTGACCAATATGCAGAGCCATGCCGACGGCACGCTCAGCGACGCCGAAGCCCACTGGCTGTTGCTGCGCGCCCAGGGCGGTTTTGGCTTGACAATGACCGCCGCCGCCCATGTGCAGGCCGGTGGCCAGGGATTCCCGGGCCAGTTGGGCTGCTGGTCGGACTTGCACCTGCCCGGGCTGGCCCGGCTGGCGCAGGGCATCCGCGCAGCCGGCAGCGTGTCGTCACTGCAACTGCAGCACTCGGGCCGGCGCTCGGACCCGGCCCTGACCGGCCTGCCCAAGGTCGCCCCCTGGGACGACGCCGAGACCGGCGCCCGTGCCCTGACTACGGCCGAGGTCGAGCAGTTGGTTGAGGACTTCATCCTGGCCGCACTGCGCGCCGAGCGCGCCGGCTTCGACGGGATAGAGGTGCACGGCGCACACGGCTACCTGCTGTGCGCGTTTCTGGACGCCGAGCACAACCAGCGCACCGACCGCTACGGCGGCAGCTTCGAGAACCGCAGCCGCATCCTGTTCGAGATCGCCGGTGGCATCCGGCGCCGCGCCAGGCCGGACTTTCAGATCGGCCTGCGCATCTCGCCCGAGCGTTACGGCATTCCGCTGGCCGAGGCGCGGCGGCTGGCCGGCCAGTTGCTGGCCAGTGACCTGCTCGACTACCTGGATTTATCGCTGTGGGATATCTTCAAGCCACCGATCGAAGCAGGCCATGCGGGCCAGCCGCTGATCGCCCATTTCAGTGACTTGCCGCGTGGCGCCACCCGGCTGGGCGTGGCCGGCAAGCTGATGGACGCCGCCCGGGCCCAGGCTTGCCTGGACGCCGGCGCCGACTTTGTGCTGATCGGCCGGGGCGCCATCCTGCACCACGACTTTGCGCGCCGCGCCATTGCCGACCCGGGCTTTTGCGCCCTGCCGCGCCCGGTCAGCCGGGCCCATTTGCAGACCGAAGGTGTCGGCCCCGCCTTCATGGCCTACCTGGCGGGCACCTGGCCCCACTTCGTCGCGGATTGACGGCCCGCGGCGTCAAGCGTCCAGCAGCGCCGCCAACCTGGGCAAGGCGGCCCGGGCATTGGCGCCGGTGATGCCTGCGGTCTGGTCCAGCGACCAGCCGCGCAGCCCCGCCAAAACTGCGGCGATGCGCGGCAGTTCGGCCGGCTGATTGCGGCTGGTCTCACCCGCGGCGCGCTGGGCGGCGGTGCGGTACAGCCAGTGCGGCGGCATGTCGGGCGCGTCGGTCTCCAGCACCATCGCGCTGGCCGGCAGGTCGGTGGCCAGACGGCGGATCTGCAGCGCGCGCTCGAACGTCAGCGCGCCGCCAAAACCCAGCCTGAAACCCAGGTCGATGAAGGCATCGGCCTGCACCCGGCTGCCGTTGAAGGCATGCACGATGCCGCCAGCCACGCGGGTGCGGCGCAACCCCGCCAGCAGCGCGTCGGCCGAGCGCCGCACATGCACGATCACCGGCAGCCCGGCAGCCGCCGCCAGCTTGAGCTGGGCGGCATAAAAACGCTGCTGCCGCAGCAGGTCCAGCCCGGGCACAAAGGAGTCCAGGCCGATTTCGCCCACCGCCACCAGCCGCGGGTCGTCCCGGTGCCTGGCCAGCGCGTCGGCCAGCACGTCCAGGTCGGCATCGGTCGATTGCTCGACATAAAGCGGATGGATGCCCAGCGCATAGGCCAGGCCGTGCTGGTGGGCCAGCGCGCGCACCGTCTCGAAATGCCCGGCCACCACGGCCGGCAGCACCAGGTGGCCCACACCGGCAGCGCGCGCACGCGCCACCACCTCCGCGCGGTCGGCATCGAACGCCGGGGCGTCGAGGTGGCAATGGGTGTCGATCCAGGTCATCAGCCGATCATGCCCTGTTGGCGGACCTGAAACCCGCTGGCTGCACACAGTGCCGCGCCGTGATACTGTAAAACCCGAGCGGTCCGATGGTGACTGCTGGAGCCGTTGACCATGGCCCGCGACCCGCTGTACAGCCGATCTCCCCAGCGCCCGGCCAAGCCCGCTGCGACGACAGCGGCCGCGCCCGGACCCGAACCAAGCGGCCCCGACTCCACCAGGCCGGACGCCCCCGGCCTGGATCCCAACGCGCCCTCACCGCACAGCAGCCGGGTGGCCGCGCGCCTTGCCGGGCGGCCGGCCGCGGGTTGGCGCCGCCACCAACGCCTGCTGGCGGGTGTGGCCCTGCTGGCGGGCTTGGGGGTGGCGGGCTGGCCGGCCTGGACTGCCCGTGTGCAGCCCCCGCTGACGCTCGCCCAGATCGACGCCGCGCTGCGCGAGTCGATCGCCAAGCAGCCGCTGGCCACGGCCGGTGTGGCCGCGTACGAGGCCATCCTGCCGTCGGTGGTGCGGGTGATCGGCGATCCGGTGGTGGACAACCGCCCAGCGTCGCGGGCCCCGCCGGGCGGACGAGTCTTGCGATCCACACCCCATGACGACGCCACCGAACCCAGTAACACCGAGGGCCGCAGCGTGGGCAGCGGGGTGGTCATCGTCGACAAGGGACTGATCCTGACCAGCCTGCATGTGGTGGAAGGCGCAGGCCGGATCCGCGTCACCTTTGCCGACGGCAGCGAGAGCGAAGCCCACATCGTCAACCGCCAGCCCGAAAACGACCTGGCCGTGCTGCAGGCCCACACCATTCCGGACGACCTGCACGCCGCCACGCTGCGCTCCACCGCCGGCTTGAGCGCGGGCGAGGCGGTGATGGCGGTGGGGTTTCCGTTTGGCATTGGGCCGTCGGCGTCAGTGGGTGTGGTGTCGGGATTGAAACGCGAGTTCAACACGCCCGACGGCCAGCGCAGCCTGACCAACCTGATCCAGTTCGACGCAGCCGCCAACCCCGGCAATTCGGGCGGGCCGCTGGTCACGATGGATGGCCATGTGGTGGGCATCGTCGCCGCGATCATGAACCCCAACCGCCAGCGCACCTTCATCGGCATCGGCTTTGCGGTGCCGATCGAAAACGCGGCCGCAGCGGTCGGCATGCCGCCGTTCTGAGCGTGCCGGATCCGCCTCCAATCCCCATCCACTCCCTCAAAACACCTCCGGCCCGCATGAACACCCCTGCCCCGATCGCGCCAGAAACCACCCAGTTGCTCGAACGCATCCTCTACGAAGTCAAGCGCGTGGTGGTGGGCCAGGACCGCTTTCTGGAACGCGTGATGGTGGCCCTGCTGGCCCAGGGCCATCTGCTGGTCGAGGGTGTGCCGGGGCTGGCCAAGACCCTGACCGTGCGCACGCTGGCGGCCACGCTGCGTGGCAGCTACAAGCGCATCCAGTTCACGCCCGATCTGGTGCCGGCCGACCTGGTGGGCACCCGCATCTACAGCCAGAAAACGGGCGAGTTCGGCACCACCCTGGGCCCGGTGTT
>JANMXG010000158.1:0-17289 GCA_031394235.1 Betaproteobacteria bacterium
CCGCCTACACCGGCGCCGGCATGGAAATGGTGAGAGGCAAATGGAACATCAAGTGGCTGCTGGCCAACTTCAACAGCACCAAGCAGGCGGCCAAAGAGCGCACGCCGGTGCTGGCCTACCGGGTGGACTATGCCCGGGGCGAGTTCCAGGGCTTCGGCTTTGCCGGGGTGCACGGCGAGGTGGCCAACTTCCGGGCGGCGGGTGCCAACCCGGTCACCATGCTCGGCCAAGACACCGCCAACGCCATGCTCCATCTGTTCGAGGCCGACGCCCACTTCAGCCGGGGTGACTTCAGCTGGCAAGGCCAGATCGGGTTCGGCGGCCAAAAGCGTGCCGCAATCACCGCCGATTCGACGACGGGCGAGCTGCGCGACTCCCGCTGGGTCGGCGTGTCCACGCTGGTTGCCTACAAGTTCATCCCGCGCTGGGAGTGGGTCGGCCGGCTGGACGACATCAAGAACGACAAGAACGGCGGCGGTTTGCTGGGTTACAGCGTGGCCGACAGGCGCAACGGCCTGGGCCCCGACGCCAATTTCGCGTGCGATCCCGCCGCTGCTGGCAATGCCACCGGCTGCGGCAAGGGCGCCAACCGGGCCGCGCTGGCCTTGGGTTTGAGCGACCTGCTCAACCTCAATACCGTGATCAAGACCGAATACCGCTTCGACCAGGCCTCGCAGCCGGTATTCTTGGACATGGCCACCGGCGGCTACCGCAAGAGCAACCAGTTGCTGGGCGCGTCGGTGGTGGTGAGCTTCTGACCGGCATTGCGCCGGTCATGGGGCAGGGCTGACAACGGAGAAGCACCATGAAAGACCTGCGAGAACGACTGGCCGACCAGGGCGTGCATACGTTGGTCGCGCAGTTCACCGACCTGCACGGCGTGGCGCGTGGCAAGTTTGTGCCGCTGGCGCACCTTGATGACCTGCTGACCGAAGGCGCAGGCATTTCGGGGCCGTCAATTGCCGGCACCGGCCTGCCGCGCTGCGGTCCACGGTCCGAGTACTGGGCGCGTGGCGCTGCCAGCACCGCTGTCGCCCTGCCCTGGCTGCCAGGCTATGCCCGGGTGGTGTGTGACGGCTTTGTCGCGGGCGAGCCTTTTGAGGCCTGCCCGCGCCAGGTGCTGCGGCGCCAGGTGGCACGGCTGGCTGCCAAGGGCTGGCACTTGCGCACCGGCATCGAGCCAGAGTTTTTCCTGCTCAAGCAGGTGGCGGGCCAATGGCAGCCGGCTGACGACGCCGACCGGCTGGACAAGCCCAGCTACGACCTCAAAAGCCTGCCGCGCCAGCGCGTGTTCCTGCAGTCGCTGCAGCATGCGCTGGAAGCCTGCCGGCTGGACGTGCTGCAGTTTGACCACGAGGACGCGCACGGCCAGTACGAGGTCAACTTCGGTTTCGACGATGTGCTGGCCAGTGCCGACCATTTGATGCTGTTCAAACAGGCGGCGCACGCGCTGGCCGAGAGCGCCGGCATGGTGTTCTCGATGATGCCCAAGCCTTTTGCCGACCAGCCGGGCAGCGGTCTGCACTTCCATATCTCGTTGTGGCAGGGCCCGGTGCACGACCGAAACGGCAATGCACGCAACCTGTTCGTACCGCACCGGTCGGACGGCGCGCTCGATACGGACGGTCTGCTGTCGCCGCTGGGCGAGCAATTCGCGGCGGGGGTGCTGGCGCACTCAGCGGCGCTGTGCGCGCTGGCGGCGCCCACGGTCAACAGCTACAAGCGGCTGGTGGTGGGCAAATCGATTTCTGGCACTTGCTGGGCACCGGCCTACATCGCGCACGGCCCGAACAACCGCACCGCGCTGCTGCGCACGCTGCACGGCCGCTTCGAGTGGCGGCTGCCAGACGCCAGCGCCAACCCCTACCTCGCCAGCGCCGCGATGATCGCCGCCGGGCTGGACGGCATAGATCGCAAACTGACCTTGCCCGCCGGGGTGGACGACGACCTGTTTGCGCTCAGCATGGGGCAGATCCAGGAGCGCGGCATCGCCCTGTTGCCGCAAGACCTGGGCGCGGCGCTGGACGCGCTGGCCGCGGACACGGTGGTCAGCGGTGCGCTCGGGCCGCTGCTGACCGAGCAGTTCTTGCAGCTCAAGCGTCAGGAGTTCACCGCGTTTTCCCGGCATGTCAGCGACTGGGAGCTGAACCGCTATGCCGCAGCGTTCTGATCGGCCGGCGGTGCGCCGGCCGCCCGGATGACGGCGCCGCGGCCGCCCCTGCTTGCCTACGCCTGCCTGGCCGCCAGCATGATGCTGGTGGGCAGTTATGTCGGCGCATCGCGCTTGCTGGTGGCCACGTTGCCAGTGTTTTTGCTGGCCTGGCTGCGGTTTGGCATCGCGGCCGTGGCCATGCTGACCTGGGTGCGGCGGGCGCCGGACGAGCCCATGCTGTCGGCGCACGACCGGAAACTGCTGTTCTGGGAAAGTTTTCTCGGCAACTTCCTGTTCTCGATCTGCATGTTGACGGGCGTGGCACTGACCTCGGCGCTGTCAGCCGGCGTGGTGATGGCGGGCATACCGGCCGCGGTGGCCCTGCTCAGCCGCTGGTGGCTGGCCGAGCGCATCAACCGGCGCACCAGTCTGGCGATTGCGTGTGCCGCAGTGGGCATTCTGGTGCTGGCGCTGGCCCGCACACCGGCGGTGGATGGAGCGGCGGCGCCCTCAACCGCCGTGCCCACCTGGGCCGGCCCGCATGCCGCGCTGATCGGCCATGCGCTGCTGCTTTGCGCCGTCTTTTGCGAGGCGGCCTATGTCGTCATTGGCAAACGGCTGACGGGCCGGGTGTCACCCCGCCGCATCAGCGCGCTGATCAACCTGTGGGGCCTGGTGCTGGTCACGCCGCTGGGGCTGTGGCAGGCGCTGCAGTTTGATTTCAGCCTGCCCGACCTGCGGCTCTGGGCCTTGCTGGTGGCCTACTCGCTGGCCGCCAGCGTGGCCACGGTCTGGCTGTGGATGAAAGGCCTGGCCCAGGTGCCGGCGCCCCAGGCCGGCGTGTTCACCGTGATGCTGCCGATTGCCGCGGCCGCCGTCGGCGTGCTGGTGCTGGGCGAGTCCTTTGGCGCAGGCCACACCGTTGCGCTGGCGCTGGCGCTGTTGGGGCTGCTGCTGGCGACCTGGCCGGCCCGCCAGCGCCCCTGACCGATCAACCGGCGCTGACGCGCCCGACGGCCAGCGTGTAGCGCCCGGCGCCCGGTGCTCAACGCTCTACGCCCCAGGAGGTGAAATGCACCGCCGCCACCGTCGCCAGGCCATAGGCCGCCATCGCCAGCGCAACCAGGGCAAAGACCGTCCATGCCGGCGCCTGCCATCCTGCCAGCAACCACCCGCCAACGGCCACCATCACCAGCCGCAGCGTACCGGCCAGCACCGGGCCACCCACCTTGCCAGCGCCGAGTGATGAAAAGTACAGGCACAGCCCCAGGCCGAACAACCCATACGCCGGCCCGGCCCAGCGGAAGTACAGCGCCGCCGCGGCCACCACCGCCGGGTCCTGGGTGAAGCGGGTGGTCCACAGGTCCGGCGCCAGCGCCAGCACCGCACCCAGCACGCCCAGCACCGCGGTGGCCAACGCAGCGGCAGTCCAGGCGGCGCGTCGGGCACGCGCCACCTTGCCGGCGCCTATCGCCATGCCAACCAGCGGCACCGAAGCCACGCCAATCGCAAAGGCGATCGGGACCAGCAAAAACTCCAGCCGGGTGCCGATGCCGTAGCCGGCCAGCGCCGTGGTGCCGAACTGCGCCACCAGCCGGGTCAGAATCAGGATGGTCATCACGGTCTGCAGTGGCGACAGGCAGGCCAGCGCGCCGACCCGCAGGATGTCGCGCAGCAGTGCCGGCTGCAGCCGGGTGGCGCGCCAACGCAGTTGCACCCGGGCACGGCCCGAGCGCAGGTAGCCGAACAGGAACAGCGCGCCGAACGCGTAGGCCACCACCTGCCCCGCCGCCACCCCGGCCATGCCCAGGCGCGGAAATGGGCCCCAGCCCAGGCCCAGCGCACCACTCACCAGCACCTGCAGCAGGGCCACCATCAGCAGCGTGACCGACGGCACAGCCATATTGCCCGAGCCCCGGATCACCGACGCAAAGGTGTTGACCAGCCAGACAAAGACCGAGCCGAGAAATGCCACCCGCGCATAGGCCACCGCCTGGGTCAGGGCGTCGCCGCTGCCGCCCAGCGCGGCAAACAGCACCGGCCCGCAGGCCAGCATCAGCGCCATGTAGATGGTGCCGGCGGTCAGGCCGATCCACAAGGCATGCACCGCCAGCGCATTGGCGCGCGCCAGGTCGCCCGCGCCAAATGCCCGGCTCACTGCCGACGACACACCCCCGCCCATCGCACCGGCCGATAGCATCATCTGGAACATCACCAGCGGGAACACCAACGCCATGCCCGCCAGCGAGGCCACGCCAAAACTGCCGACATAGGCCGTCTCGGCAATGGCGGCCAGCGCGGTGGCCAACATCGCGCCCATGTTGGGCAGTGCAAAGCGCAACAGGGTGGGCAGCAAGGGTGCGGTCAACAGCGGATCGGCCGATGGGCGCTGTGCCACCGGTGCGGTACCGTCGCTGCCGTGCAATCCGGCACCAGGCTTGTCAAGGGCGGTGGTCATCACGGCAAAGGTCCTCAAGGTTGAGCGATTGCAATTCAAATAATTGCATATGCAAGTTTCGACGTCGAGTGTGACACGAAATCCGCCGACGAGCAGGCGCAGGGCCAGCGCCACTGCTGGCTGCAACGGTGGCTGCGCCGCGTGTCTTGGCAGCCGTGCAGCCGGGACGGCCAGGCAGGGGCCTGGGCCGCGCCGGTTTCAGTGATCAGGCAAGCTGCCTCACAGCACACGCCCGGCAATGCCGCGCAAGCGCGCCACCATCGCCGGGTCGCGCGCAGCAGGCGCGGTGATCAGTGCATGGTCCAGCACATGCCGGCAGGTGCAGGCCGGGCCGGCGGCGTCGTGCACCACGGCACCGGCACTGCGCGCCACCAGGGTGCGGGCGGTGTCGGCGTTGGCCATCAGCACGCCGACGATGGCCTCGACCGTCACATCCTCGTGCGCCGGGTGCCAGCAGTCGAAGTCGGTGACCATCGCGACCGACGCGTAACACAGCTCGGCCTCACGGGCCAGCTGGGCCTCGGGCATGTTGGTCATGCCGATGACGTCGCAGTTCCAGCTGCGGTACAGCCGGGATTCGGCCAGCGTGCTGAACTGCGGCCCCTCCATCGCCAGGTAGGTGCCGCCGCGCGCATGGGGCACACCCAGGCCGGCCAGCGCCGTGTGCAGGTGCTCGCCCAGGCGCTGACACACCGGCTGCGCCATCGACACATGGGCCACCAGACCCACGCCGAAAAACGATTTTTCACGCCCAACCGTCCGGTCGATGTACTGGTCGACCAGCACGAAAGTGCCTGGCGCCAGGTCCGCGCGCAGGCCACCCACCGCACTGAGCGAGACCACGTCGGTGGCACCCAGCTGCTTGAGCGCGGCGATGTTGGCGCGGTAGTTGACCGCCGACGGCGGCAGCCGGTGGCCGCGGCCGTGGCGCGGCATAAAAGCCAGCCGAGCCGGGCCGATGGCCGTGGCCAGTGTGCCGGTGAACACCGCGTCCGACGGCGCACCCCAGGGCGTGTCAACCTCGACCCAGGCGGTGTCGGTCAGACCGGGCAGGTCGTACAGGCCGCTGCCGCCGATGATGGCGAGCCAGCCTTTGGCGGATGCAGCGGATGCAGCGGGTGCAGCGGGGTCGGGGCTGGCTGGGGCGGCGTGGGCGGCGGCCTCGCTACCGGTATGGTTGCCGTTGGCGGGCATGGCGGATCCTTCAGTGCAAGGCCGCCATTGTCGGCGTGGGCGGTGTCGGCGCGGGCGGTGTGGTCGGCGCTGCAAGGCTGGCAGCCACAGCGTAACCGCGGTGCCCTGCCCCGCCACACAGGCCAGGTCCAGGCGGCCGCCCAGCGGCGCCTTGGTCTCCTTGACGGTGCGCATGCCAAGCCCGGTGCCCGGGATGTCGCACGACGTGTCCGCGCGAAAACAACGCCCGCTGACGCGGGCCAGCTGCGCGGGCCTCAGGCCGATGCCGCCGTCCTGCACCCGCAAGCCCCACAGCGTGGGTTGGCCGTCAGCGCCGCAACCACCCACCAGCAACTGCAGCCGCAACGCGCCGCCTCCGGGCGGGTACTTGCAGGCGTTGCGGCGACCTTCTGGGCCAGCAAGTCCGACAGCCGGTCCGGCTTCATCGCGCCGACCTCAGCCCGTCAGCCCCTCAGCCCGTCAGCGCAATGCCGGCCAAGGCCTGCCGGGCGGCGTGGGCCTGGCGCGCGATCTCTCGCACCGGCAGGGTTTTAAGGCGGTGGTCGCTCCAGACCTGGCGCCAGCGGCGAGCGCCGGGCTGGCCGTTCCACAGCCCCAGCATGTGGCGGGTGATGTGCGAACCCGGTGTGCCGTGGGCCGCGTGCTGCTGCTCGATATAAGCCAGCATCTGCGCTTCGATGCCCAGTCGCCAACCGTCGTCCACCACCGGCGCCAGGCCGCCATCAAAAAATCGGGCATCCCAGTCCGCCATCAGTACCGGCTGGTGGTAGGCCTCACGACCGACCATCACGCCGTCCACCGACGCCAACTGCCCGGCAACCTGGTCGCCATTGCAGAACCCGCCGTTGATGGCGATGGTCAGCGCCGGAAAGTCCTGTTTCAGCCGGTGCACCAGCGCATAGCGCAGCGGCGGCACTTCGCGGTTTTCCTTCGGGCTCAGGCCCTGCAGCCAGGCGTTGCGGGCATGCACGATGAACACGCTGCAACCGCCCTCGGCCACCGTGCCGACAAAGTCGCGCACAAAGTCGTAGCGCTCGATCCGGTCGATGCCGATGCGGTGCTTGACCGTCACCGGCAGGTCGTTGCCCAGCACGTCGCGCATCGCGGCCACACCGTCGCGCACCAGCGGCGCTTCGGCCATCAGGCAGGCACCAAATGCACCGCGCTGCACCCGCTCGCTGGGGCAGCCGCAGTTCAGGTTGATCTCGTCGTAACCCCATTGCCGGGCCAGCCGCGCCGCGGCGGCCAGGTCGGCCGGCTCGCTGCCGCCGACCTGCAACGCCAGCGGATGCTCGGCAGCGTCGAAGTCAAGGTGCCGGGGCACATCACCGTGCAGCAGCGCGCCCGTGGTGACCATCTCGGTGTACAGCCGGGTGCGCCGGGTGATCAGCCGGTGAAAGAACCGGCAATGCCGGTCGGTCCAGTCCATCATCGGCGCAACAGAAAGGCGCCAGGGACTGAAATTTGTTGAATTGTCAAATTTGATCAAAGACTTGCGACCACGTCGGTTCCACGAAAGTACCCAAGAAAGCGCATCAAGACACGCCCAACCCTGCGCGCTGTGCCATGTGTCACGAGTCGGCGTGATCCGGCCACCCGGAGTCGGCATATTCCGGCCCGTCGAGGGGTACCGAAGGGCGTGCTCGAAGTACTTCTTGGAGGGCCTATTTTGCAGCGCTGACGGCTGGTTCTTGGGCGGTCTTTTTTGAGGTCGGCGGCACCTGAGGATCGCGGTAGGCAGGCCGTCGAGTTCAAGGCTGTAGGCGTTGTGGCGCAGCCGGTCGATGGTGACCGAGGCGAGCAGGCGCTTGACGGCGAAGGCGTCGGTCCACTCGTTGAAGTCGAGGTTGCTGGCGACGATGGTGGCCGCGCGTTCACAGCGCTCGGCGATGAGGTCGTGCAGGTCTTCGTCGGCTGGCGCGCGCAAGGGTTTGAGTCCGAAGTCGTCGATGATGAGCAGGGGCACCCGCGCCAGGGCTGCGAGCTTGCGGTCATAGGCGCCGGTGGCGCGTGCGGCGTTCAGGCTCTGCGTGAGGGCTGCGCAGCCGGTGAGGATGACGTCCACCCCCGGTTGCACCGCGCCGTGGCCCAGGGCCTGCGCGAGGTGGCACTTGCCGATGCCGCTGGGCCCGACCAGCAGCACGGGCGCGCGCTCGTGCAGGTAGCGACCGGTGGCCAGGTCGTGCACCAGGGCCCGGTTGAGCTGTGGCAGGCGGGCGAAGTCGAACTGCTCGAGCGTCTTGGTGGTTCTGAACTGTGCACGGCGCAGGCGCATGTCGAACTTCTTGCTCTCGCGACGGGCGACCTCGTCGCCGATGAGCATGGCCAGGAAGTCGGTGTAGGCCAGCTTGGCGCTGATGGCCTGGCGGTTACGCTCGTCGAGCGAGTCGAGGTGGGTACGGCCGTAGCCACATCGAGCCAACCGTGCTGAAGGGCCACCGAGCGCAGCTCACCGAGCTTGTCGCGGCCCATCAGGCCAGAGCGTGCCACGTCGCGCACGGAGTCGCCCGCGCGCAGCCGCACGAGCACTTGTCGGTACTGAAACAACTCGAATCTCCTGCGTCCCATCGGGCTGCCCTCCAGAGCAAAAAGCTCGGAAGTTAGTCCTCGGTTGCAACAAGCTTCGAGACGCCTTCGGACCCAGGCGCTGGCCGGAATATGCCGACTCCGCGCTGGCCGGTTTATGCCGGTTACGCCGCCGCCACCGCCGGCCCATCACTGGCCGGTTTATGCCGACTCCGACGTGGCAGGTTTATGCCGGTCGCTGACAGGCCCTCGCGTTAAGCGAGCATGAGGGCGGTCAACGCGCCGGGTAAACCCTTCGTTGATGACACAAGCCCGGCAAATGCTGAGCCCGCTCAGGAGACTCGGAGCCCATGCGAACCTCGCTGAAATCGGAAGCCAAAACATGACCAAGATCCAATCCCTCGCTGTTGCCGCCCTGCTGTCGGGCGCTGCCGCGGTTGCCTTCGCTCAAACACCCGCAGCGCCGGCTGCAACACTGGCGCCGGTACCAACGGTGACCACCGCTGCGACAGCCGCTCCGGTTCATTCAGCAAAGCCGGTGCACCGCAAGCACCACAGGCACCACGCCAAGAAGGCGGCCACTGTCACCGCCACCCCGGCCGCCGCAGCCGCGGCACCGGTTGCCGTCAAGTAAAGCGCTGAGGACAACAGACAGGGGCCGAGCGCACTCGGCCCCTGTACCCGTTGTGCCATCCGACCACAGCAGGTTTGAGTCCTCAACCAGGCCAGCCTCGGTTCGGCAATGGCGCCACTGCGCCGTCGATCGCGCCAAAGCGCCGCCAGGCGGCTCAGGGAAGCAGGTCAGCCAACGAAAGCGCGCGCCCGTCTTTTAGCAAAGCCAGCAGGCGCCTGCGCTGCGCCTGAATGCCCGCCGCCTCGGCGGATTGGGCAGGGTCGGGCAGGGACGAGCCCGACTGGCGGGTGGGCGTGTCGCCGTCGCACTGGCCCTGTGACGCGCAGGCCTGCAATGCCAGCAGTGAATCACCACCACAGGCCAGACCCAGGTCGCAGGCAACCCAGGGCAGTGCCGCGTCCAATGTCCGGGCTGCAGCCAGCCGCTCAGCACCAGCCGGCGCCGCGCTGCTGCGCTGAGCCCAAGCTTGCACCACGCCAGACAACGCGGCCACAGCCGCCGGGTCGCCGCTGGCCAGCGCCAGTCCAACACGCTGGTTGGCGACAACGTCATTACCGGCCGCAAGGTCACTGATAGCGCGGGCACCGGCCTCACGCGAGGCGTCTGCTGCCAGCACACTGCGCTGCAACGCCAGCAGCGAGTCCCTGCCCATGCCCAACAGCGATGCACAGCGCGCATACAGGCTGCGGTAGGCCGCCTCGCGCTCAAGGCGGCCGGTTACCGGCAAGGCGCGAATCAGCGCCTCAGGGCTTGGCGTCTCGCCAGGTCCCGGCAGGAAGGCTGGCACGCAGGCGCCCAAAGCGCGCACGGCGGCCTGACGCAGCCGCGGGTCGGCACTGTCGATGTGAGCGTCGTAGACGCGCTTGAGGTCTTGTGCCACGCCCAGGTCGTCCCGCAGCCAACTCCGGGATAGCGGAGTGGTCTGTGGGCCGGAGGCGGTTGGCCCGGGTGCGACGCCAGGCTTACTGGGTGCAGATTGCGCTGCGCTGAGCGCCAGCGGGGCACTGGCACCGGCACCTGCCGCCGCAAACGCCGGCGGCGGGCGGGTGACCCACTGCCAAGCGACCAGCGCCGCCGCTGCAGCCATCACAATTGCCGCCGCCGTCAATGGCCAACGGCGGGCCGCCAGGCGTTCAGGCGCATCGGCCACGGCCCGCGCGAGGTGCTTACACGCAACCCTGGATCTTGAACGATGCGATCCGCGTGCTCCAGTTGAAGGTGCCGTCTGCCTTCAGATACTGACCGGTGTACCAAAACGTGCAGTCGTCGACCGGGTCGATGCTCATGTGGGTGTAGTCACCCCAACGGCTCAGGTTGGACAGCTGCGCGCCACCGCCCTGGACGATCAGGCTCTCGGCACCCAGCGTGCCGGGTGCATCGCCGACCAGGCGAGTGGCCAGTACCAGCGCCGGCTTGGTGGTGCCGCTGGACACCGAATAGCCGGCCGCCATATTGCCCTGCTTGTCCATAGCCACACTGCCCATCCAACGGAACTTGGTGTCCGGGCTGTACGTGCCTTGCTGGAAAACGCCCGGCGTGGCCGCCATGCCGCGGATCTCGTACCAGCGCACCGCGGCGTTGCCGGTGTTGCGCTTGTTCGTGGTGTTGACCTGCACCGAGTGGTTGACCACCATGCGCTCCACGCCATCGATGTTGCGGTAGGCCAGGCGGAACATCAGCCGGTCAGCCAGTGAATCGAGTCGCTGCGTCGTGCCGCCCTGCGGGATGCACGTGCCGCCGCTGCACGCGGCATTGAACGCCGCCACGGGAATTTGCACCGGCGCGCTCAAAGTGGTGTTGGCCGAATTGGCCCAGTCAACGTGGAACTTCCAGAACGCCAATGAGGTGCTCAGCTTGGCGACCAGGTAGTTCGGCGCACCCGCAGGCGGCGCGGAGGCGCCGTCCAGGTCCGCCGGCAACACACCGCCGTAGCTGGTTGACAGTTGGAAGCACTGCTGCGTGGCCGACAGGCCGGCGAGCATGCGGGCGCGGTCATAGGCGCACACCTTCGCACCTTGGAACGTGCTGGTGAACATGTTGAAGGTGGTGTAGTAGCCGTCGGTCCACACGCCCATCTTCGGGTAGTCGTTGAACTGGGTGTACGGGAAGGCATAGCGGTAGTACGCGCCCGTGGCATCGGCCGTGGCTGACACGGCCACGCACTGCCAATAGCCCGCCGTGCCGCCCGGCACCGCAAACTGCGACAACACCCAGCGGTTGGCGGCCTTGTCGTACTGCACCATCGGGTCGCCGTCGTTGGAGGTTTCGCAAGGCCCGCCGAAACCGGCAAACAGCGCATTGCCGGCCTTTGGGAAGCCCGCCGCGAGCGCGCCGGTCACCTTGTCGAAGACGGCGATGTCGGCGTTGACCCACTGAACATACTGCGTCGCACCCACCGCCCCGGTGGTGTCAGGCGGCGCGTAACGCGGGGCATAACTGCCCAGGCCGGCGCCGATGCCATCAAACCCCAGCCCCGGCGTCACCGGTGCTGCGCTGCCCGGGCTGGACTGCAGCGCGGTGTCCCGGACCGTGCCCGGTCCATCCACCAGCGGGATGGCACGCACCGGCCTGGCACGCTTTTCAGCCCCGATGCCTTCGGTCTGGTGCATCGCGCCGGCCAAACTCGGCAGGTGCGCGCCACTGACGGCAGGCGTGACTTCTGCACGGCGCAGGGCGGACTGGGCGTGTACAAGGCCTGCGCTTGCCAGCGTGAGGTTGCCGACGAGCAGGGCAAGCACGCGGTAATGTGAGGGACCAATCATCAGAATTTTCCTTGAGTGGGGTCGGGATTTACCAACGTCTCCGGATTCTTTCACCAACTGAAGGCGAATGACACCCCCCAACAGATCGCGGGTAAACCCCAGACATCGAGGGCATGGGGTTCGGCGAGCGGCCACGCCGACGCACTTGCCGCTGCCGCGGATGACCTGCGGCTGACCAGCGGCTGCGGGGCTATCGGGGGCAGGCGGAGGGGCAAGCAGACCCGAGCCACCTAGACTAGCGCCATGACGGATACCGCCCCCCCAACCCCTATCCACGCCACTGCCCCCGATGACGACGCGGCCGAGGCCGCCCTGCACCAGCCGCGCCTGTGGCGCGACAACGGCTGGACCGCCCAGGTCATCAAGAACAACGACGACGAGGGCTGGGCGGTGGCGATGTACCGGGACGGCCAGTCCGAGCCCGCGCTGGTCGGTCCCTGGACGATGGGCCGCGACAAAAAAAATCCCAAGCCGCTGTCCACTGACGCCTTCAACACCCTGGTCAAGACTGCGTCCGAGGTGATCCGCCGGCATGAACAGCACCTGCAGGCCACGCTGCATCCGCAGATCACGGTGGACGCGGGCGGCGAGCGGGTGCTGGTGTCGCTGGACATCGTGCCCGACGACGATGCGCCCAGCGCCACCCTGAGCGCCCACGACGGCGCGGGCGAGTTGCTGGGCCGGGTGCCGGTGTCGCCCGGCTTCAAGCTCAACCGGGCCAGCGCCACCGCCTGGATCGAGGGCGGGTTTCAGCGGCCCAAATAAGAGGGGATGCGTTGGGCTTGTGGCTGGAGGGGATCAACCCGCCGGCGGCAGGTCGCGCAGCCTGAATCGCTGCAGCTTGCCGGTGGGCGTGCGCGGCAAGCTGTCCCGAAACTCGATCGCCCGCGGGTATTTGTAGGGCGCGATGTCGGCCTTGACAAAGTCCTGCAAGGCTTTGGCCATCGCGGCATCGGACGCGGCACCGGGCTTGAGCACCACGAACGCCGTGACGAGTTGGCCGCGCTGGGCATCAGGCACGCCGATCACCGCACATTCGGCCACCGCCGGGTGGCGCAGCAGCGCGTCCTCGACCTCGGGGCCGGCGATGTTGTAGCCGGCCGAGACGATCATGTCGTCGGTGCGAGACTGGAAGTAGAAGTAGCCGTCGGCGTCCATGCGGTAGGCGTCGCCGGTCAGGTTCCAGCCGCCCTGCACGTACTGCTGCTGGCGGGTATCGTCCAGGTAGCGGCAGCCGGTCGGGCCCTGCACCGCCAGCCGGCCGACCTCGCCCACGGGCACCGTTTGCAGGTTGGCGTCCACCACCCTGGCCCGGTAACCCGGCACCACCCGACCAGTGGCGCCGGGTCGGGCGTCGGTCTCGTCGGCCGAGATGAAGATGTGCAGCAGCTCGGTGGCGCCAATGCCGTCGATCAGCTCGATGCCGGTGGCCTCGCGCCACAGCGCGCGGGTGGCAGCCGGCAAAGCCTCGCCCGCCGACACACACTTGCGCAAGCGGCCGCCCTGCCCCACGCCCTGCCCCGTGCCCTGCCCAACACCCAGACCCGCCGCGCGCGCGCCATCGGCCATCGCCCGGTACGAGGTGGGCGCGGTGACCAGCACGGTGGCGCCAAAACGGGGGATGGCGGCCAGCAGGTCCGGCGGCGAGACCTTATCCAGCAGCACCGTGGCGGCACCCACGCTCATCGGAAACAGCAGCAGCCCACCCAGGCCGAAGGTGAAGGCCAGCGGCGGGCTGCCGATGAACACATCGTCGGCGTTGGCCCGCAGCACATGCGGCGGAAAGCAGGCACAGGCCGCCATCAGGTCGCGGTGGTTGTGCATCGTTGCCTTGGGCTGGCCGGTGGTGCCCGAGGTGAAGGCCAGCAGGCAGATGTCGGCGGCGGCAGTGTCAACGGGCGTGAATTCTGCCGCCTGGTCAGCCGCCAGCGCCTCCAGCCCGTCTGGCGCGGTGCTGCCAAAGTACCGCACCTGTTGCAGCCAGGGCGAGCCGGCCTGCGCCTGGGCCAATTCATCGGCCAGCCTGATGTCGCACAGCGCATGGCTGATCTGCGCCTTGTCGATGATCTGGCCCAGCTCCAGCGCGCGCAGCATCGGCATCGTGCCCACCGCGATGCCGCCGGCCAGCATCACCGCAAACCAGCAGGCCGCCAGCACCGGCTGGTTGACTGACCGCAGCAACACCCGCTGGCCGGGCAGCAGGCCCATGTCCTGCACCAGCACCTGGGCAATTCGGCAAGCCTGCTGCTGCAGGTCGGCATAGGTCCAGACCGTGCCGTCGCTACCGATCAGGCAGCGGTGCCCGCCCCAGCCGTGCGCTACCCGGCGGCTCAGCAGTTCAACGCCGCAGTTCAGGCGCTCTGGGAACTGCAGCGTCGGCAGTTCGAAGATGAACGTGGGCTGGTCGGCCGCGGCCGGCAGGCGGTCGCGAGCGAAGGTGTCGACATGGGCGGTGTAGGCCGGGTTCGCGGGGTTCGCGGGGCTGTCGGGAGGGGCCATGGCGCTGCCTGGGGCGGGCTGTTTTTTCAGTTGGGGATGACCGCGGTGGCCTCGATCTCGACCCGGGCCCGGTCTTCGATCAGCGCGCGCACCTCGACTGCCGTCATCGCCGCGTGGTAGCAGCCGATCAGCTCACGGAAGGCCTGGCCTACCGCACGGCCGGCCGCCAGGTATTCGCGCTTGTCCAGCACGTACCAGGTGAAGCGCACGATGTGCTCGGGCTTGCCGCCAGCCTCGGCCAGCACGGTGACGATGTTGTGCAGGGCCTGGCGCGCCTGCTCGCCAAAGTCGTCGCTGTGGAACAGGCCTTGGGCATCCCAGCCGATCATGCCGGCAATGAACACCTGGCGGCCCTGGGCCGCAACACCATTGGCGTAGCCCTTGGGACGCGGCCAACCGGGAGGAAGCAGAATTTGCATGGCGGGGCTCCTGAGGTGGCCGGGCTGGCCGTGGGACGGTGGGACGGTTGGACGGCGCGTTGGCGCTCAATTGCCCTGGAACACCGGCTTCTGGCGCGCCACGAAGGCATCAAAAGCACGGCCAAAATCCTGCGTCAGCATGCACAGCGCCTGGGCCTGGGCTTCGGCCTCGATCGCTTGCTCGATCGTCATCGCCCACTCATGCTGCAGCATCGTCTTGGTGATGCCGTTGGCAAAGCTGGGGCCGGCGGCCAGATCGGCAGCCAGCGCGGCGGCCTCGGTCGCCAATGTCTCGGGCGGGCACAAGCGGTTGAAGAAGCCCCAGCGCTCGCCCTCCTCGCCGCCCAGCGAGCGGCCGGTGTAGAGCAACTCGCTCGCCCGGCCCTGGCCGATGATGCGCGGCAGCATGGCGCAGGCGCCCATGTCACAACCCGCCAGGCCGACCCGGTTGAACAAGAACGCGGTCTTGCTGCGGGCCGTGCCCAGGCGCAAGTCGGACGACATCGCGATGATGGCGCCGGCGCCGGCGCACACACCGTCGATTGCCGCAATGAGGGGCTGCGGGCAGCCGCGCATGGCCTTGACCAGGTCGCCGGTCATGCGGGTGAACATCAGCAGCTCAGGGGCCTTGAGGCGCAGCAGCGGGCCGATGATTTCATGCACGTCGCCGCCGGAGCAGAAGTTGCCGCCCGCGCCGGTGATCACCACCGCATGCACGTCGCCTGCGTATTTGAGCTGCACAAACACGTCGCGCAGCTCGGCGTAGGCCTCAAAGGTCAGTGGGTTCTTGCGCTCGGGCCGGTTCAAGGTGATGGTGGCCACGCTGGCACTGAGCTGCCAGTCGAAGTGCTGCGCCCGGTAACCGGCCAGGGGCTTGCGGTTGCCGGCCAGCAAGGCCGGGTCGATGCGGTCGGGGTTGGGTTGGCTCATGGCTTGTCCTTTTTGCCGGGTGTTGCAGGGGGGTTGGGCACCAGGTCCGGCAGGTTCATCAAATGCACCCGCAGGTTGCCGAGCTGGCGGTAGAGCTGTTGCACTGCACCCGCATCGAGCCCGGCAAACAAGGCCAGGATCCATTGCTCGTGCTCGCTGGCCATCAACTCAAAGCTGCTACGGCCGGTGTCGGTCAGCCGAACGATCCAGGCACGGCGGTCGCCTGGGCTGGGCTCGCGCTGCACCAGGCCTTCACGGGTCAGCTCGTCGGTCAGGCCGGTGACGTTGCCACCGGTCACCATCAGACAGCGAGACAAGTCGCCCATCTTCAAGCCCTCGGGCCGGCGGTACAACTGGGCCAGGTAGTCAAACCGCGGCAGTGAGATGCCAAAACGCTGGCGCAAGCGGCGGCTGATCTGGTCTTCGACCTGGGTGGTGCACGCCAGCATGCGCAGCCAGAGCTTGAGCGCCGCATGGTCGCCCGGTTCGGTGCGCGACTCGAAGCCGAGTTCATCGGCCTGGGCCAGCAGGCGGTGGCTGGTATCGGCTTTCACGTCGCGCCCTGCACCGCTTGCTGCTGCGCGCGCTGGGCCAGCGCCTCGAGCTGGCGTTGGGCGGGCTGGTACGGCGCAGGCCAGGGCATGGCGGTGTAGCCGATGCGCGCCGCCTCCGCCAGGGTCCAGGCCGGGTTGGCCAGGTGCGGCCGGCCGACCGCGCACAGGTCGGCGCGGCCGGCCGCAATGATGCTGTTGACGTGGTCGGCCTCGCTGATCGCGCCCACCGCGATGGTGGCGATGCCGGCCTCTTGCCGGATGCGGTCGGCAAACGGGGTCTGGTACATGCGGCCATAGGTCGGGCGCTGGGCCGGGCTGACCTGGCCGGACGAGCAGTCGATCATGTCGGCGCCTGCGGCCTTGAAGGCGCGGGCGATCTGCACCGCATCGGCGGGCGTGATGCCGCCGTCCACCCAGTCGTGGGCCGAAATGCGCACTGACAGCGGCCGCTCGTCGGGCCAGGCGGCGCGCACGGCGGCAAACACGGCCAGCGGGTAGCGCAGCCGGTTTGACAGGCTGCCGCCGAAGCCATCGCTGCGGTGGTTGGTCAGCGGCGAGATGAACGACGACAACAGGTAGCCGTGCGCGCAGTGCAGCTCC
The DNA here is from genome assembly GCA_031394235.1 of Betaproteobacteria bacterium. GTDB lineage: Bacteria > Pseudomonadota > Gammaproteobacteria > Burkholderiales > Burkholderiaceae_C > Pseudaquabacterium. The sequence continues at coordinate 16,729 of JANMXG010000158.1, forward strand.
AGCCAGTCGAAGCCGGCCTCGGCAGCACGCTGGGTGGCGGCGACAAAATCGGCCAGCACACGCGCCATGTCGTCCTCGGTCATCGCCCGGGGCACGGCGCCGTCTGCCAGATAGGGCTGGGCTGAGGCGGCAAACAACGGCCAGTTGCCGCTGGTCAACGGCTGGTCGGCGCCGGCACCCTGCCAGGGTGCGTTGGTCGAGCCCTTGGGCCCGGCATGGCCGATCTGCAGACCGATGGCAGCGTCAGTGCGCTGGTGCACATGGTTGACGATGTGGCGCCAGGCATCGCGCTGGGCCTCGTTCCAGATGCCGGGGCAGCCGGGCGTGATGCGGGCATCAGCGGAGGTGCAGGTCATCTCCGCCATCACCAGCGCCGCGCCGCCCAGCGCGCGCGAACCCAGGTGCACCAGGTGGTAGTCGCCCACCCTGCCATCCACCGCAGAGTACTGCGCCATCGGCGACACCACGACGCGGTTCTTCAAGGTCAGCCCGCGCACCGCGAACGGCGTGAACATCGGCGGCGGTGCGGGCTGGTCGTCTGCCACGGCCACGCCGGCGCGG
>JANMXG010000159.1:0-6711 GCA_031394235.1 Betaproteobacteria bacterium
GCGACCCGGCACCACGGGCCGCTGGATTCGGCTGCGTCCGGCCGCGTCCGAGAGTTCGCGGGACCGATGGAAGCGGGCTGGCGGCCAGGGATAACCCGCAGGAGGCGCCCAAGAAGGACGAATTTCGGCGGCGCTGTCAACACCCAACAGACCGCGGCCGCCTTCGAAGACAGATTCAACCGCGCCTGGTGTCGTGTTCTGTCGTGTTCCCGGGTGCCATGGGGAAGGAAAATGGGCGATTGAAAAGCCTATCGTCCGCCCAGAGGGTTGACGCTCAAGATCAGCAATCGCACGTCGAGTGCCATGGCCTTCTGTGCCACGGCCGCAAACACCGCGCCTTGAATGGGGGCACGTCGACGAACATCCGGCAAACATCAGCTGCAGTGCGGTGACCTTGCCGCGCAGCAGCGCAGTGGGGGGGGCAGGCCGACCGATCGGCCCAAGGTGTCGGTCAGCGGCAATTGGGGTGCCGCCACGCGTGGCAGCACCTGCCCCAACGGCGCCAGCGCCCTGCAGCTGCAAGCCGAAGACGACACGCTGGACGCTTCTGATGGCGGCCCGCACTTGGGCCTGTGGCGGCTGCTTGTGTGCAATTTGCTCGATGTAGGCACTCAAGCAATGCCCCGACCGGGCCGATGAAGGGGGTTCCACCCGGCGCTCTACCGCCAGGCATTCCATCCTGTGGGGCGCACTCAGCGTTCACCACGTACCGAGTTCAAAGCCATGCGTTCATTCCAACACCTGCCGACCCGGCGCGCCCTGGTTTTGGGCCTGGCGCTGGCCGCGCTGACAGGGCTTTGCCCCACGGCCGCCGTCGCCCAAGAGCGCTTGCGCGTCACCGGCACCGGCAGCGCCACTGGCGGTATGCAGTTGCTGCTGCAAGCCTTCTCGCGCACCCACCCTGGGGTTGCCGGCGAGGTGCTGCCCGCGCTGGGCAGTGCGGGTGGCATCCGGGCGCTGATCGACGGCAAGATTGATGTCGCTGTCTCCAACCGCGCACCCAACGACAAAGAGCGCGCTCTCGCGCCCCTGCAGGCCATTACCTACGCCCGCACGCCGCTGGTGATTGCCGTGCACAAGGGCCTGGGGGTCACCGCGCTCACGTCTGATCAGTTGGCAGCCCTGTATGGTGAGGGTGCGCCCACATTTGCCAATGGCCGCCGTGCGCGTCCGGTACTGCGGCTGGCTGACGCCACCGACACGGCGATCATCAAGTCCATCAGCCCGGCGGTGGCTGCAGCCATTGACGCAGCGGCCAGCCGCCGCGGCGTGCTGGACGGGACCACGGACAGCGACACCGCCGACCTGCTGGAGCGCACACCGGGCGCCTTTGGTCCCAGCACACTGGCCCTCATCGAAAGCGAGGGTCGGCCCTTGGTGGCGTTGACGATTGACGGTGTACCGCCCACGTTGACCAACCTGGCCAATGGCACCTGGAAGCTGCACAAGCCGCTGATCATGGTGGTGCCGGAGAAACCCGGCCCGCTGGTGCAGCAGTTTGTGACGTTCGTGCAGTCAGCCCAGGGCCGACGCATCATGGCTGCTGCAGGCCATGGGCAGCCCTGAGTCACCGCGCGGCATCGCCACTGTGGATCGCCGGCTGCAAGCCCGCACGCAAGCTCGCAAGAACGCAATCTGATGCGCACCCACCTGGCGAGCCAACCGACTGAGGCCCCGTTGCCAGACCCGAGCGGTCTGGACAATGCTGAGGTGCAAACCGGCCTGGATGCGCAGCGCACGGTCAGGCGTTTGCGACTGGCCGCGTGGTTGATGCCGGTGGTGATTGCGGTGTTGCTGCCCACCATGCAGGTCATGAAAACGCTGAGCAATCTGCGCAGCGGGCTGCAACTCGAGGCGCTGCAGTTGGCCGACACCATGTCGAAGAACGCGTCGCGCCAACCGGAGTTGTGGCAGTACAAAGTCAACGGCCTGGTGAGTGAACTCGAGTCCGTGCGTCACCGGGGGCGCGTAGCTGCCCTGCGCTTGCTGAACGAGCGCGGCGCCGAGCTCGCCGCCGTGGGTACCTGGGGTGCGCGCTCTGCGTTGACCGAACGCGCCTTGGTCATGGACTCGGGCGCCCACGTGGCCACCTTGGAACTGCAGGTCGACGCCCTGAGTGCCGTGCACGACGCCGCGCCCGCGGCCGCCGGAAGCCTGGTGCTGGCGCTGCTGACATGGTGGCTGATGGTCAACGTGGCGGTGGGCTCGGTAACGAGCCTGATCGTGCGGCTGCAGCAAGCCAGCAGCGACGCGCGCGCCGCCAGCCGCGCCAAGAGCCAGTTTCTGGCCGTCATGAGCCACGAGATCCGCACGCCGATGAACGGCGTGCTGGGCATGAACGAATTGCTGATCGACAGCGAACTCCAGCCCACGCAGCGTGCCTGGGCCGAAGCGGTGCAGGCCTCGGGACGCCATTTGCTGGCGGTCATCAACGACATCCTGGATTTCTCGAAGATCGAGTCCGGGCAAATGGAGTTGGAGGCGGTGTCCTTCAGCCTCGTCGACACCGTGGAAGACGCACTGGCGATGGTGGCGCAGTCCGCTGCCGCCAAAGGCCTTGAACTGGCTGTGCAGTTCACGCCGCACGACGCGCCCATGGTGCTGCTGGGCGACCCGATGCGCCTGCGCCAGGTGGTTTCCAACCTGGTGGGCAATGCCATCAAGTTCACCGCCGACGGCGAGGTGGTGGTGCGGGTCACGCAGCTGCGGCAAACGGCCACCGAGGTGGACATCCGCATCAGTGTGCAAGACACCGGCATCGGCATGACGCCGCAAGCGCTGGCGAAGATCTTCGAGCACTTCTCACAGGCCGATGGCTCCACGACGCGGCGCTACGGCGGCACGGGCCTGGGGCTGGCGATCTGCCGGCGCTTGGTGACGCTGATGGGCGGCAGCATCCGTGTCGACAGTGAACCGGGCCGGGGCTCGACATTCACCGTCGAGATGTGCCTGCCGGTGGCCACTTCAAGCGTGCCTGCACCCGCGCTTCAAGGCGTGCTGCCTGACCTGCTGCATGAAGTGCGCGTGCTGGTGGTGGACGACAACCAAACCAACCGCGACATCTTGCTGCAGCAATTGCAGGGCTGGAACATGCGGGTACGCTGTGTCGACAGTGGCGCGCAGGCGCTGGCCGCCATGGCCGAGGCGTCGTGCCTGGGCGAACCCTTCGAGCTGGCGGTGCTGGACATGCACATGCCCGGCATGGACGGCCTGGAGCTGGCGCAGCACATCCAAAGTCAACCGGCGCTGGCGCGCACGCGGCTGATGATGCTGAGCTCCACCTACGCCGGCGCCGACCCGCAGACGAGGGCGCGGGCCGGCATCCTGCGCTACCTCAACAAGCCGATACGGCGCGCTGACCTGCAGCGTGCGTTGACGGGTGTGTTGACTTCCGCGCCCACCGAGTCGGCCGCGGCCGCACCGAATGTGACGGCCGACAGCGCAGTGGGCCGCCTGCGTGGCCTGGTGCTGCTGGTGGAGGACAACCCCATCAACCAGGGTGTGGCCAAGGCCATGTTGACCAAACTCGGGCTGCAGTTTCAGGTGGCCGACGATGGCGCGCAGGCGGTTGATTGGGTACGCAAAACCCAATTCGACCTGGTGCTGATGGACTGCCAGATGCCCGTGATGGACGGCTACGAGGCGACGGCGGCGATTCGGGCGCTGCCCGCGGGACGCGGCGCGGCGCTGCCGATCGTGGCCTTGACCGCCAACGCGATGCAAGGCGACGAACAACTGTGCCGCGACGCCGGCATGAACGGTTTCCTGGCCAAGCCGTATTCGCTGGCTTCGCTGCAGGCCACGCTGGCGGGCTGGCTTCAAAGTGCGCCTGCGCCTGCGCCTGCCCCAGCGCCTGCGCCTGCGCTGCCCGCAGCCTCAGTGAGCGCTACTTCGGGCGCTGCGGACTCGCCCGCCATCAAGATGGCCGCCATCGATGCGCTGCGCGAACTCGACGAGCCGGGCAGCACCGAACTGGTCACGCACCTGGTGGGCTCGTTCCTGAAATCGGCCAACGACAGCCTGGCCCGCGTGGCCGCTGCCGCCACCGAGGGCGACGCCAAAACGCTGGCCCAAGGCGCGCACTCGCTCAAGTCCAGTGCCGCCAACCTGGGGGCCGACGCCCTGGCGGCTTGCTACAGGGAACTGGAGAAATTGGGGCGCGAGGGCCGCATCGACGAAGCCCGCGCCCTCATCGAGCCCACCCGATACGAGCAGCAGCGCGCGTTGCGCGAACTGCGCGATTTGCTGCTGGAGGCCGCGTGACGGCGGCGCGGCAGACCATCCTGGTGGTGGACGACGACGCGGATGCGCGCATGATCATGCGCGCGGCGCTGCGTAAGGCGGGCTTCGACGTGCGCACCGCCGTTGGCGGCCAAGACGCCTTGAACCAGTTCAGAGCGGACCCTTGCGACCTGGTCATGCTGGATGTGGAGATGCCCGACTTGAGCGGGCACGAGGTCTGCGCCGTCTTGCGGGCCGAGGCCGGGCCTTTGCTGCCCATCGTCATGGTCACCGGCATGGACGACGTGTCGTCTGTAGAAATGGCCTATGCCAGCGGCGCCACAGACTTTATCTCCAAGCCCGTGAACTGGGCCCTGTTGGGCCACCGCGTGCGCTACCTGTTCCGTGGCTTGAGGGCGTTGCAGGACCTGCACGCCGCGGAAGCACGCAACGCGGCGATCCTGAACGCTATTCCCGACCTGCTGTTCGAGGTGGACATTGACGGGCGCTACATCGATTACCGGGCGCCCAACACCCACTTGCTGCCCGCTCCCGCCAGCGGGTTGGTGGGCAAGACCGTGGCTGAAGTTCTGCCCGCCGCCGCTGCCCGCATCTTCATGGCGGCCCTGCATACGGCCCAATCGACCGGCACCAGCAGCGGTGCGCAGTTCGAGCTGCCACTGCCACAGGGCAACGCCTGGTTCGAGCTGTCCGTGTCCACCAAGGCCGTGCGCGCTGGTGACAAAGCCCGGTTTATCGTCATGTCGCGTGACATCACCGAGCGCAAGCTGGCCGAAGCCGGCATGGCCCGCCTGGCGCACTACGACAGCCTGACCGGCTTGCCCAATCGCTTGTCGTTCCTACAAAGGCTGGACCTCGAAATCACCGGCTCGAAAAGGCGGCGCTCGAAGCTGGCCATTCTTTTCATGGACCTCGATGGATTCAAGACCATCAACGACTCCATGGGTCACGCCTGCGGCGACCTGATCCTGCAACAAACTGCCGAGCGGCTTCGGGACGGCCTGCGCCCGAAGGACATGTTGTCACGCGCTCCGGTCACCGGCGATGAAAGCCCAAACGGCCAGGTGGACTTGGCCCGACTGGGCGGCGACGAATTCACGGTCATGGTGCTGGACATCCAGAACCCGGACGATGCGATGGCGGTTGCCAGCCGCATCGGTGCCTTGATGCGCCGGCCGTTTGTGCTGCAGGGCCGCGATGTCACCCTGACCAGCAGCATTGGCATTGCGATTTACCCGCAGGACGGCGCCGATGCCGCGACCTTGCTCCAGCATGCCGATACGGCGATGTACCACGCCAAGCGCTCCGGACGCGACAACGCGCAGCTCTACTGCACGGCGCTGACCAGTGACGTGATCACACGCATGGACCTCGACGCCGGACTGCGCTTGGCGTTGGAGCGAGACGAGTTTCGCGTGGTGTACCAGCCGCAGATCGATGCCGCCTCGGGCCGCATGTGCGCCGTCGAGGCCTTGATCCGCTGGAACCACCCGACGCGCGGCCTGGTATCGCCGTTGGAGTTCATTCCCCTGGCTGAGGAAAACGGCTTGATCGAGCCCATCGGCCTGTGGGTGTTGCGCACCGCCACGGCCGACGCGGCGCGCTGGAACACGTCGGGGACGCCGCTGAAGGTGGCCGTGAACCTGTCGCCACTGCAGTTCAACAACCCGCAACTCGCCAGCGTGGTGGCCACCACGCTGGCGCTGACCGGCCTGCCACCTCGACTGCTGGAGTTGGAGGTCACGGAAGGCGCGCTGATGGCCCACACCGCGGCCACCCGCGAGACATTGACGGCGCTGCGCGATCAGGGGATCAGCATCGCGCTGGACGACTTCGGTACCGGATTCTCGTCACTGGCGTACCTGACGCGCATGCCCATCGGCCACATCAAGATCGACAAATGCTTCATCACCGGGCTGTTCGAGGGCGGTGAAAACGAAGCCATAGTTCGCGCCGTGCTGGCCATGGCCGGCAGCCTGGGCATGCGGGTCACCGCAGAAGGCGTTGAAACACGGGCCCAGGCCCGGGCCCTGCGGACTATGGCCTGCGACACCTTGCAAGGCTTCTATTTCAGCCGCCCCGTGGCCGCCGACCAGATTGCCGTCTTGCTGACCCAGTGCTGGGACCTGTGCGCGACGGACGAGCCCGCGAAGGCTGCCGCAGTCCTGTCTCTCTAGGCCATCGATTGAAACTGAGGTGACCGGCTGCGCGCCGGGGTGCCCTGCCAACTTGCAGGCACCACGGGATCGCATGTCCCACCCTCTGTCTGACGCGGCCCCGCCCACCTCCCCTGCTGAGGCGCACTCGTTTCGCGCCACCCTGCGCCACCCCGGCTGCAAGGTGGCAGTGCAGCCTATGGCGATGGGTCTCTGACGGCGGACGCGGCTCAGGCGGCGAGTGCGGCCCCGGCTGCCCTGGCTCGCGTGCCCGGCCCTTGGGCGGCGGCTGAGGGTCCAAACCCAGGTGGTC
>JANMXG010000160.1:0-8175 GCA_031394235.1 Betaproteobacteria bacterium
GCGCCAGAAACGACCCCACAGCGGCCAGCGGCATGTCGTAGACCTCCAGCGCGATGGCGCTGCCGCCAGCGCTTACCCGCGCCAGGCCGGGTTTGGGCGGTTCAAGGGCTTTTGAGCCAACGCGAGCGGTGCGGCGCTGGCCGCGGCCAGCGCACCCGCGCTCTTGATCCAGTCACGGCGGTTCCAAAGGGTTGGCGACATCGATGCTCACTCCTGCTGGGCGGACGCTGTGCCGCCGGGGTTGGACCGGCTGCTGCGCCGGCTGGTGTTCTGACCGGTATACAAGCAAGTGGCGGGCCAGGCCGGGCCAGCCGCAGTGCATCAGGCCATGGGCCATCTGGATGCCGGGCGTGGCCAGGGCGGCAACGCGGGCGTCAGCACGGGCGGCAGCACGGGCGGCTGCACGGCTGGCAGCGCGGGCGGCATTGCGGGCGGGTCAGCCGCGCGCCGCACCGGACGGGTGCGGCCAGCCCGGAAAGGGCACCGGCGCGGCGGCTTTTGCGCACCAGAAGCGCGCTGGCGCTAAGAAATCTTGTCCGCCAGACCCTCAAGTCGCTTTCTTTTCGGCCGATCACCCGTAGACGAAGCGTGGTACCTCAAACGCCAAAACGTGACCAACGTCACCTGTGAATTTGTCCGCGGTTGTAAATCACAGCCGCCGCCAGGCCCCCATGTTCAAAGGGCTTGACGCTTTTAGCATTGTTTTACACCAATTTTTGCAACCCGAGCAGTCACCCCATGAACTCAAAAATGTGCTTCACCGTCTTGATCGAGCGCCGCGTCGGGTCGCGCTTGTGGGGTGTTGCCATCACCTCGGCGGCGCTGCTGCTGGGTCTGCTGCATGCGCCGGTGGTGCACGCCGGCAATGCCTACGGCCAGGCAAAGAAGGTCGCCAAAGACCTGCAGGACGCGCTTGACGCGGGCAGCACGCCGGCCAAGAACTGGGCGCGCGACATCAACGGCGTGCGCCATGTACAGGTGCTGATCACCGGCAATGGCAGCGACGCTGATATGACCGACCTGCGCAGCAAGATCGTCAGCGCGGGCGGCTCGGTGCATGCGCGCTTTCCGGGCCTGAAAATGATCACCGCCACCGTGCCGGCGGGCTACCTGGCCGCCCTCGCTGCGCGCAGCGATGTGCAGAGCGTTTCACCGAACCGCGCCACCCAGCGCACCGCCAGCACGCTGGAGGCCATCACCGGCACGTTAACGTCCAACGTGCGAACCGGCAGCACCAAGACCAGCTACAGCGGCCTGGACGGCACCGGCATCAGCATCGCGGTGCTCGATTCGGGCGTGATGAAGGCGCACGAGGCCTTCCTGGACGGCAGCGGCAATGTGCGTGTCAAGCGCAACCTCACCATGCTCAACACGACGCTGGCCAGCTGGACGACGGGGGTGGACGCCACCACGTCGCTGATGCCCGGCAGCAGCGCGCAGACCAGCTACCTGGCCGCGCTGGCCAACGACAGCAACCTGACGCAGGACGCCTACGGCCACGGCACCCATGTGGCCGCGGTGGCCGCTGGCCGTGCCAAGTACTACAGCGCCGGCACGCCCGACACCACCGGCATTGCGCCCAACGCCAACATCTACGACGTCAAGGTGCTCAACGACCAGGGCATTGGCACTGTCAGCGACGCCATCGAAGGCATCCAGCTGGTTATCTACCATGCCAAGGAGCTCAACATTCGGGTACTCAACCTGAGCCTGGCCGCGTCGTCGACCGAGTCCTGGCAGACCGACCCGCTGTGCGCGGCGGTGCGCAGTGCCACCGCGGCGGGCATCACGGTGGTGGTGGCTGCCGGCAACTTTGGCCAGTCGCCGCTGAGTCCGACGGTTTACGGTGCCGTCAGCTCGCCCGGCAACGACCCGACGGTGATCACCGTGGGCTCGGCAAACTTCAAGAACACCACCACCCGTGGTGACGACGTGGTCAACAACTTCAGCTCGCGCGGCCCGACCCGCGGCGCCTTCACCGACGCGGCCGGCGTGCGCCATGTCGACAACCTGATCAAGCCCGATCTGGTCGCACCCGGCAACAAGATCGTCGCCGCCGCGGCGACCAAGGCCGTCACCGGTGCATTGACCTGGGGCAGCCTGGCCAGCCAGTACAGCACCCAGCTGGTCGCGCCGCTGGGCATCACACAGGTCTACCGCGAGACGCAGATGATGCTCAGCGGCACCTCGATCGCAGCACCGGTGGTAGCGGGCGCGGTGGCGCTCATGCTGCAAGCCAACCCGGGGCTGACACCGCCGTTGATCAAGGCCATCCTGCAGTACACCGCACAGCCGCTGGCCGGCTACAACCTGCTTGAGCAAGGTGCCGGCTACCTCAACGTGGACGGCGCGGTGACGCTGGCCAAGGTGCTGCGCACCGATCTGGCCAATGCGATCAACGCCGGCACCCTCAGCGCTGGATCGTCGATGCTGGCGGCGGGCAAGGTCATGCCCCCGCGCAGCTCGACCATCAATGGCACGGCGTTCAACTGGTCGCGCATCGCCTTCGTCGGCGGCAACAACCTGGTCAGCGGCGACGCACTGTTCACCAAGTTCCAGCCCGTCTGGGACCCGCGCATCAGCTGGGCCAACGGCGTGGTGCGCCAACGTGACGTGGTGTATTGGTCGGGCACGGGTATCGCCGCCAACACCTATGCCAAGAGCTTCACCGACGTTGCGCTGACCAACCAGACGCTGCTGACCAGCGGCGTGGTCAGTGCCAATGCCTTGGCGGGCACCAGCTCGATGTTCGGCCAGACCGGCGTCTTCTCGTTGACGCCGACGTTGTCGGCCTGGCTGATCGGTGGCAGCGGTGCGACGCTGGGCACCGGCCTGATCCTGAGCGAAGGCCTGATCTTGAGCGAGGGCCTGATCTTGAGCGAAGGCCTGATCTTGAGCGAGGGCCTGATCCTGAGCGAGGGCTTGATCCTGAGCGAAGGCCTGATCCTGAGCGAAGGCATGATCCTGAGCGAGAGTGTCAAGCTGGGCGAGCGCTGATTGGGTTGGCGCGCAATAGGCTGGCGCTGGAGGTACCAGCGCTGAGCCCGGCCCGACTCTACCGACAGTCCCGACAGTCCCCAAAGTCCCGACTGTCCCCAAAGTCCCGACAGCCCAGCCTTGACTGGGCTGTCTGCATGCGTCGAGCGCGCATGCCGGCCCGCCACCGTCCGCGCGCCCCATAACGGATCCGAACCGCCGGACCCCAACCCGCTGGCACCGGGCGGCGCATCGCCACCGGCCATCCGGTCACTGAAGTCCCTGTCGGGCAGCCGCACAGCGGCCCGGCCCGCGCCATGGCGACCGACCGTACCCGCCCCGGCCCCCCCGGTGCCAGCGCGTGGCAGTGCCCCTGCTCGCAAGCCGGCCCGCCCGCGCATGGCTGGCTGCAAGCCACACCCGGTGCCGCTGCCGTTCGCGCAGCGGTATTGACCGCAGCCAACCCGGCACAAAGAAATTTTCTTCGGCAGGCCCTCAAGTCCCCTTCTTTTTCGCCGATCACTGATGGACGAAACGTGCTAGCTCGACCGCCAAAACGTGACCGAAGTCACCTGTGAATTCGTCCGCGGTTGTAAATCACAGCCCCCGTTGAACCCCCGTGTTCAAAGGGCTTGACGCTTCTAGCATCGGTTCACACAAATCTTTGCAACCGGAGCCCCCCCCATGAAACCCTCCATGCCCTTTACCGTCCTGATCGAGCGCCGCGCCGGCTTGCGCTGGCTGGGCGCAGTCACCACCTCGGCGGCGCTGCTGTTCGGCCTGCTGCATGCGCCGCTGGCCCTGGCCGGCAATGCCTACGGCAAGGCCAGGAAGGTCGCCACGGACCTGCAGGACGTGCTTGACGCGGGCAGCACGCCGGCCAAGAGCTGGACCAAAGACATCAACGGCGTGCGCAATGTGCAGGTGTTGATCACCGGCCTTGGCACCGACCCGGACATGGTCAACCTGCGCACCAGCATCAAGGCGGTGGGCGGGTCGATCCATGTGCGCTTCCCGGGCCTGAAGATGGTTACGGCCACCGTGCCGGCCAGCTATGTCGCCACCATCGCCGCGCGCAGCGATGTGCAGAGCGTGTCGCCCAACCGGGCCATGCAGCGCACCGCCAGCACGTTGGAAGCCATCACCGGCGCATTGGCCGCCAACGTACGCACCAACAGCACCAAGACGAGCTACTCGGGCCTGGACGGCACGGGCATCGGCGTGGCCGTGCTCGACTCGGGCGTGATGCGCAGCCACGAGATCTTCAACAACGCCAGCGCGGTCACCCGGATCGCACGCAACGTCACGATGCTCGGCACGACCCAAGTTACCTGGAGCACCGGCGCCGATGGCACCAGCTCGTTAGAGCCCGGCAGCACGGCGCTGATCGCCTACGAAAACAAGATCGCCAACGACTCTGCGGTCACGCAGGACGCCTACGGCCACGGCACCCACGTGGCGTCGATGATCGCCGGCCGCTCGTCAACCTTCGACACCGCGCCCGACACCACCGGCGTCGCACCCAACGCCAAGATCTACGATGTCAAGGTGCTCGACGGCACCGGCAGCGGCACCGTGAGTGACGCCATCGAAGGCATCCAGTGGGTGGTCTACCACGCCAAGGAATACAACATCCGGGTGATGAACATCAGCTTGGCCGCCCGGTCCACGGAGTCCTGGCAGACCGACCCGCTGTGCGCTGCCGTGCGCAGCGCCGCCGCGGCCGGCATCACGGTGGTGGTTGCGGCCGGCAACTTCGGCCAGAACTCGCTGGGTCAGGAAACCTACGGCACCGTCAGCTCGCCGGGCAACGACCCGACGGTGATCACTGTGGGCGCGGTCAATTACCACGACACCATCGACCGCGCTGACGACACCGTCAACCTGTTCAGCTCGCGCGGTCCGACGCGCAGCGCCTGGACCAGCCTGAGCACCGGCACGCGCAATATCGACAACCTGCTCAAGCCCGACCTGGTGGCCCCCGGCAACAAGCTGATTGGCGCAGCCTCGACCAAAGACAGCAGCGGCGGCCCGACTTGGAACTATCTGGCCGCGAACTACTACACCCAGCTCGTCGCTTCAACCGGCATCACGCAGACCTTTCGTGAGACCGAGATGATGATGAGCGGTACCTCGATCTCGGCCCCGGTCGTGGCCGGCGCGGTGGCCGTGATGTTGCAGGCCAACCCGGGGCTGACGCCGCCGCTGATCAAGGCGATCTTGCAGTACACGGCACAACCGATCCCGGGCGCCAACCTGCTGCAACAGGGTGCGGGGTTGCTCAATGTCAGCGGCGCCGTCGCACTGTCCCAGGCGCTGCGCACCGACATCACCGCGGCGATCAATGCCGGCACGATCACGGCAGGTGCAACGATGCTGGCCGCAGGTGCAACGATGCCGGCAAAGACCTCCACCATCAACGGCGCCACCTTCAACTGGTCGCGCATGGCCTTTGTCGGCGGCAACATGGTCGTCAGCGGCGACACCCTGTTCACCAACTTCCAGCCGATCTACGACCCACGCTTGGCCTGGGCCAACGGTGTGGTGCGCAAACGCCAGGTGGCCTACTGGTCGGGTACCGGCTACGCGGCCAACACCTGGGCCAGGTCGGTCAGCGACCTGGCCGCCGCCAACACCACGCTGGTCACCGCGGGCGTGGTCAACGGCGCGTCGCTGGTGGGCAGCAGTTCAGTGCTGGGCAAGACGGGCACCTTTATCCCGACCGCCACCCTGTCAGGCTGGTTTGCCGCCGGCAGCGGCACGCTGCTGGGCACCGGCCTGATCCTGAGTGAGGGGCTGATCCTGAGTGAGGGCCTGATCCTGAGCGAGGGGCTGATCTTGAGCGAGGGCTTGATCCTGAGCGAGGGCTTGATCCTGAGCGAAGGCCTGATCCTGAGCGAAGGCCTGATTTTGAGTGAGGGTGTCACGTTGGGCGAGCGCTGAAGCCTGGCCCGTCCGCCCCCAACACCCTTGCCCCGACTGGGCCCCCCGGCACCCGCGCATCGCGCACGCCGGCACGCCACAACCTGAGTACCCGATGATGAATCTAAAACACCAGGCCCCGACTGCCGGGCCAAGCGCCCAACGCAAGGCGCACCCGCTGGGCGCCACGCTGTCCCTGTTGGGCCTGACGCTGGCCTGCCTGGCGCCAGGCAGCGCGCTGGCCAGGGGCAAGCTGGCCGATGACCTGCAGGCCGTGGTCGATGCCGGCGGCAAAGGCACGGCCGTCAGCTGGGTCAGCAGTGGTTCCACCACCGCCACCACGCTGATCAAGGCCGTGGTGGTGAGCAACAGCAGCGATGCGGAGATGACCGACCTGCGTGCGGCCGTGTTGGCCAACGGCGGATCGGTGTATGCGCGCTATTACGCGGTGTCCGCGCTGCTGGTGCTGCTGCCGGTGGACAAGGTGGCGGCTATCGCCAGCCGGGCCGATGTCACCAGCCTGTCGCCCAACCGACAGACCCGGCGCACGGTCAGCTTGCTGGAGTACAGCACAGGCACGGTCAACGGCTCGTCGCTGCCACGCGAGTACACCGGCAACGGCTACACCGGTTATGACGGAACCGGCGTGGGCATTGCAGTGCTCGACTCCGGTGTGAGCCTGGGCCACTGGTCGCTGCTCAACCCGGCCGGCAACAAGATGCGAACACCGATGTCGGTCAATACCCAGTTGGCGGGCGACGGCATGGCCACCGCCGGTGACAGGGCCTTGCGCAGCTGGGCCGTGGGTGTTGACTTCTCCAGCCCCATGCGGCCGGGCAGTGCGGCGCGCACCAGCTACGAGCTAAAAATCAACAACCACACCGGCCAGCGCCAAGACCCCTACGGGCACGGCACCCACGTTGCCAGCATTGCCGCCGGCCGTGCCAGCTACCGCAGCGGGATGGAAAGCAGCGGCATTGCCCCCGGCGCGCTGGTCTATGACGTCAAGGTGCTCGACGGCAGCGGCCAGGGCCAGCTGGCCGACACCTTGGCCGGCATCGACTGGGTGCTGTACCACGCCAAGGAATACAACATCCGCGTGCTCAACGTCAGCCTGGCGGCCAATTCCACCGAGACCTTCGTCACCGACCCGCTGTGCCGCGCCGTTCGGGCGGCCACTGCTGCGGGCATCACGGTGGTCGTGGCTGGCGGCAACTTTGGCAAAAGCGCTGACGGCGTCGAGACCTTTGGCACCATTTCGTCGCCGGGCAACGACCCCACGGTGATCACCGTGGGCGCGGCCAATCTCAAAGCCAGCGTGGCCCGCGCAGACGATGTCGTCAACGGCTTCAGCTCGCGCGGGCCCACCCGGGGCAGCTTTGTCGACGCGCTGGGTGTGCGCCGCACCGACAACCTGCTCAAGCCCGACCTGGTGGCGCCGGGCAACAAGGTGCTGGGTGCGGCCGCCACGCTGGGCACCACGCTGGACGCGCTGGCCGCCAACAACCCGCCGCTGGTCGATGGGCTGGGCGGCACGACGCAGCCGACCAACCAGGCACTGAAGTACCTGTCGGGAACCTCGGTGGCGGCGCCGGTGGTGTCGGGCACCGTCGCACTGATGTTGCACGCCAACCCTGGCCTGACGCCGCCGTTGATCAAGGCCATGCTGCAGTACAGCGCCCAGCCGATCGCCGGTGCCAGCTTGGTGCAACAAGGCGCTGGCTTGCTCAACGTCAACGGCGCGGTGCATTTGGCCCGTCTGGTGCGTAACGATCTGTCCAACGCCATCGCCGCCGGCAACATCGCCCCAGGCAGCTCGATGTTGGCGCCCGCCAGGGCCTTGCCTGCCAGCTTGCAATCGACGATCAACGGTGTGGCCACGCCTTGGGGTCGCCTGGTCACCGCTGGCGGCGGCCATCTGCTCAGCGGCACCGCGCTGATGACCCAGTACCAGCCGATCTACGACCCGCGGGTGTGGTGGGTGCGCGGCAGCGCGCGGCGTACTACCGTGACCTACTGGCCGGCCGGGGTGGGCGTGGCGGGCAACACCTTCGTCAAATCGGTCAGCGAGGCGCCACTCGGCAACCAGACTCTGGTCGCTGCCGGCGTGGTGCTGGTCGACCTGCTGGCGGGGTCAAGCTCCTGGCTGGGGCGCACTGGCGCCTTCATGCCGACGTTGACCCTGTCGAACTGGCTGATCGCCGGCAGCGGCATCACGATGGCCGAAGGCATCACGATGGCCGAAGGCATCACGATGGCCGAGGGCATCACGATGGC
>JANMXG010000161.1:0-16549 GCA_031394235.1 Betaproteobacteria bacterium
GCGCGCTCAAGGCCAAGGACGGCAATGCCGCCGTCACCCTGGGGCTGGCGGTGTCGGCCACTGGCGCGCACGAACGGGCGCTGGCGCTGATGACCCAGGGCCAGGCCAAGGGCGGCCTGCGCCGGCCCGACGACGCCATGCTGCACCTGGGCCTGGCCCAGTGGCGCGCCGGCAAGATCGACAACGCCAAGGCCAGCTTTGCTGCGGCCAAAGGCGCCGATGGGGTGGGCGATCTGGCGCGGCTGTGGGCGCTGTACCTGGGCAGCCCGGCCCGCAAGTGAGTGCAGGCTTCGCTGCCCGGCCGGGGAAACGCTTGCGGCCCGCCGGCGCGGCGTCAGTTTGACGGCGTTGCCTGCGGCTGGCCACCGGCGCGACGCCGGAACATGCCCCAGCCCTCCATCGTCAGCACCAGCACGCGGTGCTGGTTCAGCACCTCCCAGCGCGACCGCACCAGGCCGACGCCGGGCCGGCTGTTCATCGGTCGGGCTTCGAGCACGGTCAGCCGCACACGCAAGGTGTCGCCGGGGCAGACCGGCTTGAGCCAGCGCAGCTGGTCGATGCCCGGGCTGCCCAGGCTGGCGGCGTCCAGCAGGTAGTCGTCGCACATCATGCGCATCGTCATCGCGCAGGTGTGCCAGCCGCTGGCTGATAACTGGCCGAACAGCGAGGCCTCGGCGGCGTCGTCGTCCAGGTGGAAGGGCTGCGGGTCGAACTGGCGGGCGAACTCGAGCACCGCCTCGCGGCTGACCGGCATCTGGCCAAACTCGCGCACCAAACCCACCTGGAAGTCCTCCCAGTAGTGCTTGAAGTGGCGCTCGGCAGGCGGCGCAGCGGGCGCCATGTCAGGGACTGGAGTCATCGGCAGGGACGGGGGTGGCGGGGTCATGAGGCCGACCGCGCGCAGCGCGGGCCTCGGCAACAAGCATAGCGGCGGGGCGTCGGTGGCCCGTGTCAAGCCGGTGACCCGGGCAGAATACGGCGCTGTCGTGCCTGGCACGTTCCCCTCCCCGCAAGGACTTCACCATGGGTGCATTGATTCTCGGCCTGCTGCTGTTTCTGGGCATGCATTCGGTACGTATCTTTGCCGGGGGCTGGCGCAACCAGGTCATCGCCCGGCGCGGCCCCGGTGCCTGGAAGGCCCTGTACGCGGTGGTGTCGCTGGTGGGTTTTGGCCTGATCGTCTGGGGTTACGGCCAGGCCCGGCTGTCGCCGCAGGTGCTGTGGGCCAGCCCGGTCTGGACCCGCCACCTGGCGGCGCTGCTGATGTGGGTGGCGATGGTGCTGCTGGTGGCGGCCTACTTCCCGCGCAACCCGATCAAGGCGCGGCTGCACCACCCGATGGTGCTGGCGGTCAAGGTCTGGGCGCTGGCCCACCTGCTGGCCAACAACACCGTGGCCGATGTGCTGCTGTTTGGCAGTTTTCTGGTCTGGGCGGTGCTGGACTTCCGCTCGTCCCGCCAACGTGACCGGGCGGGTGCCGTGCGCTATGCCGCCGGCACCTCGGCAGCGGGCGTGGGCACGGTGCTGGTGGGCACGCTGGTCTGGGCGGCGCTGGCCTTCTGGGGCCATGCCGTGCTGTTCGGCGTGCGGCCGTTTGGCGGCGCCTGATCAGTCTTGGGCGGCGGGGCCAAAGAGCTGGTCGAACACGGTTTGGCCTTCGAGCTCGCGCACGTGCAGGCCTTTAAGCACCTCGCGCAGCGGCGGCTGGCGGCGCGTCTGGGGCAGCAGCGTACCCGCGTCATGGGGCGGCCACTCAGGGCTTAAAGCCGGGCTGGGAAGGGGGGCCGTGGGCCAGTGTCGGTCGATCATCGTGGGCTGATTCTGAGCGGGGTGCCCCGGCCCGGATACACCCAACTGGGTGGTGCGGGCGGCCCAGTCCGTGACTACCCGCACCGTTTTGCCGGGGTCGTCGCGCCGATCGATCGATGTAAACAGCGGGCCGCTGCGCAGGGCACTCAGAAGCTCAACCGCAGCCCCGCCGACAGCGCCCGCGCACCGGCCGGTGTCAGATCGCGTGCGGTGCGCAGCGCGCTGGCGTTGTAGGCCAAAGCATTGCCCAGGTTGCTGAGCTTGAGCGTCCACACCGCATCAGCCCCACCCAGGCGCTGCTGCCAGCCGGCCCACACGTCCAGCAGCGTGGCGCCGCCGGTCGCGACATCGTTGACCGGCACCCGGTCCTGGCGTGACACGGTCTTGGCCTGGGCGCCGGCACGCCAATTGCCATGCGAGGCTTCCAGCCCGAGCTGCAACCGCAGCGGCGCGATGCGTGGCAGCGGCGCGCCGCTGCGCAGGTTGTCGCCGCGCAGCCAGTCCAGGCCGGCCGTGGCGTCCAGTTGCCAGGGGCCGGTCAGCAGGCGCTGCCGGCCTTCGAGCTCCAGGCCGTAGAGCCGAGCCGGCACGCCGGCAAAGCGGTACTCGGGCACCGCTGTGCTGCCGCCGGCGCCGTTCGGCACCTGCACATCCACGCCACTGGCATCGAGCGCGATGTAGTTGGCAAAACGGGTCTGGAACAGCGAGAGGTGAAGCTGGTTGGCGCCCTGCTGCCACTGCAGGCCCAGCTCGGCATGGCGGCTGCGCTCGAGCTGCTGGTGGATGTCGCCGCGCTCGTAGGTGCCGGTGGCCACGTGCACGCCGTTGGCAAACAGCTCGTAGTAGGCGGGCGTGCGCTCGGTGCTGCCCAGCGTGGCACTGGCGCGCCAGCCCGCCGCCAGTGGCAGCACCGCGCCCAGCGACAGGCTGTGCGGGTTGAAGCGGCGCGTCGTGGCGGCGCCGAAGTGCGGGTCCGCCCCGGCCGTGTCGCCGTCCGATCGCACCTCGGCTTGCTCCAGCCGCGCGCCGGCTGACACGGTCCCGCCGGGCAGCGCCAGCGCCTGCAGCACAAACAGGCCGCTGGAACGGGTGTGCGAGGTCGGTACAAACGCCTCGGCGCCCAGCGCCGAAAAGTCCAGCCGCTCCAGTTGCAAGCCAAGCACACCGCCCAGCTTGCCGCCCCACAGCGCCAGCGGCGTCTGGTGCGCCTGCAGCCGCAATTCGCTGCCTTGGCTCTGGAACGTGGTGCCGATCGTGCCACTGCCCTCGACCTCCTGGTGCTGGTAGCGGGTCTGGCTGGCCTGGAAGCTCAACGTCTGCACCGGCCCGCCCAGCTGGCGGCGCTCACCGGCCAGTTGCAGGCGCTGGCGTTGCATGCGGACCGTGACATCGGGCTCGACCGTGACGCCATAGCCGTTGCGGTAGCTGTCCAACGCGGCGCCGACATAACCCTGCGCATCGGCCCAGGCGCCGCCCAGCGCCGCGGCCTGGCTCTTGCCTGCGCTGTTGGCCACACGGTTGGCCTCGGGCAGTGCCTGGCCGCCCCGCTGCGGGATGAAGCGCGGCGTGCGCAAGTCGCTGCTGTCGCGCTGGGCGGCGTCCACATGCCAGCTCAGGCCGCTGCCGCGCCTTGTCTCACCGGTGCCGTCCGCCGCACCCTGGCCGCCTTCCAACACGACGGCGGCGGCACGCTCAAGCGCCGCACCGCCCAGTCGCAGCTCGGCCCGGCCGCCCAGGCTGCCGATCAGCTCGCGCGGGATGCGGTTGTCTTGCGTGTTGACCACGCCGCCGGTGGCGTTGCCGCCGTACAGCAGGGCGGCCGGACCGCGCAGCACCTCGATGCGCTCGACCACCAGCGGGTCGATCGCGACGGCGTGGTCGAAGCTCAGGTTGGACGCATCCGCTGACGCGCCGCCGTTGTCCAGCAGCCGGATGCGGTCGCCGTCCAGGCCGCGGATCACCGGCCGGCTGGCCTGCGGGCCGAAGCCGGTGGCCGACACGCCGACCAGGCCACTGAGCGTGTCGCCCAGGGTGCCGGCACGGCGCTGCGCCAGGGCTTCGCCGGTCAGCACCGCGCTGGGTTGGGCCAGGGTGTCGTTGCCCAGCGGGTTGCCGGTGATGACGATGCGGTTGGCGGGCGTGTCGGCGGCCGCTGGCGGCGTGGCGGGCGCGCTGGGCGGGGTTGAAACCAGCGGCGTGGGTGCGGCGGGTGCCGTTGTCGCGGAAGGGGCAGAACCTGCGGCCTGCGCCGCCGGGATGGCGGTCTGGGCTTCGGCGTGGGCTGGGCCGGCCGCCAGCAGCGCGGCAGCCAGCGGGTTCAGGCACCAGCGCGCACGGTAGCGGGTCGGGGTGGATTTCGATGGCATGGGCAAACTCTTGGGGTGCGATACCGGGCCGTGGTCGGCGTGGGCCGCGCCTGTGGCAGATCACCCCATGGGTGGCGCTGCCGTGATGCGGTGCGACCGTGCTGGCGTGCTGCCGTGTGGCGACAGCCGGGCCACGTCCCTTGGGTGCAGGCCGCCGCCGGTGGGGCAGCGGGCCTGCGCGCTCAAGTCAGTGCAGGGCTGCGCGGTGGCGCACGCGCCAGGTAGGGCGCGCCAGCGCGAATTTGCCGTGCTGGCAAGGTCGGCCGGTCGCGCTGGGAGCTGGACTGGCGCACGGCCAGCCACTGCAGCAATGCCGGCAAGGCCGCTGCGCCCAAGGCCACCAGCAGCAGGCAGACCTGGCACAGGCCGTCACCGGGCGACTCGGATCCGACCGGGTCTTTGGCGGCCCTGGCCGCCGCATGTTCGGCCGCCGCCTGGGCCGTCGCCACCGCCGCGCCGCCCGGCAGCGGGCGCACATGCGAGAGGCTGTGCAGCACCCCAAACTGCTGGGTCAACAGCAGCAACAGGGCCAGCGCAAAGACTCGGGTGCGGGCAATCATCAGGCTGCGGAGCATAGCCGCTGCGGGTGAATCACCGCGGGCCGCTGCCTCAAATCGGCCAGACTCAGCCGCGGGCCACCGGCAGCGGGTCGATCAGCCCTGGCCCATCGTTGCTGGACCGGCCCACCGTGCGGGCCACCGGCCAAGCCTGCATCGCACCCGGGCCGGTGTCCGGCAGGCCCTGCATCAGCGGTGCCAGCGCGGCCGGGTCGGTCACGCCCCGGGACAGCCAGGCGGCCCAGTGCTCGGGTGGCAGCATCACCGGCATGCGGTCGTGGATGGGCGCCATCAGTGCATTGGCGGCGGTGGTGATGACGCAGCAAGTGAGCAACCACTCGCCGGCTTGCGCTGACGGGCTGCTGTCCTCCGCCCCAGCCCCTGCGGCGTCGGCGGGCGCGCGCCAGGCCTCGAACAGGCCGGCCATCGCAAAAAACGGCTGGTCCGCCGGGCTGATGTACCAGGGCTGCTTGGCCGGTTTGCCGTCGGCGCCGGTGGTGGGCTGCCATTCATAAAAGCCGCTGGCCGGCAAGATGCAGCGCCGGCGCCGCACCGCCTGGCGGAACGAGGGCTTGTCGGCCATGCCCTCGCTGCGGGCGTTGTTCAGCTTGGCGCCGATGCTGACATCGCGCGCCCAGTGCGGCACCAGGCCCCAGCGCATCAGCTCGACCACCCGTTCGCCCGTGCCGCCATCCTCGGGCGCCCGGGTCTCGTAGACCACCGGCACGGCGGACTGCGGCGTCACGTTCCAGCGCCGGTCGAAGGGCTGGATGCGGGTCAGGCTGAAGCCGGCGACCAGGGTCTGCGGGTCGTAGGCGATGACATAGCGTCCACACATGGCGGCTTTGGGGGCAGTGGCGAGGCGGGGGAGATCGTGCCACAGGCCGGCCACCCTTTTGGGGGGAGGCGGTTCGGGGGCCCCCCCTTCACCACCGGTCGGGTGATGGTGGCGGTGACGGCGCGCGCCGAAGATTGCCCTCAGTGGGATGCACTTGGCGTGCGACCGCCGCCCGACTGCCCCCGCTGACCGACCGGAGCCCCCGATGACCCCTCTGCTCACCACCGCCTGCCCTGCCGCCCCGGTGCGCTATGGCGTTGCAACCACCCTGGCGCTGGCGCAGGCGGCCGGCCGCGCTGCGCAGCAGGCGGACACGTCCCCTGCTGGCGCAGCGGCAGGCGCATTGCCTGCGGACCACCCCTGCGGCACGCCGGCTTGTGGCTGGTTCGAGTCGAGCTGGGACCTGCAGCAGGGCCTGGCCGTCAGCGAGTTGCCGGACCGCGACGGCGCAGCGGCGGCCTTGTGGTTCAGCGCGCTGGATGGCGCCTGCCAGGTATCAGCGTGCCTGCAGTGACAGCAGTTTGAGCACCGGCTGGTGCCGATTGTTCTGTTGCCGCAGGATGTCCTGGTGCCGCCGGTGGTCCTGGTGCATCTGCCAGCGCTGGTACGGCTGGTTGCGGCCCGACTGCGCCAGCGCCAGTTGCGTGACCCAGTCGTGGGTGCGGGACGGCGGTGCAGCGGCCACGCCCAGCGTGCTCCAGGCCAGCACCGCCGCAGGCACCCAGCGCGGGATGCGCACCGCCGGCACCTGTGCCGACAGCAGGGCCAGCCCGCTGGCGCTGGCGCCCAGTGCAAAGCCGGCGGCGACCTCGCTCCCCGAATGCACACCCACCCTCACCCGGGATACCGCCACCGCGGCGGCCAGGCTGTAGCCCAGCACCAGGCTGGCGGTCTGCCAGCGCCCGGTCAGCGTGCCGGCCGACAGGCGCAGCAGCGGCGGCAGCACCGCAGCGGCAAACATCGCATGGCCCGAGATGCCGGTGAAGTCGAGCGCCGGCAGGCCAACGCCGTAGCCGATGAACGCCACCTTGCTGAGCGTGGTGATCGTGGCCGCCAACGCGGTGCTGGCCAACCAGCCCAGCGCCAGCCGGGTAGGGCCGTGGCGCCAGGTCAGACAGGCGGTGACCAGCACCATCGCGGGCAGCAGGATCTGCGCCTCGCCCAGGCGGGTCAGCAGGTGCCAGAACAACAGGGATGAGGTCTCGGGGCAAACCATAGCTGAAGGAGGGTAGCCGGCCGGTGCGCCGACAGGCGGTGGCGGGCGGCGCCGGCGTCAGCGCGCTGCGGCTTTGTAACGCTCTACCAGCATCGCGTCGATCCGGTAGCCGGTGCTGCCCATCGCCGAGTTGCCGCGCACCGTCCGGATCGTGCCGCTGACCCAGACCGTGTCCATGCTGCGGAACCCCGCGGCCGGTTTGGCCGGCACCACCAGGACGATCTGGTTGGCCGGCGGCGGCGGGGTGTGGATACAGGCGCCGAAGTACGGCACCAGCAGGAATTCAGTGTGGCCGGCGGCGGTCTCTTCCAGCGGCACCAGGTAGCCCGGTAGCTTGACGCGGCTGCCGTTCAGGCTGGGCTCGGTGGGCGCGTTGTCCCAGGCTTGCCGCATCTCGCTCATCAGCGCCTCGGTCTTGGG
The DNA here is from genome assembly GCA_031394235.1 of Betaproteobacteria bacterium. Lineage (GTDB taxonomy): Bacteria > Pseudomonadota > Gammaproteobacteria > Burkholderiales > Burkholderiaceae_C > Pseudaquabacterium. Next base: position 7,207 of record JANMXG010000161.1, read on the forward strand.
GTCACCGTCGAGCAGCGCGGCGGGATTGCTGACGCCCTTGTCCCGCAGACCCTTCATCGGGTCCCAGCCCTTGGGTACCAGGTCGTCCCAGCGCAACTCGGTGAAGCCGTTGGGTCCGGCCTTGGGCAGCGGCTGGGCGGGGGCCGCTGCCGGCACCAGCAGCACGGCGGGCAGTGCCAGGCCGGCGGCCAGCAGGCGGCGGCGGGCGGTATCGGGTGGGACATGCCCGCGGCGGTCGGATTGCAGTGGATCGTGGGGCATGGCAGAGGCCGGCAGTTGCAGGGGAAGGATGGGGTGTGCGGGCACCGCGCTCAAATCCGGGGTGACAGGCCATCGGCCAGTGACAGGCGGTAGGCGCGCCAGCCCGGCACCAGGCTGGCCAGCAGGCCACCGGCCAGCAGCGCGGCGATCCAGCGCCATTCTGCGCTGGCGGGTGCCTGCAGGTGCAGCGCAATGCCGAACCGGGATTGCACCCACGGCCCCAGCAGCGCCACCGCGCCCCAGCAGGCGGCCGCGCCAATCAGCACGCCCAGCCCAGTGACCAGCGCACCCTCCAGCGCCAGCAGCAGCAACATCTGGCGCGGTCCGGCGCCAACGGTGCGCAGGATGGCCAGCTCGCGGCGGCGCTCGTTCAGGCCGGCGGCAATCACGGCCACCAGCGCGGTCAGGCTGACCACCGCCACCAGCGCACTCATCGCCTGCAGGCCGCGCTCGCCCAGCGCCACCACGTCCCACAGCTGGTCCAGCGCCACGCCGGGCAGGATGGCGAGCAGCGGCTCGCCGCGGAAGGCCGCAACATCGCGCTGCACCGCAAACACCGCGGCGCGCGATTTCAGGCCCACCAGCGCGGCGGTGACGGTGTGCGGGGTCAGGTCGGCGGCGGCGGCTTGGGGCGCGCTGACCGCCTGGCCGGGCAGCGGCACGCCGGCGGCCCAGTCCAGGTGCATCGCTGCCATGCCCTGCAGGCTGATGTGCACGCTGCGGTCCACCGGCGTGCCGGTGGGCGCGAGGATGCCGACCACGGTGAACGGTTTGTCGGCATGGTCGTTGGCTTCCATCGCGCCATCGCCATGCGCCAGCACGATGGCCTGACCGAGCCGGTAGCCCAGCGCCTGCGCCACTTCGGCGCCGATCACAGCATCGAACACGCCGTCGAAGCGCTGGCCCTGGGCCAGCACCAGCGGCTGGCGGTCGCCGTAGCGGAAATGATCGAAGTAGCCGGTGCTGGTGCCCAGCACGGTGAAACCGCGGTGGCTGTCGCCCAGCGACAGCGGCACCACCCAGTCGACGGCGCGGTGCCGGGTCAGCATCTCGACACTGCTGTAGCGGATGCTGTTGCTGGCATTGCCGATGCGAAACACCGCGTACAGCAGCAGCTCGACGGGTCCGGTGCGCGGGCCGACGATCAGGTCGGTGCCTGAGACCGCCTGCTGGAAGTTCTGCCGCACATCCTGGCGCAGCCGCTCGATGCCCAGCAGCAACAGCGTGGACAGCGCGATCGACAGCACCACCAGGCCCAGCACAAAACGCCGGTTCCAGGCGCTGCGGGCGGCCAGCATCAGCAGCGCGCTCACCCGCCGGCTCCGCTGCGGAATTCGGCTGAATGGGGCTCGGCCAGACCCGGCAGGGCTGGCAGCAGCGCCCGGTTGATCGCGGGCAGGCTGATCACCCGGTCGAAGCGGCCGGCCAGCCGCAGGTCGTGGCTGACAAACAGCAGCGCGCTGCCGGCCGCAGCACAGCTTTGCAGCAGCAGCGCCATGAAGGCTTCGCGCAGGTCCTCGTCCAGCGCCGAGGTGGGCTCGTCGGCGATCACCACCTCGGGCGCGCCGATCAGTGCACGCGCCGCCGCCACCCGCTGTTGCTGGCCGACCGACAGCGCGCTGGCCGGCTGCCGCCACAGGTGGGCCGGCAGGCCGGTGCGGGTCAGCAGTTGCGCCGCCGCATCGGGCCCCACGGCTGCGGCGCGCGCGGCGCGGCAGCGCGAGAAGCGCAGCGGCAGCCGCACGTTGTCGATCACCGACAGGTAGGGCAGCAGGTTGAACTGCTGGAAGATGTAGCCCAGGTGGTCGGCGCGAAAGCGGTCCCGTGCGCCCGCGCCGACTGCCGCCCAGTCCTGGCCCAGCAGCCGCACCGTGCCGGCGGCGGGCAACAGCACCCCGGCGGCCAGCGACAGCAGCGTGCTCTTGCCGCAGCCGCTGGGGCCGCGCAGGAACACCGTCTCGCCCGGCGCCAGGCGCAGCGTGTCGATCTGCAGCAGGTCGGCGTCGGCGCCCGGCCAGCGGTAGCGCAGGTGCTGCAGGTCCAGCGCGGTGTCGGCGTTGGCGGTCATGGTGCGGTGGGGGTGGGGTGTGCCCGGCGGGTTGGGGGCGCGGGGCAGCATAGCAGCGCGGTGTGACGGGTCGTGGCGGGGTCAGGACACTGCCTGGCGCACCACGCCGTGCGGTTCATCGGCCAGCGCTGCGCTTCATCGGCGCGGTGGCGGGGCTGGTCGCAAGCGGCTGGATCGACCGGGGCGCGCTGCCTAGAGTTCAGCCATCAACCCCCGCAATCAACCGCCTGATTCAACCGCCACCCCAGGAGCCCGTCATGACCGCCCAACCGCTGCAAGCCACTGCCCGCCAACACCTGCTGTCGTTGGGCTTGTCCCTCGTCGTCACCGCTGGCTTGCTGGCCGGTCTGCACGGCCTGGCCGGCAGCGACAGCACCGCCGTGCTGGCGCAGCAGCGGCTGCAGCGCCAGCAGGCGGTGGCGCCTGCCGCCGTCAGCCCGGTGCTGCTGGCGCCCAGCACTTGAGCGCCGCGCGACCGGCTTGAGCCGCCAACGCTGGCGGGCCGGCCAGGCCCGCAGCCGGCAAGCCGCCCGACCGCTACCATCACCGGCGGCGGTCGGCCACCGGTCCGGTGTGCCGCAGACCCGCCAACGATCTTGAGGAGACCCGGCATGCAAGCGACCTGGAACGGCGTGGTGATCGCCGAGAGCGACGACACCGTGGTGGTGGAGGGCAACCACTACTTTCCCGCAGCGGCGGTCAAGCCCCAGTACCTGGTGCACAGCAACCACCGCACATCGTGCATCTGGAAGGGCCAGGCCCGCTACCACAGCCTGCTGGTCAACGGCGACCTGAACGCCGACGCGGTCTGGTACTACCCCGAGCCCAGCGAGGCGGCGGCCAACATCAAGGACCGCCTGGCGTTCTGGAAGGGTGTGCAGGTGGCGTGAGGGTGGGACGGGCTGCGCGCATGACCGAGTGACTGACCGCACGCCTGACCGTGGCACCTGACCGAGGCGCCGGTCTGGCTGCCGTCAGCGCACCGCGCGCCCGCAGCCTGACCGTCAGGCCAGCCGCCCGGCCTGGAAGTCCTGCACCGCCTCGAACAGCTGCTCGCGGGTGTTCATGACAAACGGGCCATGCTGGGCGATGGGCTCGCCCAGCGGCGCGCCAGCGATCAGCAGCACGCGGGCGGGCGCCGCCCCTGCCCGCAGCACCACGCCGTCGCTGCCCGGCGTGTTGGCCAGGATGGCCATGCGCTGCACGGGCACCGGCGTGGCCTGCGCCGGCCCGTCGCCCACCGTCACGGCGCCGCGGTAGACGTAGAGCAGGGCGTTGTGCAGCGCCGGCAGCGGCTGCGCGAAGCGGGCGCCTGGCGCCAGGTGGATGTCGAGCAGCAGCGGCTCGGTCACCGGCCGCTGCATGGCGCCGGCAATACCGCCGCTGTGGCCGGCGATCACGCGCACGGTGGCGCCGGGCGGCTGCCACTCGGGCACCTGGGCGCTGGGGATGTCGCGGTAGCCGGGTGGCTGCATCTTGTCAGCGCTGTGCAGGTTGAGCCAGAGCTGGAAGCCCTCCATCCGGCCGTCTTCCTGCTCCGGCATCTCGCTGTGGATCACGCCGCGGCCGGCGGTCATCCACTGCACGCCACCGTCGTCCAGCAGGCCCTCGTTGCCGGCCGAATCGCGGTGCCGCATGCGCCCGGCGATCATGTAGGTGATGGTCTCGAAGCCGCGGTGCGGGTGGCTGGGAAAGCCGGCGATGTAGTCGCCCGGCGTGTCCGAGCCGAAGGCGTCGAGCATCAGAAACGGGTCGAGCCGGCGCTGCAGGTCCTGTGTCAGCACACGCGTCAGCTTGACGCCGGCGCCGTCGCTGGTGGCCTGCCCGGCAACCAGGCGTTCGACCTGGCGTGGGTGAGTGACTTGGGGTGTGGCTGTGGTGTTCATGCCGCGATGGTGGCACGCGCTGTGGTCGGCGCCATGCCGCCAATTTGAATACGGCGTTCAATGCCGGCGCGCGGGTCGCGGCCCGCTGCGGCCCAGCCCGCGGTCAGACGGATGCCGGCGCCACCCGCAGCCCGACCCGCCGCAGCCGCGGCAGTTGGAGCGCCAGCAGCCCGTCCCCGCCCAACCGGGACAGCCAGTCCCGCACCTGACACTGGTCGTCCGCCGGCATCGCGGCCAACAGGTCCAGCGTGCGCTGCGCCATCCACAGCGTGTACGGGATGGCCGCACGCCGGAACACGCCGTCGCCCATGGGCATCTCCACATCGGCAAGGGCGCGCGGCAGCGGCTGACCCGCCGGCAGGCCGGGCAGCAGCGCCTGCACCTGCTGGTTGATGCCGTCCAGCATCGGCACGAAGCTCTGGAACAGCAGGCGCATGACGGCGTCCAGCGTGGGCGCGGTGGCGTCGCCTGGCAACCAGCCCGGGCCGGGTGGTGGCGCTGCCGGATCGGCCATGCGGGCGATCCAGGCCTGCAGGTGCGAACGCGGCGCGATCAGCATGCGCGCCGGCCAGGGGTCGCGCCCGAGGTGGGCGATCATGCTGCCGGCCAGGCCAAAGTCGCCCAGGCCGGGCCGTGCGCCGAACAGGAATGGCTGCTGCGCAAAGTGGGCGTCCAGCAGGTCCAGCATCTGCCCGGTCCAGGCGTCCAGCCGCGGCAGTTGCGCCGGCCGCACGCCCACCGCGTCCAGGTAGCCACGCATCGTGTCGGCCATGCGGCCCGCGGTGGCACTTTGCAGCCAGACCGGAAAGCCCGGCAACAGGCTTTGCCCGGCCTCACGCACAAACAGCGCGCGGTTTTCAGCGAAGGACCAGCGGGTGTGCATCGCGATCGGCACCCACCACTCGTCGCCCCAGGCCTCCATCAGCGAGCTCGCAAAACACTGCACCGGCGTCGGCGGCGTGATCGACGGCTCGGGATGCAGCGCGTCTTGCTGGTCGATGATGACGCTGGAGTCCTGCAGCCACTCGCCGTCGGGTGTCACCAGCACCGGCATCACCAGCTCGCCGGTCTTGCGCCGGATGCGCCAGGCCAGGGTCAGCAGATCGACCGGCCGGTCGTCGAACGGGATGCGCTTGTAGCGCAGGTAGCTGCGCACCTTGGCGGTGTAGTACGACAGCGTCCAGCCGTACAGGATCAGGGGCCTGGCCACGGGACTGCGGATGCCGGGTTGCCTGTGTCGCCGGACGTCGGGCTCAGCCGCCGTGCTCGCCGCCGAAGGCCTTGCACAGGTTGGCGATGTACTGCTCGACCAGCTTCTCGTTTTCGCTGATCGCAAACGGCGCCACCAGGGCTTTCATCAGGCCGGGCAGCGGTACGGTCAGCTCACCGGCGATCTTGAGCACGAGGTGGGTGTACTTTTTCTTGTCGGTGACGGTCCAGCTGCCACCGATCGACGCATTGCCTTCGCCGGCCACCGGCGTCCAGACCACCGTGCCCTTTTTCTTGTCGACGACGTATTTGGACGCGTAGATCGTCTGGATGTTGAGCTTGGCGGTGCCCACCTTCTCCATCTCCCAGCGGTAGGCGCCCTTGCCCAGGTCCACCAGCTTGGACACCTTGGGAAAGTGGCTGGCCGAAGTGGGCACGTCGGCAAGCACCGCGAACACCTCGGCGGTGGGCGCGTTGACCTCAAACTCGTAGGCCAGATCGAAGGGGACGGTGATCGCCATGGGCTGCTCCGGGGGTTGCGTGACGGTGGGGTTGAGCGCTCGGCCTGGGCCGAGGGACTCCGTTGTAACAGCAGGTGAACCCGTCGGGCCGATGCGCCGCCGGGTTGTGCCGAATCGACACCCGTCTGGGGGGTGATGGCGGGCGTTGCGGCCGACGTCGGTGGCTGTTTGCCGGCGTGGCTGCCGATTGCCGATTGCCGTTTGGCGATTGGCGATTGGCGATTGAAGGCGCCGGCCTGCGGCCCTGCGTTCGCCAACCGACAGAGCGCTGCGGCGTGCTGGCCTATGCTGGGTGGATGATTGACGCCCCCCCCCTCCCTCAGCGCTGCAGCGAAGCTGATCCCCAGGCAAAGCACCTTGTCGCGGCACCGTCGCAACCCCTGTCTCCCGCCGCGCTCTGGCGCCTGGCTGGCCAGGTGTTCAACGCCTGGCTGGACGACTACGGCCCCAGCATGGGCGCGGCGCTGGCCTACTACACCATGTTTTCGATGGCGCCGCTGCTGCTGATCGTGATCGCGGTGGCCGGCCTGGCCTTTGGCGAGCAGGCTGCCCGCGGCGAGATTGCGGCGCAGCTCAGCGCATTGATGGGCCCGGCCGGCGCCGAAGCGGTGCAATCGCTGCTGACCAGCGTGCGCCAGCCGGCCCAAAGCACCGCCGCCACCGTGCTGGGCGTCGCGCTGCTGCTGCTGGGCGCCACCACGGTGTTTGGCGAGTTGCAGGACGCGCTGGACCGCATCTGGCGGGTGCCCGCGCGCAAGCGCAGCTCGGGCTGGATGTCGCTGCTGCGGGCGCGCCTGCTGTCCTTCGGCATGATCCTGGCGATCGGCTTCTTGCTGATGGTCTCGCTGGTGCTCAGTGCCACGCTGGACACCTTGGGGCGCTGGTGGGGTCCGGCGTTCGGTGGCTGGCTGGTGCTGGCGGCCTGGGTCAATGCGGTGGTCGGCTTCGGCTTGGTGGCGGTGGTGTTTGCGCTGATCTACAAGATCATGCCGCGGGTGCGGCTGCAATGGCGCGATGTGGCCATTGGCGCGCTGGTCACGGCAACGCTGTTTTCGCTGGGCAAGGCGTTGATCGGCCTGTACATCGGACGCAGCGGCATTGCCACCGCGTTCGGCGCGGCCGGCTCGCTGGTGCTGGTGCTGGTGTGGGTGTATTACTCGGCGCAGATCTTCTTGCTGGGCGCCGAGTTCACCTGGGTGTTTGCCAACACCTACGGCTCGCGCCAGGGCTTGGACCTGAACCCGGCGGGCACGGTGCAGGGTGGCCGCACTGACGGCGGAAATACGACCGCAAACCCCGGTTCGCGCCTCGATGCAAACGCCGGCGGCAAGGCCGGGCTCAGCGCCGCGCCGGGGGCGCAAACTGCCGCAACGCAAACGCCCACAGCAGGCGCGACGCGTCCGGCCCCCGGGGGTCGCTGAACGGCTGGCCAGCGCCGCCGCCGCTCCAGCCGTGGCCCAGGCCGGCAACCTCGATGCGCGTCACGGCGGTGCGGCCGTCGGTGCTGCGGCTGTCGGTCACCGTCATCGGGTAGCGCTGGCCGCGCTGCACCGTGCGGGGCGGCCCGGCGATGGCGTCGGCCGCACTGGCCCACAACTGCGCTGCTGCCGCGCCATTGCCGGGGGACACCACGTTGTCGGCGCTGCCCTGCACCACCAGCAGCGGCGGCCAGGGCGCACCGGCCTGGGCTGCCGTGGTGGCCTGCTGCCGAGCCTGCGCCGCCAGACGCGCCGTGGGCCGGCCACTGCGCATCGCCCGCAATGCCGACAGCGTGGAATCGGCCGCACCGGGCGGCACGCCGGAATGCATCATCACCGCGCAAAAACGGGCCGGGTGCTGCATGGCCAGCAGCGCGGCCAGGCTGGCGCCGGCCGACAGGCCCGCCACCACCACGCGCCGGGCGTCCACCGGGTGCTGCGCAATGACTTGGTCGATCACCCGCAGGATCGACCCAGCCTCGCCGGCAGCGCGGCCGTGGCGGGTGTCGAACCAGTTCCAGCAGCCTTGGGCATTGGACAGGCGGTCCTGCTCGGGGTAGAGCACCAGGCAGCGCTCGCGCAGGGCCAGCCGGTTCATGGCGCTGCAACGCGCAAAGCCGGCCGCATCCTGGGTGCAGCCGTGCAGCATCACCAGCAGCGGCAGGCGCTCGCCGCGGTTGATGCCGGGCGGCCGGTACAGCGCATACCGCCGCGCACCACCGGCACCCAGCAGCGCGCCCACGGCGCCCACGGCCATGCCGGTGGATCGGCTGGCAGCTCGCGTGGCGGGCGACCGGGCGGCCGCTGCCCGCGGCGCCTTGGCTGGCGCCTTCAAAGCCTGCTTGACCGATGCCCGGACCACCTTCTTGGCGACCCGCACGCCCGCCTTCAGGTTGCTGCGGGCGAGGGTCTGCAGGTTGCGGCCGATCAGGCGGTTCCAGACGGTGAGCGGGTTGCGTCGGGCCATTCAGGGGGCTTTCAAAGGGTTACCCCGGCGCGGGTGGCGGCGCACGGCGGTCAAGGGCTGCGGCCGGGCGGTGCCTGGGACAGCTGGCGCGCGGCCTGGCGCTGCTTCATCGCCAGGTAAGCGTCGCGGTCGATTTCATGCAGTTGGGGTGCATAGCGTTCCGTGGCGCTGAACCAGTCCTGCAAGCGCTGCGCCTGCCGGCGCTCCGGTGGCTGCGACTGGGCGGCCAGATACGCCTCGATTGCCAGCTGGTAGCGCAGCGTGTTGCGCTCCAGCACGCCGCGCAGGCCGCCCACCCGCACCGGCTTGCCGTCAGGCTGCCGGCCGGTGATCGAAAAGCCCACCTTGTCGCTGCCCAGCGTTGCCAGGTAGGCCTGCATCGCCCAGCGTGCCGCGCTGCCGTAGCCGTAGGCATAGGTGAGGTGCAGCAGGGCGCCGCCGCCCGCCACGGGCACGGCCTCAACCCCGATGCGGTAGTCGTGGGTGCCAAACGGGCCTGTGGGCGATTGCAGCGCCACCTGCAGGTAGTCGTCGTCGGCACGGGCAACAGTCAGGGCAAAGCGCAGCCAGTACAGATCGTCCAGCGCCTGGTCAAACTTGCGGCCGATGCCGGCGTCCAGCATCTCCCGGCCGGCCGCGCCCGAGGCCCGGCAGTACTGCATGTTGAGGTGAAGCATCAGCACGCCGCACCAGGCCCCGCCATTGACCATCACCTGGCGCAACTCGGCATACGGCAGGTCGGTGCGGGAGTAGACGTCGCCTTGCATGTGCCCGGTGGTTTCAACCGACTGCAGGTAGAGCGGCCGGTCGAACAGGTCAGCGGCGGCCACCTGGCGCGCGCGCTCGAAGCCGGCACGCAGGGCGTCGGGCGCCGCAGTGCGGGGCGCGCCGGGCGTCACGCCCTGCGACAGCGCAGCGCTACAGGCCAGGCCTGCGGCCATGATCAGGGCCAA
>JANMXG010000162.1:0-18797 GCA_031394235.1 Betaproteobacteria bacterium
GGCGCCCGCCGAGCAGCCGGCCATCGACAGGGCGCCGGGCACGGCACAGCGCAAGCGGCCGCGGCACGGAGAACGCCGGGTGCAGATCCTGCAGACCCTGGCCGCGATGCTGGAGCAGCCGGGCAGCGAGCGCATCACCACGGCCGCACTGGCGGCTCGGCTGGAGGTCAGCGAGGCGGCGCTGTACCGCCACTTCGCCAGCAAGGCGCAGATGTTCGAAGGCCTGATCGAGTTCATCGAAACCAGCGTCTTCACGCTCGTCAACCAGATCACCGAGCGCGAGTCCGGCGGCAACGTGCAGGCCCAGCGCATCGTCGTGATGCTGCTGCAGTTTGGCGAGAAAAACCCCGGCATGGTGCGGCTGATGGTGGGCGATGCGCTGGTGTTTGAACACGAGCGCTTGAGCCTGCGCATGAACCAGTTTTTCGACCGGGTCGAGGGCCAGCTGCGCCAGTGCCTGCGCCGCGCCGCCGGGCCGGCCCATGGGGCCACCGACCCGGTTGGCCCGATCGGCCCGCTGCAGCCCAGCGGCCCACCCGACACCACCGCGCCGTCACAGGTCGCCAACGCCGTGGCCTCTGGCTTGACGGCGCTGGTGATCGGCCGGCTGCAACGTTTTTCGCGCTCCGGGTTTCGCCGCAGCCCCACCGAACACCTGCCCGAATTGCTGACCCGACTGACCCCATGACATCCTCACCGCTGGACGCCTTGTTGGCCCGGGCCGACCGACTGTTGCAACGCCTTGAAACACTGGTGCCGCAGGCCCTGGCGGCACCCGATTGGGACGCCGCGGTCGCCTTCCGCTACCGCAAGCGCGGCCCCGCTGGCTGGTTGCAGCCTGTGCGCCAGGTCGCGCCGATTGCGCTGTCCGACCTGAAAGAGGTGGACGGCCAAAAAGACCGTCTGCTGCGCAACACCGCCCAGTTTGTCGCTGGCCAGCCGGCCAACAACGTGCTGCTGACGGGCGCACGCGGCACCGGTAAAAGCTCGCTGATCAAGGCCTGCCTGAACGAGTTTTCAGGCCGCGGCCTGCGCCTGATCGAGGTTGACAAGGCCGACCTGATCGACCTGCCCGATCTCGTGGACCTGGTGGCCGACCGACCCGAGCGCTTTATCGTGTTCTGCGACGACTTGAGCTTCGACGACGGTGAGCGGGGCTACAAGGCCCTGAAGTCAATCCTCGACGGTTCGATCTCGGCCGCCAGCGACAACCTGCTGATCTACGCCACCAGCAACCGCCGCCACCTGCTGCCCGAGGCCATGAAGGACAACCTGACGTACACCCACACCGAGGACGGTGAGGTGCACCCGGGCGAGGTGATCGAGGAGAAGATCTCGCTGTCCGAGCGTTTTGGCCTGTGGATCAGCTTCTACCCGTTCAGCCAGCCTGAATACCTGGCCATCATGGCGCAGTGGTTGCAGCACTTTGGCGCCACGCCGGCCGCCATCCTGGCCGCCCGCCAGCCGTCGCTGGTGTGGGCGCTGGAACGTGGCTCGCGCTCTGGCCGGGTGGCCTACCAGTTTGCACGGGACTGGGCCGGGCGCGACCCCGCCGCAGACGACACGCCCCTGCCCCGCGACAACGCCGAAACACCCGCGCCCGACGGGCTGGACCGTGTCTGACGCCGGCGTGCAGATCACCTCGGTCGATGGCGTGGTGCGGGGCGACCGGCCCACGACCGATGTGGCCGTGGGCGTATTGATCGAGCGAGACGCCGCCGGCAGGGAGGGCCGCTTCCTGCTGACCAGCCGGCCCGTGGGCAAGGTTTACGCCGGCTTCTGGGAGTTTCCGGGCGGCAAGTTCGAGCCCGGTGAGACGCTGGACCAAGCCTTGCGGCGGGAGTTGCACGAGGAACTGGGCATCACGATCGGTGCGGTTCACCCTTGGCAGCATGAGGTTTTTGACTACCCGCACGCCCGGGTGCGCCTGCATTTTTGCAAGGTGTTTGACTGGACGGGTGACTTCGAGATGCGCGAGCAGCAGCAGATGGCCTGGTCCACGCTGCCGGTGGCTGTTGTGCCGATGCTGCCGGGCACGCTGCCGGTGCTGCGCTGGTTTGCCGCCGAACGCCGCCATGCCGGGCCGACCTGCGCCGCGCCTTGACGGGTTGACCTGACGTAGGGTGCCCTGACGCTGGGGCTGGCTACACTGCCCGAATGGACTGGATCGATGAAATTCGCTGGGACCCGGGCGGCTTGGTGCCGGTGATCGCGCAGGAGGCTGAAAGCGGCGATGTGCTGATGTTCGCCTGGATGAACCGCGAAGCGCTGGCACTGACCCTGTCGCGGGGCCAGGCGGTGTACTGGAGCCGGTCGCGCCAGCGGCTGTGGCACAAGGGCGAAGAAAGCGGGCACTTCCAGCAGGTGCACGAGATCCGGGTCGACTGCGATGCCGACGTGGTGCTGCTCAAGGTCAGCCAACTGGGCCCTGCGCCGGGCATCGCCTGCCACACCGGCCGCCACAGCTGCTTTTACCGGCGGTTGGAGGGCGGTCAGTGGCGGGCGGTCGATCCGGTGCTGGAAGACCCCGAACAGATCTACAAAAAATGACGCTACCCGATCCGATCCCGCCTTTGCAGGACGCCGCAGCGCCGGCATCTGGCGCGCTGTCGCAGGACCTGCTGGCCAAGCTGGCCGACCTCATCGAATCCCGCAAACCCGCCAACGGCGGCGACCCGGACAAGAGCTACATTGCCCGGCTGTTTGCCAAGGGCACCGACGCGATTCTCAAGAAGGTCGGTGAAGAAGCCACCGAGACCGTGATGGCGGCCAAGGACGGCCTGCCGGACAAGATCGTCTACGAGGTGGCCGACCTGTGGTTTCATTCGATGATCGCGCTGGCGCATTTCGGGCTGCGTCCGGCCGATGTGCTGGCCGAGTTGGCCCGGCGCGAGGGCCTGTCGGGGCTGGAAGAATTTGCGTTGCGCAAGGCTGTGCGGCGCGACCAGGAGAGCAAATGATGGACGATCGACCGCCAAACATCGTGGTGCTGGACACGGCCACCGAAGCCTCGTTGCGCCTTGTGGGCCACATCAGTTATGCGCTGCACGCCATCGTCGCGGTGGGGGCGGTGCTGCCGGGCGCGCAAGGCAGCGTGTTGTTGCTGTTGGTGGCCTTTGGGCTGGACCTGTTCAAGCGCGGCGACGCGCAAGGCTCGTGGCAGGAATCACACTTTCGCTGGCGTATCCGCAGCGTGGTGTTTGCTGCCATTGCCTACGCCGTGACCGCGCCGCTGTGGCTGCTGCTGATCGCGCCCGGCTGGATTGCCTGGGGCGTGATCTCGCTGTGGTTCCTCTACCGCGTGCTGCGTGGCTGGCTGGCGCTCAACGACCGCCGGCCCATGCCGGCCTGATTTCCGCACTGAACAGCCCGTCTCCCACCATGCACACCGACCCCCACTGCCTGTTTTGCAAGATCGTCGCCGGCCAGATCCCGTCCCGCAAGGTCTTCGAGGACGATGATGTGCTTGTGTTTCATGACATCGCGCCCTGGGCGCCGGTGCACATCCTGATCGTGCCCAAGCTGCACATCACCAGCATGGTCGATGTCACGGCCGAGCACCAAGCCCTGCTGGGCAAGATGATGGCGATCAGCCCGCAGCTGATGCGGGATCTGGGTGTGACCAATGGTTACCGCCATGTGCTCAACACCGGCCACGACGGCCGCCAGGAGGTGCAGCACCTGCACCTGCATGTGATGGGTGGCCCGAGGCCCTGGGCAAAGGGCTGACCGCAAGCCTGCCATGCGCCCGGGGCCAGTTCGGGCCTCAAGCCCCGGCAATGAGCCGACGCAGGGGCCTGCCCTAGAATCAGGGCTTCCACTTGTCTGGTCTTCAGGAGTTCGTCATGGGTTCATTCAGCATCTGGCACTGGCTGATCGTGCTGGTCGTGGTGGTGCTGATCTTCGGCACCAAGAAGCTCAAAAACGTGGGCGCTGATCTTGGGGGCGCCGTCAAGGGCTTCAAGGATGGGGTCAAGGATGGCAGCAGCGCGGCCGACGCCACGCCCGGCACACCGCCGCAGCAGGTCAGCACGGCGCAAAAGACGGCCGATGGCAACACCATCGACGTTGAAGCCAAGACCAAGCCTTGAACCTGCACCTGGCTTGGCGGGCGATGGCTGCACCGGGTGGTGCCACCGTGCCGCAGCCTGAGGCCCTGTCCGCATGATCGATTTCGGTTTTGACAAGATCGCGTTGATCGGCGCCGTGGCGCTGATCGTCATCGGGCCTGAAAAACTGCCGCGTGTGGCCCGTACCGTGGGCACGCTGATGGGCAAGGCGCGGCGCTACGTGGCCGATGTCAAGGCCGAGGTCAACCGCACGATCGAGTTGGAAGAACTGCAGAAGATGAAGGCCCAGTTCGAAACCGCTGCGCGGGATGTCGAACAGACCGTCTCGCGCGAGGTCAACGATGCCCACCAGGCCGTGGGCGGCGCTTTCAATGACATGCAGGGCGTGATTTCTGGCAACCTGTCCGGCGACTCGGCCGGCGCTGTCTGGCAGCCGCCGCCGCCGCAGTACAAACGGCCCAACAAGCACTGGCGGCTCAAGCGCAGTGCGCTACCGCGCTGGTTTAAGCAGCGCACCGGTCTGCGCGGGCAGGTGCAGTCGGGTGCGGCCCGCGTGGCGCGTCACCGGCCCAAGGGCAACGCCGCTTGATCGCCGACCCGAACCCGAAAAGCACTGTCCATGGCCGACGCTAAAGACGAGCTCGAAGGCACCGAGCAACCCTTTGTCTCGCACCTGATCGAGTTGCGCGACCGGCTGGTACGGGCGCTGATTGCCGTGGCGGTGGTTTTTGGTGCGCTCTGCCTCTGGCCTGGCCCTGCCGGCCTGTACGACATGCTGGCCGCCCCGCTGGTGGCGCACTTGCCCAAGGGCACGACGCTGATCGCCACCAACGTGATCTCGCCGTTCATCGTGCCGCTCAAGATCACGCTGATGGCGTCGTTTCTGGTTGCGCTGCCGGTGGTGCTTTACCAGGTATGGGCTTTTGTGGCGCCCGGCCTGTACAGCCACGAGAAAAAGCTGGTTCTGCCGCTGGTGATCTCGAGCACGCTGCTGTTTGTTTCGGGCGTGGCGTTTTGTTACTACTTCGTGTTTGGCCAGGTGTTTGCCTTTATCCAGAGCTTTGCGCCCAAAAGCATCACCGCCGCGCCGGATATCGAGGCCTACCTGAGCTTTGTGCTCACCATGTTCATTGCGTTCGGCGCTACCTTTGAGGTGCCGGTGGCGGTGGTGGTGCTGGCCCGCATGGGGCTGGTGACGGTGGCCAAGCTCAAGGAGTGGCGCGGCTACTTCGTCGTGGTGGCGTTCATTGTTGCGGCCATCATCACGCCGCCCGATGTGGTGTCGCAACTGTCGCTGGCGATCCCGATGTGCCTGCTCTACGAGGTGGGCATCTGGGCCGCCCAGATCTTCATCAAGCACACCCAGGCGCCCGACGCCGCCAAGGCCGCTGAAATCTGAGGGGTTACGGCGGGCGCCGGGCCGGCGGTGGCTTGCGCTGGATCACCGCCACGGTCAGGTCCAGCGTTTGCGTGCCCCGCTGCACTGCCAGCTTGGCCGGCTGGCCCGGCGGCAACGCTGCCACGCTGTTGAGCAACTGCGCCACGCTGGTCACGGGTTGACCGGCCACCGCCACCACCACATCGCCCGGCCGGATGCCGCCCTTGCTGGCGGGTCCGTCCTGCAGCACGCCGGTGATCAGCACACCTTGCTTGATCGGCAGCTTGAAGCTGTCGACAAACTCCGGTGTCAGTTCACGCGGTTCGACGCCAATCCAGCCGCGCCGCACCACCCCGTCGCGCAACAGGCCTTCCATCACCCGCTGCGCCACATCGACCGGCACCGCAAAGCCGATGCCGTTGCTGCCGCCGGTTCGCGAGTAGATCGCGGTGTTGATGCCCACCAGATGGCCCCGCACATCCACCAATGCCCCGCCTGAGTTGCCGGGATTGATCGCCGCGTCGGTCTGGATGAAGCTCTCGAAGGTGGACAACTGCAACCCCGTGCGGCCCAGCGCGCTGACGATGCCGGCGGTGACGGTCTGGCCCACGTTGAATGGGTTGCCGATGGCCAGCAGCGCGTCGCCCACCCGCAGGTCCTGCGATCTCCCCAGCGTGATGGCTGGCAGCTTGTCCAGCGTGATGCGCAGCACCGCGAGGTCGGTTTCGGGATCGGTGCCAACCACCTGGGCCCGCGCCTCGCGGCCGTCGGCCAGGCGCACGTCGATCTCGTCGGCCTGCTCGACCACATGGTTGTTGGTCAGCAGAATACCCTCGGGCGAGACGATCACGGCCGAGCCAATGCCGACCTGGCTGCTGTCACTGCCGTCGAAAAACGGGCCCAGGCCCGGCACATCGGCGTGCGGATTGCGCACCCGCGCCTTGCTGGCAGTGACGCTGACCACCGACGGCGCCGCCAGGCTGGCAGCGTCCGCCAGGCTGCCGGACGCGCCAGCGGGATAGCTGCCGGCCCCGCCGGACGCCGCAGGGCCGGCGGTGCGCAAGGACACGACCTGGGACATCACCGTGGCCAGCGGCTGGCCGCCCTGCGTCAGCCATTGCGGCTTGAGCGTGGCCACCACAAACAGGCAGGCCAGAGCGACCGTGGCCGCCTGGGAGAAAATCAGCCAGAGTCTTCGCATCGAGGGCGTGTGCAGTGCAATCAGAAAGGCGGGCAGGATGGCCCAGCGCGGAGAGATCGAATCGCACCTGGCGGCTGTGCTGGCGGTGGACCGGTTCAAGGATTATGGGCCGAACGGCCTGCAGGTCGAGGGCCGTGCCGAGGTCGGGCGTGTGGTTTCCGGCGTCACGGCCAGCCTGGCGCTGATCGAGGCCGCGGTCGCCGACCGGGCCGATGCCATCCTGGTGCACCACGGCCTGTTCTGGCGTGGCCAGGACGGCCGTATCACTGGCTGGATGCGTCAGCGTCTGGCGCCATTGCTGGCCCACGGTATCAGCCTGTTTGCCTACCACCTGCCGCTGGACGCGCACGCCGAGTGGGGCAACAACGCCCAGCTGGGCCTGCAACTGGGCCTGCATGCTGATGCCCGTTTTGGCAACCAGGACATCGGGTTCATCGGCGACGCGGCCGGCTTGTCTGGCGCGCCCGGCAGGGCCGACGCCACGGCGCTGGCGGCGCGCGTCGGCCTGGCGCTGGGCCGCACGCCGTTGCTGCTGCCCGGTGACGGCCGGCCCTTGCGCCGCGTGGCCTGGTGCAGCGGCGGTGCGCAGGGCATGTTCGAGGCGGCGATCGCCGCCGGCGCCGATGCTTACCTCACCGGTGAGGTCTCGGAGCCCCAGGCCCACATCGCCCGCGAGACCGGCGTGGCCTTCCTGGCCTGCGGCCACCACGCCACCGAGCGTTATGGCGCACCTGCGCTGGGAGCGTATCTGGCAACCCGCTTTGGCTTGCAGCACCGCTTCATCGAGATCGACAACCCCGCATGACCGCCGGTCCGACACCGATGTTCGACCCATCAACGGCGCGGGCAGCGCAACAAGCCAGCCTGCACGCCGCGGCACCCCCGGGCGCTGGCCTGCTGGCATTGACCATGGGCGACCCAGCCGGTATCGGCCCCGAAACCTTGGCCCGTGCGGTGGCGGCGGGCGCGACTGGCGCGGCGCTGTTGCTGGCCGATGTGGGTGTGATGCGGCGCGCCGTGGCGCAATGCGGCCTGCAACTGCCGGTGGTGCAGGTGGACCACCCGGCGGATGCCACCTTGGCGCCGCCCGACTGCCTGGTGGTCTGGCAACCGCCCGGGCTGAGCGACCTGGGTGTGGACCTGGCCAGCCTGGCCATGGGCCAGGTGCATGCCGCCGCAGGCCGCGCGGCAGCGCTGTGCATCGACGCCGCCGCCAGGTTGGCGCTGCTTGGCGAGTTGCGCGCCATCGTCACCGCGCCGGTGAACAAGGAGGCGCTGGCAGCCGCCGGCGTGCCCTATCCCGGCCACACCGAGATGTTGCAGGCGGCGGCCGGCGGCGTGCCGGTGCGCATGATGCTGGCCAATGACGAGCTGCGGGTGGTGCTGGTGACGATCCATCTGTCGCTGCGGCGGGCCATCGATGCGCTGGACTTCGATGCCGTGCTGCAGACCCTGCGTATCGCCCACCGCGCGGCAGCCGCCTGGGGCCAGTTGGCGCCGCGCATCGGGGTGGCGGGGCTGAACCCGCATGCCGGAGAGGGTGGCCTGTTTGGCGACGAGGAGATTCGCTTCATCGCGCCCGCCGTGGCCGCGGCACGGGCCGAGGGCATCGACGCCCGCGGGCCGTTTGCGCCCGACACCGTCTTCATGCGGGCGCGCAATACGGTGGCGCATCCGGGTGAGTTCGATTGTGTGGTGGCCATGACGCACGACCACGGCCTGATCCCCGTCAAGTACCTGGGTGTGGAGCAGGGCGTCAATGTCACGCTGGGGCTGCCGTTTGTGCGCACCAGCCCGGACCACGGCACGGCGTTCGACATTGCCGGCACTGGCCGCGCCGACCCGAGCAGCCTGATCGCAGCGTTGCGCATGGCACGCCGGCTGGCGCGGGCGTGACCCGGCCTTGAGCCGGTGGCCCCGGGCCGGCCCGGCTATTTTTTCTTGGGCGACAGGCTCGCCAACTGCCGCCGCGCCCGCGCCGTTGCGCGCTCCAGCAGGTAGGCGGCTTCCAGCGCCCGCAGGCGGCCGCCCTGGCACAGCTTGACCAGCATGCGGTGGGTCATCGACAGCGCGCCGCGCTGTTTGGCGCCATGCGTGAAGACAAAAAAGCTGCGCCCCGGGCTGACATGCGACAGCCGCACCTGCTGCCAATCGCCCTGCAGCAGCATCTCGTAGGCAAAGCCGATTTGCACATGCTGGGCCAGCGACTTGCCGCGGGTGGGTTCGACCGGCTCGGGCGTCGGCAGGCCGGCGATGTCGATGTCGGTCGCGGTGACTTCAGATTCCGCGCTCAGGTCGATGTCCACCGCTTGCGACCAGTCCACCGCAGCGTCGTCGATCAGGCCCACGGCCCGCGCCTCAGCCGGTGTGAACACAACCTGGCCGGCCAGCGCCTGCAAGGTGGCGGCCTGGGCCGGGCTGGTGACCGGCAGGTCCGCCGCCTGGGGCACTGGCGTGGCCAGCGCGCCGTCCAGCCGACGCTCCAGCAGGTTGTGCTCCAGCGTGCTGAGCGGCTGGCCCTTCAGCGATTCGGCATGGGCCGGTAGCAGCTGGCCAAAAAAGGCGTGGCGGTCGGCTTCGGGGCAGCCGATGCGGTCGAGCCCCAGGTGCAGGTCCTTCATCAACTGCGGCAGCTTGCGCAAAAAAACCTGCCGTTGCGCCGGCGTGCCCTTCGGCTGCACGCTCATCACCAGTTCGCGCCCGGCGTCTCGCAGGCGCTGAACCAGGGCGGGCTCAGCGCCGTCGTGCGCTGCGCTGGCAATTGCCCGGCTCCAATGCGTGGACAAGAAGTCGCGCAGGTAGTCCGGCACGGGCAGGCCCTGCAGCGCGCCGTCGAGCTCGACCGAAAAGCGCTGCTGCACCCGCAGCAGGTCTTCCTTGCGGCCCAACAGCACATCGGCATTGCCCATCGCCTTGACCCGGTCGCTGCCCTGGCCGGCGATGAAGGCTTCAAGTGCCTGCAACTTCTGCTCGTAGACCTCGATCTGCTCGAAGTCACCGTCCACCACCTCCTGCACCAACCCGGCCACGCGGTCGAGCAAGGCGCGGCCTTCGGCACCCTCGAAATCGTCGACTGCCGTGCCCAGTGACGCGATGCGGTTGATGAAGCGCCGTACCGGGTGGCGGCGCGACGAAAAGAAGCTGTTGTCACCCAGCGCGGCCCGCAACACCGGCAACTGCAGCCGGGCGATGTGGCGCGCCACCTGCGGCGGCACCTTGGCGTCTGACAGGATCTGGTCGAACAGGCTGGCGATCACATCGATCACCATGTGGTCGAGTGCGCCGGTAGCGGCTTGTCGCAACTCGTCGCGGTGGGCGACGATCAGGTTCGGTGCGGCCGTCCAGGCAGCGCCCGGTGCAGCATGGCCGGCCAGGTTGCCGAATCCGCTGCCCATGCCGCCCTGCATGCCGCCCCAACCGTCGGCGGGGTTGCCCTGGCTGGAGCCGAAGGCATCGCCCCGGCCATGTCCGCCGTAACCGCCGTAACCGCCATAGCCGCCGCAACCGCCGTAACCGCCACTGCCGCCGTGGCCGCCGTGATCGCCGTGGCCGCCGTGATCGCTGGGTCCAGTGTGGCCGGCGCCAACCGCCGCCGCGCCGCCTTGAGCCAGGCGACGGATCAAGCTCATCATCTCGCCGTCGACCCGCCCCAGGCTGGCGCCACCGTGGCCGGCATGGCCGAGCGCGGACGGCACAAAACCGCCGCGGGCGCCAGGCCCGAAGCCTTGGGCACTTGGGCCAGCATGCCCGGCGTGCTGGGAGGGTGCCGACAGCCGGCCGTGCGCGGACACAACGGCGCCACCCAGGCCGCCCTGACCGGTATTGGCGGCAAGCGCGCCGTGGACGGACTGCCCCCGCGGTGACCCGTTGCGCACGGCCCGCCCGACCGGACGCACCCCGGCATGGCGCATGTCCGCCACCACGTCGCCATAGGTCTGGCGCATGGCGTGGGCCAGCGAGCGGCCGATTTCGGTGCTCAGCACCTTGCGCACCTCAGGCCGGTCGGACACCGACTCGATGGCCCGGATCATCGCCTGGCCCACCACCTCCGCGCGCAGCGGGTTGCGGTCGTGCTCGGCCGCGTCCAGACCCATCAAGGTGGCCATGTAGGTATCCAGCTCCCGGATCTCCCATTCGCAGGCGTGTGAAATTTCGAGTGCAAACCGGTCGGCCGAGATGTGGATCTCGACCTCATGGTCGTCCATCAACGTCAGCGATTCCCAGCTCGCCACCAGGCTGTCGGGTGTGACTGCCGGTCCGGTGCTGGGTGTCAGCGAGCCGACCTGGCGCGCTACATCGGTATCGAGCGTCTCGTTGAAGGTCAGCGCAAAGATGGCCAGCTTGCGGTTGAGCTCATACTGCGCGCCAAGCAAGGCGTCGCGCTGCAGCACGCTGTTGGTGCCCAGCGCAGCCAGACCCAGGCTGTCAACCGTGTGCTCGGCCGCCGTGCGCGCCGCCATGCGCACCCGTTGAACGGCGCTTTCCAGGTTGGCGGGCAGTCGCGGGGGCAGGGTCTGGTCCATGGTCGTGCGGTGCGCCGGCGACCCGGATTGGACCCGCCGCGCGCTCGCCTTTTACCTCTTCACCACTGGCATATCGGCACGCCCGCCCCCGACTTGAATGCCACGCCGCATCCGCCTGCCACTTCCCGCTGCAGGCGGACGGGTGCCGGTCAGCGCCGGTTCAGCGCGTCGCGGATCTCGCGCAGCAGCACGACGTCTTCGGGCGTGGGCGCAGGCGCGGCCGGCGCCGGGGCAGGCTCGGCGCGCTTCATCTTGTTGACTTGGCGGATCATCATGAAGATGACCAGGGCCAAGATGATGAAATTGATAGCAACGGTGATGAAATTGCCGTAGGCAAAGACATTGCCAAGCTTTTGCGCCTCTATCAACGAGGCACCGTCGGGTACCTTGCCCGACAGCACCCAGTACTTGTTCGAGTAGTCGATCTGCCCGCCGGTGATCAGGTTGACCAGCGGCATGATCAGATCTTTGACCATCGAGTCGACAATCTTGCCAAAAGCGCTACCGATGATCACACCCACGGCGAGGTCGATGACGTTGCCTTTCATGGCAAATTCTTTAAATTCGCTGCCAAAACTCATGTTTTTCTCCTGGTTTGTTCAAAAAACGGCCGGCAAACTGCGGCGTTGGCAGTATCGGAGTGACCTGTCGGTCGTCAATCGGCAGCAGCCCGTAGCCGGGAGGGTAAATGCCGTCCGCTAGAATGCCGGGTTGACCCTGACATCATCTGCAGCCCGCGCAGGGCTCACTTCAAGAGGATTCCCATGAGTGACAGCCCCGTCGACCCAAGCCGACGCACCTGGGTGGCGATCACGGCCGGTGCCAGCGCCCTCGGCGGCATTGCGGTCGCTGTGCCTTTCATCAGCAGCATCACACCGTCCGAGCGCGCCAAGGCCGCCGGTGCGGCGGTCGAGGCCGACATCGGCAGCCTCAAGCCAGGCGAGAAGATGACGGTGGAATGGCGCGGCAAGCCGGTGTGGATCGTGCGTCGCACCAAAGAGCAGCTCGATGGCTTGAAAAAGCTCGACCCGCAACTGGCTGACCCGAACTCGGTCCGCAAGGCGGACGAACTGACGCCGGCCTATGCCCGCAATGAGTACCGGTCGATCAAGCCTGAATTCTTGGTCGCTGTGGGCATCTGCTCGCACCTGGGCTGTTCGCCGAGCGAAAAGTTCACGCCGGGCGCCCAGCCTTCCTTGCCCGACGACTGGCAAGGGGGTTTTCTCTGCCCGTGCCATGGCTCGACCTTTGACATGGCCGGCCGGGTTTTCAAGAACAAGCCTGCGCCGGACAACCTTGAAGTGCCGCCGCACGTCTACCTCTCCGATTCGCGCCTGCTGATCGGCGAGGACAAGAAGGCCTGAGCGCGTTATTCCCGCATTGCCCAGTATTGAGGTCAAGAAGACATGGCAGATTTCAAGACGGCTCCGGCCGATGCGCCCGCGGGCGTGAAGTTGATGACTTGGGTGGACAACCGCTTCCCAGCGTCCAAGATGTTCAAGGAGCACATGTCGGAGTATTACGCTCCGAAGAACCTGAACTTCTTTTACTTTTTCGGCGCGTTGTCGCTGCTGGTGCTGGTGATCCAGATCGTCACCGGCATCTTCCTGGTGATGCACTACAAGCCCGACGCGGCACTGGCCTTTGCCTCGGTCGAGTACATCATGCGCGACGTGCCCTGGGGCTGGCTGATCCGCTACATGCACTCCACCGGCGCCTCTGCGTTTTTTGTCGTCGTCTACCTGCACATGTACCGCGGTCTGATCTACGGCAGCTACCGCAAGCCGCGTGAGTTGGTATGGGTGTTTGGCTGCGCCATCTTCTTGTGCCTGATGGCCGAGGCTTTCATGGGCTACCTGCTGCCCTGGGGCCAGATGAGCTACTGGGGCGCCCAGGTGATCGTCAACCTGTTTGCTGCCGTGCCTTTCATCGGCCCGGACCTGGCGCTGCTGATCCGCGGCGACTACGTGGTGGGCGACGCCACGCTGAACCGCTTCTTCAGCTTCCACGTCATCGCGGTGCCGCTGGTGCTGCTGGGCCTGGTGGTGGCGCACATCATTGCGCTGCACGAGGTGGGCTCGAACAACCCGGACGGCGTGGAGATCAAGGCCAAGAAGGACCCAAAGACCGGCATCCCACTCGACGGCATCGCATTCCACCCGTACTACTCGGTGCACGACGTCTTTGGTATCGGCGTGTTCCTGATGGTGTTTTGCGCCATCATCTTCTTTGGCCCTGAGCTGGGTGGCTACTTCCTGGAATACAACAACTTCATCCCGGCCGATCCGCTCAAGACCCCGGCGCACATTGCTCCGGTCTGGTATTTCACGCCGTACTACTCGATGTTGCGCGCCACTACCGACCCGATGGTCAACTGGCTGTGCGGCGCAGTTGGCCTGGCCGGCCTGATCTCGATGCTGTCGCTCAAAGGCCGGGCGAGGATAGCGATTGCGGTGGGCGTGCTGGTTGCCATCACTCTGCTCAAAGTCTTCGATGCCAAGTTCTGGGGTGTGGTGGTGATGGGCGGTGCCGTGATCATCCTTTTCTTCCTGCCCTGGCTCGACAACAGTCCGGTCAAGTCGATTCGCTACCGCCCGACCTGGCACAAGGGGCTGTACGGCTTGTTTGTGGCTTTCTTCTTCGTGCTGGGCTACCTCGGCATCCAACCGCCGTCGGCGAGCGGAACCCTGATTGCCCAGATCGGTACGTTCTTCTACTTTGGCTTCTTCCTGCTGATGCCCTGGTGGAGCACCATCGGCACCTTCAAGCCGGCGCCTGACCGCGTCACGTTCGCGGCCCATTGAAGCAGGAGCACCCGACCATGAAAAGAACCCTAGCAAGCCTGCTGGCAGCCATTGCACTGTTTGCCGGTCTGTGGACGAACGCGCTGGCCAACGAGGCCGGACCGGCCTGGGATAAGTTTCCGAAGGACCGGGTCAGCGACATCGCGGCGCTGCAAAACGGCGCCAAGATCTTCGTCAACTACTGCCTTAACTGCCATTCCGCGGCTTACATGCGCTACAACCGCATGCATGACATTGACCTGAGCGACGACCAGATCAAGAAGAACCTGCTGTTTGCTGGCGAGAAGGTTGGTGATCTGATGACCGTATCGATGGCGCCGAAAGATGCAAAAGCCTGGTTTGGTGCCCAACCGCCTGACCTCAGCGTGATTGCGAGATCGCGTGCCGGCGAAAACGGCAGCGGCGCAGATTACCTCTACACCTACATGCGCGGTTTCTACCGCGACGAGACTCGGCCCACGGGCTGGAACAACGTTGTCTACTCCGCGGTCGCCATGCCCCATGTGCTGTGGGAACTGCAGGGTGAGCAAAGGGCGATTTTTGCCGAAGAAAAAGACCCGCACGATCCCGCCAAGGTGACGCATGTGTTCAAGGGTTTTGAGCTCAGCAAGCCCGGCAGCCTGAACAAGGCTGACTATGACCTGGCCATGGCCGATCTGGTGGCGTACCTGCAGTGGATGGGTGAGCCGGCGCAAAACCAACGAGTGCGTCTGGGCGTCTGGGTGCTGCTGTTCCTGGGCATCTTCACGCTGATCGCCTGGCGCATGAACGCCGTGTACTGGAAAGACATCAAGTAACGACCGCCATCAGGCGCGGCAGCCTCGCCGGGCCACGCGCGCAGTGGCCGCCGACCCAGGCCCGCTGCGCGCATTTGCTTTTGTGCCCTGTATTGGCTACACGCCGATCGACCTGCTCACTTAGGAGACCACCACCATGATGGTGCTTTATTCCGGAACCACCTGTCCCTACTCGCACCGCTGCCGTTTTGTGCTGTTCGAGAAAGGCATGGACTTCGAGATCCGTGATGTCGATCTGTTCGCCAAGCCCGAAGACATCGCGCTGATGAACCCGTACAACGAGGTGCCGATCCTGGTCGAGCGGGACCTGATCCTGTATGAGTCGCACATCATCAACGAGTACATCGATGAGCGATTTCCGCATCCTCAGCTGATGCCGGGTGATCCGGTGGCGCGTGCCCGGGTGCGGCTGTTTCTGTTCAATTTTGAGAAAGAACTGTTCGCCCACGTCAACTTGCTCGAAGGCCGCAGCGGCACCAAGTCCAACGACAAGGTGCTCGAAAAGGCACGCTCGCAGATACGTGAGCGCCTGACCCAGCTGGCGCCGATCTTCCTGAAGAACAAGTACATGCTTGGCGATGACTTCTCGATGCTCGATGTGGCCATCGCCCCGCTGCTGTGGCGCCTGGACTACTACGGCATCGACCTGTCCAAGAATGCTGCGCCACTGCTGAAGTACGCTGAACGCATCTTCTCGCGTCCGGCCTACATCGAGGCACTGACGCCGTCCGAAAAGGTCATGCGCAAGTAGGGCCTGAACATGAGCAAACCGGCCGCCCCGGATGAGCAGGGCACATCCACCCGTCCGTACCTGATCCGCGCGCTGCACGAATGGTGCACCGACAACGGCTTCACGCCTTTCCTGGCGGTGCACGTGACGCCGGGGGTGTTGGTGCCGATGGAATACGTCAAGAATAACGAGATCGTGCTCAACGTAGGCTTTGAGGCCACCAGCGGTTTGCGGCTGGGCAACGATCTGGTTGAATTCAAGGCGCGCTTCGGCGGTGTGTCGCGCGAAATCGCCGTGCCCATCGACCATGTGGTGGCCATTTATGCACGTGAAAATGGTCAGGGCATGGCGTTTCCGGTGCCCACCGGGTCAGCCGATGCGGTGACAGCCACGCCTGCCGAGCCGGGACGCACCGGTCTGCGCCTGGCCGGAAGGCCCGAGCCTGACAGCGATGACGCTGTGACGCCGTTGCCGGTCGGCCTGCCAGTCGATGATGTGCCTCCCGAACCCAGCCCCCCTTCGGGCGGTGGGCGGCCCGCGCTCAAGCGGGTCAAATAGGTTCGACGGCGCTTTCTGGCCGATGTTTTGGTCGTTGTTGACCTAGAATTTTGTGCCTGTGCCGGCTTAGCTCATTTGGTAGAGCAACCGCCTTGTAAGCGGTAGGTGATCCGTTCGATTCGGATAGCCGGCACCAGACCAGACACCCCGTTGTGCACCGCACCCTGGCCGGGCTCAAGCGCTTGCAGGCTTGCAGGCCGGCAGAGCCTTCGCCAGGCATCGCCACCTGTCGGTGGCTCAAGGCGGGCTCAAGCGCTTGTCGGCTTGCAGGGCGGCAGAGCTTTCGCCAGCCATCGCCACCTGTCGGTGGCTCAGTCCAGGCTCAGCATTTTTACCCGTACGGGTGGGCCGGCTATGCCGCGGCTGCGCAGGTGGGCCTCCAATGCGGGCAACATCTGACGCAGCTTGGCAGACACGGCGTTGTTGGTCGCCAGCAGTGTCCAGCCCGCTTCGTCGATCGGTCCGGCCTTGACATGGGGCTTCATGGCGGGCGGCAGCAGCGGCAGCACCGCATCCAGGCGGTCTTGCGATGCGCGCAGGCGTTGTGTCAGCGCGACCAGCGGTTCACTCTGCGCCAGTGCCTGGCCTATCGGCTGGGTGTGGCTGGGCAGGGGTGCGCGGACGCGGGGATCAATGGGTGGCGGCATGGTGGGCAGCGCCTGGGCCGGCGGTTGTGCCCGGTCAGAAAGTCGCAGGCCCGATGATAGACTTGATGGCTTTGCACGCGTGATGCGGTGTGCACCTGGCGGCAGTGGCGGCGGTTCGGCTTGGCGGCAATGCAGCAGCCAGGGTCCTGCGCGATGCATGCGGGGCTTGTGTGGCGGATGACTGGCCTCACCTCGTCGCATCGGCAGTCTTGCACCTGCCCGATGAATACTTGTTGCAAGCCGCCGCCGACGTTCTCCGCTGCAAACCTCCGCCGCAAATCCGTTTGCACCCCGCCGCCATCCGAATTCCTAGCCCCTGACGCCGCATGTTGCCCAAGCTTCTCACCTCGATTTTCGGCAGCCGCAACGACCGGCTACTCAAACAGTATCGCCGCGTAGTCGAACAGGTCAACGCGCTCGAGCCGCTGTTCGAGGCACTCGATGACCACGCGCTGCGCGCCAAGACCGATGAGTTCCGCCAGCGCATCGCCCAAGGGGCCACGCTGGACGACTTGCTGCCCGAAGCCTTTGCCGCCGTGCGCGAGGGCGGCAAGCGCAGCCTGAAGATGCGCCACTTCGATGTGCAGTACATCGGTGGCATGACGCTGCACAACGGCAAGATTGCCGAAATGCGCACTGGCGAGGGCAAGACCCTGATGGCCACGTTGCCGGTCTACCTCAATGCGTTGTCTGGCAAGGGCGTGCACGTGGTCACCGTCAACGACTACCTGGCCCGACGCGATGCCGAATGGATGGGCCGGCTTTATACCTTTCTCGGCCTGAGCGTGGGTGTCAACGTGCCCGGTATGGACCGTGAGCAAAAACAGGCCGCGTACGCCGCCGACGTCACTTACGGCACCAACAACGAGTTTGGCTTCGATTACCTTCGCGACAACATGGTCTATGAGTTGCGCGACCGGGTGCAGCGTGGGCTGAACTTCGCCATCGTCGACGAGGTCGATTCGATCCTGATCGACGAGGCGCGGACACCGCTGATCATCAGCGGCCAGGCCGAAGACCACACCGAGATGTACGTGCGCATCAACAGCGTCGTGCCCGGCCTCAAAAAGCAGATCGGCGAGGCCGATCCCCGCACCGGCGAGGGCGTGATCGAGGCCGGCGACTTCACGGTCGATGAAAAAAGCCACCAGGTCACGCTGACCGAGGAGGGTCACGAGAAAGCCGAGCAACTGCTGACCGAGGCCGGATTGCTGGCCGAAGGCGCCAGCCTGTATGACGCCGCCAACATCTCGTTGATGCACCACGTCTACGCCGCACTGCGGGCCAACCACCTCTACCACCGCGACCAGCACTACGTCGTGCAAAACGGTTCGAACGGCGCCGAGATCGTCATCGTTGACGAGTTCACCGGCCGGCTGATGACCGGCCGACGCTGGTCGGACGGCCTGCACCAGGCGGTCGAAGCCAAAGAAGGCGTGCAGATCCAGAGCGAAAACCAGACTCTGGCGTCGATCACCTTCCAGAACTACTTCCGGATGTACGCCAAGCTGGGCGGCATGACGGGCACGGCCGACACCGAGGCCTATGAGTTCCAGGAAATCTACGGCCTGGAGACGGTGGTGATTCCGCCGAACCGCCCGACCATCCGCAAGGACGACCTGGACCTGATCTACAAGACTGCCCGCGAGAAATACAACGCGGTGCTCGAGGACATTCGCGATTGTCACCAGCGCGGTCAGCCCACGTTGGTCGGCACCACCTCGATCGAGAACTCCGAGTTGATCTCGGGCCTGCTGACCGCCGCCAACCTGCCGCATGCCGTGCTCAACGCCAAACAGCACGCCAAAGAGGCCGAGATCGTGGCCCAGGCCGGCCGGCCGGGTGTCGTCACCATCGCCACTAACATGGCGGGTCGCGGCACCGACATCGTGCTGGGCGGTAACGTCGAGAAGCAAGTCCAGCTGATCGAGGCCGACGAATCGATCGCCGAGACGGACAAGATCAGCCGCATCCAGCAGCTCAAGGACGAGTGGCAAGGCCTGCACGACCAGGTCAAGGCGGCGGGTGGCCTGCGCATCATCGCCACCGAGCGCCACGAGAGCCGGCGCATCGACAACCAGCTGCGCGG
>JANMXG010000163.1:0-2197 GCA_031394235.1 Betaproteobacteria bacterium
GGGCCAGTGCGGCCGGATTGCGCCACAGCAGGTGGATCATCCAGGCGACGGTGTTGGCGGTGGTGTCCTCGCCGGCGAGCAGCATGGTCAGCACATTGCCGGCCACCTGCGCGTCGGTGATGCCGCTGCCGGGCTGCTCAGCGGCGACGATCATCGCCTGCAGCAGGTTCTTGGGCTGCTCGCGCAGGGCCGGGTCGGCCTGCATCTGAGCCCGGGCCTGGGCGATGAAGCCGTCCACCGCCGCCTTGACCTCGACCACGCTGCGGTCGAGTGCGCGGTCGGCCGCCGAGCGCCAGACCCGCCAGAGCGGGATCGGTGCCAGCAGGCGGCGCGCCAGGGCCGGGAAGATCTTGTCGAGGTGCCGCTGGATCACGTCTTCGTCAGACTGCAGCGTGTTCACATCCGCACCAAAGGCCAGGCCGGCGATCGCATCGACGGTGAAGCGCATCAGGTCGGCCTGCAGGTCGATCTCGGTGCGCTGCGCTGCCGCCTGCTGCCACCGGCCATGCAGCCGCCCCGCCACCCGCAGCATGGCCGGAAAGTAGCCGCGCACATGCGCCGGATCGAACCCCGCCATCACCATGCGGCGCTGCGCCCGCCAGGTGTCGCCATTGGCGCCGAACACACCCGGCAGCAAGCCCATCTCGGTGCCGATTTGTTCCAGCCGGATCGAACGGCGAAAGCCGTCCGGCCGGTCACGCAGCACCGTGGCCACCACCGCATGGTCGGCCACCACCAGGATGCGTATCCGCCCCAGCCGCAGCTGGAAATACGGCCCCAGCTCGCGGCACCACTGCTCGAGTTGCAGATGGAAGCGGGTGGGTTTGACCTGCAGCAGGTTGCCCAGCAGCGGCAAGCCGCTGGGGCTGGGCAGGTCTTTGATACTGCGCAGCGCGCCGGGGCGGGCAAGCTCAGGCGTGGTGGGTGTCATGGGCGGCCCTGAACAGGCATGAGGCTTTGCTGGCGTGTACGGCTGTGGCGAACACAAGCCATTGCAGCGGGGCTGACCCCATGCGTTGGCGATGGGGCAGTCGGGTGGTGGGGTGGTGGGGTGATGTGGCCATGGTGTGAAGCTCGGAGCGCCGCCAATGCCGCGGATTGTTTTGTATGGCGACCCAGTGCCTGGCGGCGGTGTTCATGTGGCAATGGTGCTGCTTGCAACGGCAACCAGCAAACAGCAAGCTTGGCTGGTTCGACGCCGTTTTGAGGACTGCCCGAAATCGGCGTTCAGGCGGGCTGCGCGTTCAGCCTGACGCCAAGTGCTTTTGCAACCTTCAGCACCGTGGCGAAACTTGGATTGCCATGCTCACCCAGCGCTTTGTACAAGCTTTCGCGGCTCAGGCCTGCGTCCTTGGCAACCTGGGTCATCCCTTTGGCCCGCGCAATATCACCCAGTGCACGCGCAATGCCCGAAACATCTTCCGGCGCATCTGTAAACCAGGCGTCAAGGTAAGCCGCCATTTCGGCTGGTGTGCGCAACGGCTCCGACACGTCGTATTCGACGGTTTGGGTCTTTGCAGCGGTGCGCTTCTTGACAATGGGTTGTGTTGTCGCCATGAGTTATTTCTCCAAAAGACCTTTTGCCAAGGAAATAGCCGTTTTGATGTCCTTTTGCTGCGACGACTTGACGCCACCCGCCAGCAGTATCACCACGACCCCATCACGCTCGGTGTCGTCAACGCGATAACCGGGGCCGAAATCCAACTTCAGTTCTGAGACGCCGCCAGCAAGCGCGCGATGCTGCCCAGGGTTTCCGTGAACCCAACGATCAACGCATCACTTGGATGCGCGCACGGCTGGTGCGGTCCCTGGGCGAGTTGATCCAGTCCCGGTAGACCTCAGTGACCTGTACCTACACGCGCATCTGTGGATTGTATCCCTTGGGATACAAGCGTCAAGCGCGTCGCGCATCCGTCTGATCGCGGCGTCTCACCCCAACCCCACCCGCCCAGTCAAGCCTGGCGCCGCGCCCGGTACAGCATGTCGAGCGTGATGTGCCGGACTTCGAGTTTGCTTTGCTCGATGTGGGCGCGCAGCAGGCGTTGGGCCTCGTCGCCGCGGCGCCGGGTGATGGCGCGCAGGATGCCGGCGTGCTCGTCGTAGGTGGCCTCGATGCGCGCAGCCTTGGTGAAGTCGAGCCGGCGGATGATGCGGATGCGCTCGGTGATCTCGCGGTGCACCCGGGCCATCTCGCGGT
>JANMXG010000164.1:0-9118 GCA_031394235.1 Betaproteobacteria bacterium
CCGGGCGGGGAGGGGCTTCACGGGTTGATTCCGGGGCGGGGCCGCGCAAAATGAACCGTGCCCGTCACCTGCCCGTCCGCCACACCTGCCCGCCGCCCCCGCCGCCCCCGCCGCCTCGCCACCCCACAAGATGCCCTGATGAAAAAACCCGTAGGCCTTATCCGGGGTGCTGGTGCCGGTTCGGGCGGCCCCGCCGCCAAGCGCGTTGCCCGCGCGGGCGACCTCGCAAAAAATGGCGGGCGCAGCACGGCCTGCGGGTGTCGGCCGAGGTGGCCAACATTTGCTGCGACCGGGCGCACCAGCGCCGCTACGCTTGTGTCTGTGGGCCGAACCTGCGCGCCCATGCCGACCTGACTGGGTTGAACCCTGCCCCCAGCGCTGGCCTGAACTGACCCGCCCTGCCGATCCACCCACCCTGGTACAGCCCACCATGAACCCGCACCTGCTTGAAACCATCGAAGGCGGCATCGCCACCCTCACCATGCACCGGCCCGAGGCCCGCAATGCCTTGTCGGCCGAGATGTTCGAAGGTCTGTCCGAGGCCTTGCCGCGCCTGGCGCAAGACCCGGCCGTGCGCCTGGTGGTGCTCACCGGCACGGGCGCGGCCTTCTGTGCTGGCGGCGACGTCAAGGGTTTTGCCCGCAATGCCGCAGGCGCCGCAGCGGTCGCCAGCTTCGACCACAAGGTGACCCACCTGCGCGAGCGCATGGAGGTGGCCCGCTGGCTGCACGAAATGCCCAAACCCACCTTGGCGGTGATCCCCGGCCCGGCGGCCGGCGCGGGTTTGTCGCTGGCCCTGGCCTGCGACATGCGCATCGCCACGGACAGCGCCAAGCTCACCACCGCCTTCTCCAGGATCGGCCTGTCGGGCGACTTTGGCGGCAGCTACTTTCTCAACCACCTGGTCGGCTCGGCCAAGGCGCGCGAGCTGTACTTCACCGGTGCCGTGGTGTCGGGCGACGAGGCGGTGCGCATCGGGCTGGTCAACCGCGTGGTGCCGGCGGCGCAACTGGCCACTGCCGCCGCGGCCTGGGCGGCCGAACTGGTCGCGCTGCCCACCATTGCGGTGGGTTACATGAAGCGCAACCTCAACACCGGGCTGCAAGGCACGCTGGCGCAGGTGCTCGATGCCGAGGCCATCCACATGGTCCGCACCTTCGAGACCGACGACCACAAGGGCGCCGCGGCGGCCTTTGTCGACAAGCGCCCGCCCAAGTTCAACGGCCGCTGAGTGGGCGGCATGCAAAAACATTGCGCCAGGCAGGCGGCACACAACCCTATCCAGGCCACACCATGATCACCTTGTACGACTGCAGCAGCGCCCCCAGCCCGCGCCGTGCGCGCATCTTGCTGGCCGAAAAAGGCGTGGCCCACGACACGGTGCAGATCGACCTGCGCAGCGGCGAGCAAATGGGCGCGGCCTACCGCGCCGTCAACCCGCAGTGCACCGTGCCGGCGCTGCGCACCGAAGAAGGCGCACTGCTGACCGACAACGCCGCCATCGCAGCTTATGCCGAGGCACGCTGGCCGCAGCCGGCTTTACTGGGCGGCACGCCGCTGGAAAAAGCCGAAATCGCCAGCTGGAACTGGCGGGTTGAATTTGAAGGCCTGCTGGCGATTGCCGAGGCGCTGCGCAACAGCGCGCCGGCGATGGCCAACCGGGCACTGCCCGGGCCGGTGGATTACCCGCAGATCCCGGCCCTGGCCGAGCGCGGCCTGGCGCGGGTGCGGCAGTTCTTGGCGCTGCTGGAGGCGCGGCTGGCGGGGCGCAGCTTCATCGTGGGCGATCGGCTGAGCATCGCCGACATCACGGCCGCGGTGGCACTGGATTTCGCCCGCGTGGTGCGCGTCAAGCCCGACGACACCCAGCTTGAGCTGCTGCGCTGGCGCGCCGCGCTACAGCTGCGGCCGGCGTTCCAGCTGTAGCCGAACGGCCCGCCCTGGTGCGCGCGTGCAGATCAACCGTGGCGTGTGGGGTGGGCCCTGGCTGAAGTCGGCCAGGCGCAGCCGCCGCACGGTTAGCAGCCGCTGCACGGTTCGCAGCCGCCGCCCGCTTCGCAGCCGTCGGCAAGCGCCGGTTTGTCACACGCCAGTCCGCCAAGCAGCGGTCCGCGCCGCCGCCGCCCGTCTGCCCCAGGTCCAGCACGCTGACCACCCCGCCGTCAGACCGCCAATCCCCCTTTTGGAGACTGCTCGCCATGCCCATCCTGTCCCGCCGCCAACTCATCCACCGTGGCCTGGCCCTGGCCGCCGGCAGCACCGCCCTCGGCAGCCCCGCGCAAACCGGCTTTCCCAGCCGGCCGATCAAGTTCATCGTGCCGTTCGCGCCAGGCGGCGCCACCGACCTGGTGGGGCGGCTGTTGGCCGCCAAGCTGCAGGAATCCTGGGGCCAGAACGTGGTGGTGGAAAACAAGCCCGGCGCCAGCGGCATGATCGGCACCGACCAGGTGGCCAAGAGCCCGGCCGATGGTCACACGGTGCTGATCGGCATCACCACCCATGTGCAAAACCCGGCCATCTTTGCCAAGGTGCCCTATGACCCGATCAAGGATTTCGCGCCGGTCTCGCAGGTCTGCCTGTCCTACCTGGTGCTGGTGGTCAAGCCTGATTTCCCGGCCCATGACTTGAAGGCGTTTGTCGCCCTGGTCAGGGCCCACCCGGGCAAGTACAGCTTCGGCTCGTTTGGCGCGGGGTCGTCGTCGCACATCGTGGGCGCAGGCTTCGCCCACAACGCCAAGCTGGACCTGACCCACGTACCTTACAAAGGCTCGGCGCCGATGTTGAGCGACCTGCTGGGTGGCCAGGTGCCGTGTGCCTGGGCCGATGTCAGCACCGCCACGGCGCACATTGCCGCCGGCAAGCTCAAGCCGCTGGCGGTCAGCGGCGAACGCCGCGCGCCGCTGATGGCCAGCGTACCCACCTTGCTGGAGAGCGGCTACCCAGGCTTCGAGGCGCTGGGCTGGGTGGGCGTGCTGCTGCCGGCAGCCACGCCCAAGGCCATCGTCGACAAATACTCGGCCGAGATGGTGCGCCTGATCAGATTGCCCGAGGTGCGGGCCCGCCTTTATGAGCAGACCCTGATGCCGGTGGGCGACAACGCCGAATCCTTTGCCCGCACCTTGAAGCGCGACAAGGCGCTGTGGCAGAAGGTGGCCACTGCGGCGAACATCTCGCCGCAGTGATTCCTCAAGCCGCGGCGCGGGTCTCGCGCCGCCAGGGCGGGTGTCAGGGCAGGCCGCTAGCGGGCTGATTTTGGCGCTGTGACGGCAGCCCGGACGCCGCGCCCCGCCTGGGCCTGCTGCCCCTACACTCGGCGGCTTTTGGGGCGGGCATGGGTTGGCACGGCCATCTTCAACTGGACTACACCCGGCACGGTGAGCGCACCATCGCGCTTGACCGCCACCACGGGCCCCTGCGCGTGCTGCAGCGGCTCTACCCCGAGGGCGACGCCGTGTGCCACCAGGTGTTGGTGCACCCGCCGGGTGGCGTCGTCGGCGGTGATGTGCTGGTGCTGGACGCCACACTGGCGCCGGGCAGCCATGCCCTGATCACCACGCCCGGCGCGACCCGGTTTTACCGCAGCGCCGGACCGCTGGCACAGCAGCAGGTCACCGCCTCGCTGGCCGACGGCGCGCGGCTGGAATGGCTGCCGCTCGAGACGATTGCCTACCCGCGCTGCCAGGTCGACAACCGCCTGACCTTCAACCTGGCGCCCGGCGCGCAGATGATCGGCTGGGATGTGCTGGCGCTGGGCTTGCCGGCCGCGAACCAGCCCTTCGACCAGGGCCAGTACCTGCAGCAGGTGTTGATGCCGGGTATCTGGCTGGAGCGCGGCCGTATCGACGGTGCCGACCGCCTGCTGATGGACTCGCCGCTGGGCCTGGCCGGCCACAGCGTGATGGCCACGCTGTGGCTGGCCGACGGTCAGGTGCTGGAGCGCGAGCGCTGCGAGCAGCTGATCGATGGCGCCCGGGCACTGATCGACGCCAGCGCGCTGCCCACCACCGCCGGCGTCACCGCACTTGACGGGCGCCTGCTGGTGCTGCGCGCACTGGGCCACCGGGTCGAGCCGGTGATGGCCCTGCTGCAGGCGGTGTGGGCCAGTTGGCGGCAATTGCACTGGGGATTGGCGCCTTGCGCGCCACGGGTCTGGCGCACCTGACCGGTGTGGCGTGCGCAGCAAGGGCGCCACAACCGCCATCACCCCCGCTATCACCCCCACCCCGACCACCCCGACCACCCCGACCACCCCGACCACCCCGACCACCCCGACCACCGCCACCGCTGCTACGCTGTGGTTTTCAACCGCCCATCGCCATCCCCTCATGTTCACCGGCATTGTTCAAGCCTTGGCCACTGTGGCCACCTTCACCGACCGGCCCGGGCTGCGCAGCTTCGAGCTGGCATTTCCGGCCGGTTTTGATACCGATCTGCAGATCGGCGCGAGCGTCGCCTGCGACGGCGTTTGCCTGACCGTCACCGACTTGCCCGGCCCGGGTCGCGCCTGTTTTGATGTGATGCAGCAAAGCCTGGGCCTGACCACGCTGGGGGGGCTGGTTGCGGGCAGCATGCTCAATGTCGAGCGCGCCGCCCGAGACGGCGCCGAGATCGGCGGCCACCCGATCAGCGGCCATGTCGACTGCCTGGGCCAGTTGTTGTCAGTGCGCCAGCCCGAAAACAACCACGTGCTGCGCATCGGCATGCCGGCCAGCCACATGCGCTATGTGTTTGCCAAGGGCTACATCGCCATCAACGGCGCCAGCCTGACGGTGGCCGAGGCCAACCGGGCCGAGCGCTGGTTCGAGGTCTGGCTGATCCCCGAAACCCTGCGCATGACGACCTTTGGCGGCAAACAGGCCGGCGATGCGCTGCACATCGAAATCGAGCGTGGCACGCAGGTGGTGGTTGACACCGTGCGGGACGCGCTGGACGAGCGGCTGGGCCCGCTGCTGCCGGCACTCGAAGCCCTGCTGGCGCGCCAGGGCGGTTCGGTCGACGACCTGGGCGCGGCCCTGACCTTGCCACGCTGACCGCCTTGCACTGAAAGCGTTGCACTGAGAGCGTTGCACTGAACGCGTTGCACTGACCGCGCCTTACTGACGCGGCCGCACCGGGTTGCGGATCGGCATTTGTGTTGATACGGCACCGTTTCTGGTCAGGTGTTTTTGTCATTTTTCGATGACAAGCTTTGTCGGTAGTGTCACTATGGCGCAGGAGAGGCCCAGGCACATGGAGCGACGCGACACTGCTGATGACATCCAGCGCAGCAAGGCTGAGGCCGGCTACCGGTTGCTGTTCGACCGCCATCCGGTGCCGATGTGGGTGTTCGACCTTGAAACATTGCGCTTTCTGGCCGTCAACCAGGCCGCCGTCACGGCCTACGGTCACAGCGAAGCGGAGTTTTTGGCGCTGTTGCTGACCGATATCCGGCCTGTCACGGAAATTCCGGCGTTGATGGCCTTTCTGGCCGAGCCCCAGCCCGACCTCACCACCGCCCGGCAATGGCGGCACTGTCGGCGCAATGGCGAGTTGTTCGACGTCGAAGTCGTGTCCGAGGCGGTCGAATTTGCCGGCCGCCCGGCCCGGCTGGTGCTGGCCAAGGACATCACCGCTGGCCTGCGCAGCCAGGCCGAGGCGCAGGCCAGCGAGCGGCGCTACCGCGACATCGTCGAGACCGCCACCGAGGGCATCTGGACCATCGACGCCCAGTCGTTGACCAGCTTCGTCAACCCCAAGATGGCGCAGATGCTGGGCTACAGCGCGGCCGAGATGATGGGCCGGCCGTTGACCGACTTCATGGACACGCAGGGCGTGGCGCTGGCCAACGCCAACCTGGAGCGGCGCCGCCAGGGCGTGTCCGAGCAGCATGATTTTCGCTTCCGCCGCCAGGACGGCAGCGAGCTGTGGGCTGCCGTCTCGACCAACCCGGTGCACGACGAGGCTGGCCAGTACACCGGCGCGTTGGCGATGGTCACCGACATCACCGAGCGCCGGCGGGTCGAGCAACAGCTCAAGTTGCTGGCCAGCAGCGTGGCGCGCTTCAACGACATCGTGCTGATCACCGAGGCCGAACCCCAGGATGAGCCCGGCCCGCGCATCCTGTTCGTCAACGAGGCGTTCGAGCGCCGCACCGGCTACCGCCGCGACGAAGTGCTGGGCCGGTCGCCGCGATTCTTGCAAGGCCCGGGTACTGACCCGGCCGAACTGCGGCGCATCGGCCAGGCCTTGCGCCGCTGGGAGCCGTCGCGCTCGCAATTGCTGAACTACACCCGCAGCGGCGAGCCGTTCTGGATCGAGCTGGACATGGTGCCGGTCGCTGACGACACCGGCCGCTACACCCACTGGGTGGCGGTGGAGCACGACATCACCGAGCGCAAGCGGGCCGAGGCCCGCGACGCCGGACGTGAGCGGGTGTTGCGCCTGATTGCCGCCGGTGCGCCGCTGGGCGAGGCGCTGGAGGCCATCGTGCTCGGTTTGCAGGCCAGCCAGCCCGGTTTGCGCGCCAACCTGATGTTGCTCGACGCCTCGGGCACCCGGTTGCAGCGTGGCGCCGCGCCCAGCCTGCCTGAGGACTTCCACCAGGCGCTCGATGACGTGCCCGTCGGGCCGATGGTGGGCAGCGGTGGCTCGTCGGCATTCACCGGCCAGCGGGTGGTGTCGGCCGATGCCCGGTCCGATCCGCGCTTTGCTGAATTCCTGCCGCTGATGGCGGCCCATGGCATCGCATCGGCCTGGACCGAGCCGATCCTGGGCACGACAGGCAAGGTGCTGGGCACCTTGGGCATCTACCACGGCCAGGTGCACACGCCGGGCGAGCATGAACTGGCCAGCGTGACCGAAGCGGCCCAGCTGGCGGCGATCGTGATCGAGCGCAAACGCGCTGACGAAGCCTTGCGCGAGTCGCAAAAGATGGAGGCCCTGGGCACGCTGGCGGGCGGCATTGCGCATGATTTCAACAACATCCTCGGCGCCATCCTGGGCAACCTGGCGCTGGCGCGCCAGTCGCTGGGCGACCCGGTCAGCGCGCAGGCCCGGCTGGAGCATGTCCGGCAGTCGGCGTTGCGGGCGCGCCACCTGGTGCAGCAGATCACTGCGTTTGGCGGGCGCCAGCCGCACCTGACGATGGTGCAGCCGCTGGCACCGCTGGTACAGGACGTCCTGGCGCTGATGCAGGCATCGCTGCCGGCCAGTGTGCGTTGGACGGCGCCGGCCTGGCTGCGGCCACCCGCGTCCGCGCCCGAGCCGCCAGAAACGCCAGGAGCGCCAGAAACGCCCGCGGCATCCGCAGCGCATCAAACGCCCGCAGCGCCCGCAGTGCCCGCAGCGCCCGCACCCGCCGCACTGCAGGTCGAGGTGGACGCCAGCCAGATCCAGCAGGTGCTGATGCACCTGTGCACCAACGCCTGGCAGGCGATGCCTGACGGTGCGGGCGAGATCGAGGTGGGCCTGGCGGCGGACCGGGCCGAGCCGGGCGGCGCACTGTGCCTGGCCGGCCTGCCAGCCGGCCTGTGCGCCCACCTCTGGGTGCGCGACTCGGGCCGTGGCATGGACGAGGCCACGCGGGCGCATGTCTTCGAGCCGTTTTTCACCACCAAGCCGGTGGGCAGCGGCACCGGCCTGGGCTTGGCGGTGGTGCATGGCATCGTCGCCGACCACCGGGGCGTGATCACGGTGGACAGTGCACCGGGCCGTGGCGCCACGTTCCATCTGTTCTTGCCCGCACAAGGCCAGCCGGCGCACACCGGTCAGGCGCGCCCCGAGCCGGTGGCCGGCACGGCAGCTGCGGCGGCGGTGGTGGCGGTGGCGGTGGCCGCGCCCCGCCAAATCCTGTGCATCGACGACGACCCGGTCGTGCTGCTTACCAATGCTGGCTTGCTCGAAAGCCTGGGCTATGCGGTCACCAGCGTGGACAACGGCCAGGACGCGCTGGCGCTGCTGGACCGCGACCCGGCACGCTTTGATTTGGTCGTGACCGACCACAACATGCCCGGCCTGTCGGGCCTGGACGTGGCCCGTGTGCTGGCAACGTCCGCACCGGCGCTGCCGGTGCTGATCTGTTCGGGCTACATCGACGCCGACCTGTGCCGGCAGGCCGACGCGGTGGGCGTGCGCGGTCTGGTGCGCAAGGAGCACACGGTGGACGACCTGGGCCGGGCCGTGCTGCGGGCGCTGGGCCCGCCGGGCAGCGGATCCCCGGTGCAGTGACCCGCCGCCGGTCGGCTCAGGTTACGCTGCGCCAGCGTGTGCAACGCCGGCCCAGGCGGTCGAACAGCAGGTCGACACTGACCGCCAGCAAGGCCAGCACCCAAGCGCCCTGCAGCACGTAGGCGGTGTTGAAGCCGCTCAGGCCCACGATGATCGGCAACCCCAGCGTGCGGGCACCCACGGTGGACGCAACCGCAGCCGTGCCGATGTTGATGATCACCGAGGTGCGCAGCCCGGCCAGCAGCACCGGCGCGGCCAGCGGCAGCTCGATCGACCAAAGGCGCTGGGTAGCGTTCAGGCCGGCACCTGCGGCAGCGTCCAGCACGTCAGCCGGCACCGACTCGATCCCGGCGATGGTGCCGCGCAGGATGGGCAGCAGGCCGTACAGCGCCAGCGCGATCAGCGCGGGCGCCTCGCCAAAGCCGATCAGCGGCACGGCGATCGCCAGCACCGCCACCGGCGGCACGGTCTGGGCGGTGGCCACCAGCGCCTCGACCAGCGGCCTGAACTCACGCCCCGCCGGCCGGGTGACCCACAGCCCGCCCGTCACGCCCAGCAAGGCTGCCACCGCGCTGGACGCGGCGACGATCGCCACATGTGCGCCCAGTAGCGCGGCAAAGCTGTCTTGCTCGTAGAGCGGCCGGTCCAGCGCCGGAAAGGCGGCGGCAAACAGCGGCTTGAGCGCCGGCATGCCCAGCGTCAGCGCGGCCAGCGCGCCCAGCGCCCAGGGCAGCGGGTCGCGCCAGAGCGGGGTCATGGCGGGCCTTGCAGCAGGTCGCTGAAATGCAGCACGCCCAGCGGCTGGCCCTGGGCATCGACCACCGGCAGGCGGTCGGTCCGGCGCAGCACAAAAGCCGACAGCGCGTCGCGCAGGTTCAGGTCGGCCGGCAGCGGTTCGGTGCCGGTCATTGCA
>JANMXG010000165.1:0-1507 GCA_031394235.1 Betaproteobacteria bacterium
TTGACGTGCACTTCGGTGACTGCGACCCCGCGGGCATCGTCTTTTTTCCCAACTTCTCACGCTGGATGGACGAGTCCTCGCTGGCGTTTTTCATGGCCTGCGGCGTGCCGCCCTGGCGTGAGCTGGTCAAGACCCGGGGCATCGTCGGCACGCCGCTGCTGGAGATCCACACCCGGTTCCTCAAGGCCGTGACCTACGGCGAGTCGATTGAAGTCCATACCTGCATCGAGCACTGGGAGGCCAAGACCTTCCGCCACCGCCACCAGGTGTTCCGGGGTGATGAGCTGGTGTGCGAAGGCACCGAGGTGCGTGCCTTCATCACGCGCGACCTCGCCAATCCTGACCGCATCAAGGCGATCCCCATCCCTGACGACATCAAGGCCTTGTGCCTGTGATGGCCTGTTTCAAGCCCAGCCCCACCCGCCCTGTCCCCGGAGACACAACCATGACATTCATCAAGACCCTGCTGGCCTCGGCCGCCGCCCTGGCCGCACTCACGGCCGCCGCGCCCGCGCTGGCCGACATCACCGTGGGCATCTCGCTGCCGCTGACCGGGCCGGCCTCGGGCCTGGGCATCCCGATGCAGAACTACTTCAAGCTCTGGCCCACCAGCATTGCCGGCGAGAAGCTCAACCTCATCATCCTGGACGACGCCACCGACCCGACCAAGGGTGTGCAGAACGCCCGCAAGTTTGTGTCAGAGGACAAGGTCGACCTCATCATCGGCTCGGCCGCCACGCCGGTGGCGATCCCGATGGCCGAGGTGGCGGCGGAGTCCGGCACGGTGCAACTCGCCGCCTCGCCGATCGGCCTGCCGCCCGGCAAGGACGCCTGGAGCTTTCGCCTGCCGCAGGGCAACGACGTGATGGCGCACGCGATGGTCGAACTGATGAAGAAGCAGGGCATCAAGACCATCGGCTTTCTGGGTTACACCGATGCCTACGGCGAGCAGTGGCTCAAGGCGATCATCGCCGAGGGCGAAAAGGCTGGCATCAAGGTCATCGCCACCGAGCGGTTTGCCCGCAGCGACACGGGCGTCACCGCGCAGGCCCTCAAGCTGGTGGCGGCCAACCCCGACGCGATGCTGGTGGTGGCCTCGGGCTCAGGCGCAGCCATGCCCGAGAAAGCCATCGTCGAGCGCGGCTACAAGGGCAAGATCTACCAGACCCATGCCGCGGCCTCAAAAGATCTGATGCGCATCGGTGGCAAGGATGTCGAGGGCACGTTTGTGGTGTCCGGCCCGGCGGTGGTGGGCGACTTGTTGCCTGACAGCCACCCCAGCAAGAAGCTGGCGATGGACTTTGTTGCCAAGTACGAAAAGGTCTACGGGCCTGGCACGCGCAACCAGTTTGCCGGCCATGCCTATGACGCGCTGATCGTGCTGGAAAAGGTGGTGCCGGTGGCGCTGAAGAAGGCCAAGCCGGGCAGCAAGGAGTTTCGCGCCGCGCTCAAGGAGGCGATCGAGGGCATGGGCCGCACGGTTTTCTCGCATGGCGTGATGAACTGG
>JANMXG010000166.1:0-3983 GCA_031394235.1 Betaproteobacteria bacterium
AAACTGTTCCGCTTTGCGTCCACCCATGCCGACGAGGGCGTGTCGCTGGCCGACTACCTGTCGCGCATGAAAGAAGGCCAGGAGGCGATCTACGTGATCGCAGCCGACACGCTGGCCGCCGCCAAGTCCAGCCCGCAGCTCGAGATCTTCAAGAAAAAGGGCATCGAGGTGCTGCTGCTGGTTGACCGCGTGGACGAGTGGATGCTCAGCCACCTCTATGAGTTTGAAGGCAAGCCGCTGCAAAGCGTGGCCAAGGGCGCGGTCGACCTGGGCACGCTGCAGGACGAGGCCGAGAAGCAGCAGGCCGAAGCCGCGGCCGAGAGCTTCAAACCCACGCTGGACAAGCTCAAGGCCGCGCTGGACGGCCGCGCCAAGGACGTGCGCGCCACGACTCGCCTGGTCGATTCGCCCGCCTGCCTGGTGGTGGAAGAGGGCGACATGAGCGGCCACTTGGCGCGCATGCTCAAGCAGGCCGGCCAGAGCGCGCCCAAGAGCCAGCCGATCCTGGAGGTGAACCCCGAGCATGCGATGGTCAAGAAGCTGGCGGCGCTGGCGGCCGAGGGTGGCGAAGGGGCCGATGGGGCGGAAGGTGCCGCAGGCGCCAGCCGATTCGACGACTTGGCCAACATCCTGTTTGACCAGGCGATGTTGGCCGAGGGCGGCCATCTTGACGACCCGGCGGCCTACGTGGCACGGGTGACCAAACTGCTGAGCGCGTGAGTCGAACGCTAGGCCCTGTGCGGACCCGAGCGCTCTGGGATGGGGCGTGACAGCGCTGGGCTGGGCTGCCTAGTCCAGCCCGCCGATGTCCGGCGGCGACTGGGCCATGAGCGCGATCTGCTCACGCAGCTGGGTGGTTTGCTGGCCCCAGTAGCCGGCGCCGCCAAACCACGGAAACGCCGCTGGAAAAGCCGGGTCGTCCCAGCGCTCGGCGAGCCAGGCGCTGTGGTGCACCATGCGCAGCGTTCGCAGTGGCTCGATCAAGGCGATTTCTGCGTTGTCGAAATCCCGAAACTGGCGGTAGCCCTGCAGCACGGAGGCCAGCTGGCCGCGCATCTCGGCCGCGCTGCCGGACAACAGCATCCACAAATCCTGGATGGCGGGGCCCATCACCGCGTCGTCCAGGTCGACGATGTGCGGGCCGCCTTGGCCCGCCTCGACATCGCGCCACAGGATGTTGCCGGGGTGGCAGTCGCCGTGCAGCCGAATCTGCCGCGCCGGTAGGGCAGCCAACGCCACATCCACCGCCGCCAGCGCCTGACCGCAGGTGTCGCGCCAGGCGCCGAGTTGGGCGGGCGGGATGATGTCCAACGCCAGTAACCGCGCCATCGGGACGTGGCCGAAGGCCTGCGCATCCAGCCTGCGCCGGTGCTGGAACGGCTGCTGCTCGCCCACCGCATGCAGCCGGGCGATGAAGCGGCCCAGCCAGCGCAGCGTGTCGGTGTCGTCCAGCTCGGGGCCGTGGCCAGACCGGCGCGGGTAAACGGCCAAGCGGAACGGCTCCCCACCGATCATGGCGTGGGCCAGGGTTTGGCCGCTGTGTGGCCCGCCCGACAGTTGTAGCGGTGCCACCACCGGCACCTCGGCTGCGGCCAGTTCAGCGGCAAATTGGTGTTCTTCCTCGATTTGCGCATCGGTCCAGCGGCCGGGCCGGTAGAACTTGACGACCACCGCGCCGCCGCCTTCCAGCATCACCTGGAACACCCGGTTCTCGTAGCTGTTGAGTTGCAGCAGCCGGCCGTCGCCGCGTTGCCCGACACCGTCCAGCGCGTCGAGCACCGCCTGGGGCGTGAGGCGGTCGAACGGGTGGGCGGAGGGCAGGGCTGCGGTCGGCGCGGCGGTCACGCCAGGGCTCCGGCCGGTGCCGGGCAAGGCTCAGTGGCGCAAAGGGGGCGGTGGCAGGTCATCGCCCACCATAGCAGGCCGGTTGTTACCGGGCGGGTCTGACAGCTCGGCATGGCCAGTGTCGAAACCGCGGTTCGGCGAGAAGAACGAGTCGGAAAACGCGGTGGACTCCTGCCACAGCGTGGTGCGCTCACGCCGCCGTGCGTTGGGCTGAACGGCACTGGCGGCCGCTGGCAGCGCCGTAGCGCCGGGCATGGCGTTGGAGCCCTGGGCGGGCTGCGGCCCGCGCGAGGCGTTGGTCTGTTGCGGCACCAGCAACTGCAGCTCGGGGATGGATGGCAGGTGGTCGGCCTGACAGCGCAAATAGCGCACCTGACAGGCGCCCAGCACCGATTGCTTGATACGGGTGGCGCGCGCCGGCAACCCACCGGCGTCGTAGGACAGGTCGATCGCCGCCAGCACCCGGCCATTGGCGCTGCAAATCACAAAACCGACTTGCGTGGTGCCCAGCACGTCGTACCAGTAGCGCACCCGCTTGGGGTCGCTGGGCTGGCAAAACCGCACCAGCGGCAATTTGGCCAGCACCATGTGGTGCGGCAGCGCATCGCGCAGCAGGCGGTAGAGGCGGCGCTCGTCCGCGGTAAAGACCGGCCGCGGCAGCAAATCCCACTCCACCGGCAAGGGTTGGGGGCCGGGTGCCGGCGGTCGTGTGCGGCGCACCAGCCAGAGCGCCGCCAGGGCTGCCAGGAGCACGA
The DNA here is from genome assembly GCA_031394235.1 of Betaproteobacteria bacterium. GTDB lineage: Bacteria > Pseudomonadota > Gammaproteobacteria > Burkholderiales > Burkholderiaceae_C > Pseudaquabacterium. The sequence goes on from JANMXG010000166.1 coordinate 2,601, forward strand.
TCACCACGGTTGCGACAAGCCAAGGAAGAGACTGCTGCATGGAGCTTGCTGCGCGGGCGCTGCGCATGCTTGTCGCCGACGTCCGGAAGCAACACGCAAAAATGACAAAGCCGGTCGATCCGATAATACCTTGAGGAGGCGAGGGGATCACCGCTCAGCCCGGGGGGGGCGGACCGCCCGCCCGGATTCAGTCCCGCGTTGTCTGGCCCGACGCCTTGCCGATGCCGGTCTTGACTTCAGTGATCGCGTCCAGCACTGCATCGACGATGCGGGCCTGCTGCTTGAGTCGGAAGTCGATTTCGGCGGCGCCATCGCCCACCCACTGCTCCATTTTTGAGGCCAGCGTGTCGTGGGGCAGGCGCAGGTAGGCGTCGGTTTCGCTGCCTGCCCGCTCTACCTTGGCGCCGGCCTTGCGGGCAATGCGCAGCATGGTGGTGTTTTCGCTCAGGGCGTGTATGAAAAGGCAGTCGAGCCCGCGATTGCGTGCGTGCAGCATGGCGTGTTCAAACAAGCGGCCGCCATAGCCGCGGCCGCGTGCATGAGCTGCCACCGACCCGCCAAATTCGGCCGCGTGCGGGCCAGGGTCGTCGGCGTTTGGGTAGGCCAGGTGCGCCAGCGCGATCAGGTCCAGGCGGCGGTTGAACACGCCAAACACCTCATCGCGCTCGAAGTTCAGGCTGTCGACATAGCGGCCGATTTGCGCATCGGTCGCCGCATAGCCAACGCGCAGGTACCGGTCGCGCTCGGGCAGGTCGACCAGATGGGTCAGGATCAGCGACCGGTGGTTCGGCGACAGCGACCGGATCGGAATCCAGGGCGGCTGAGCAACCTTCTGCGGCGCGGCCGCTACAGCAGCGCTCTGGGCGGCCGTAGCGTCGGTGGGCTGGGGGGCAGGCGTCGTCATGGTGTTGAACCGGTGGATAAGTAGAAACCCGAATACTACGGCAAGTCGGGTCAAGCTGTTGTCGGACAAAACGCCTTTGCACTGGAGGGATCGTCCGCAGCCCAATTGAAAAAAGCTACAATGTTCGGCTGCCCTACGGATGGAAGGGTGGTGTGACAGCTTTGGCCTTTGGGCAATGCGGCAGCGCGTTGTGGCCGCCCCGAGGCTGGGCATGTGGAGTCGTTCGAGAACACCGAGAGGTCGCCCTGATAAGCGGTTCCGAGGTTTCAGGCTCCGAAGCACCGCAGTGCCATCACCGGTACGGCGCCCATGGTGGGCACCGACCAACCCGAAAGACTCTCATGAAGACCTTCAGCGCCAAACCGGCCGAAGTGACGCACGAGTGGTTTGTGCTTGACGCCACCGACAAGGTGCTCGGACGTGTTGCCAGCGAAGTGGCACTCCGTTTGCGTGGCAAGCACAAAGCCATTTACACGCCT
>JANMXG010000167.1:0-4990 GCA_031394235.1 Betaproteobacteria bacterium
GCTTTCCAGCCAACCCAGCGCAGGTAGAGGCGGGCAAACCAGGGCAGTTGCAGCAGGGCCGGCCGGGTGAGGATGAACAAACGCGCCACGATGGCCGTGCCGACCACTTTGGCCGCCACGATCACCAGTGCGCCCAGGACCGGCTGGCCGCGGGCGATCAGGGCCAGCGCTGCCAGCTTGATCGGCAGCAACAGCAGCGTGGGTAGCAAAAAAAACGCCAGCGCCGCATACGGCGGCAGCCGGGTGATCAGGCCTTCGATCTGGCGCAGCAGCGGCAGCTGACCGAGCCTGGCCAGCGCACGTTGCAGGGGATCCCAACCCCATTCCTCGAACAGGATCAGCAGCGCCAGCAGGCCGGTGGCGATGGCACGCAACAGGTGGCCAGCGCCACGCAGCAGGGCAGGGATCATGCGCGCATCATCGCTGCCCGCAGCCGAGCGCTACGGTGCGGACGCTGCAGTCCCGCGGTCGGGCGCGGGCAGTGCGGCTTGCACGGCCTGTAGCCAGGCGGTGAGCCGATCGCCTTGCAAAAAATCGCGTCCTCCGCCGTCGGCCAGGCTGCGGGGCAGGTCCGCCCGGTCGGCCAGGCTGTCGAACAGGCCGGCATCCAGGCTGTCCTGCGCCACCAGGTAGACCCATTGCTGACCGGGGGCGGTCTGGCCCCGAGGGCCGGCCGGGCTGCGGCGGGTACGCCAGGGCACGCCGGCTTGCACCACCGCGTCCAGATGGGCGGGCAAGGCATCGTTGGGCAGCAGCAGCGCCACCTTGAGGCCCACCGGCAGGCGGGCGGCCAGTTGCGCGCGGTCGGCCGGCGTGGCGCACAGCACCGCCACCTGCAGGGCGTCGGCACCGTCCACGGCGGACAAAGCGGCCCAGTCAGCCAGCTGGCTGGACAGCGCCTGCAGCGTGGCTTCGGCCAGTGCGCTGGCGGGATTTGCCGGGTCAGCGCGGTGGCAGGCGTGTTGCATCGTCCGCAGCGCCAGCGCCAGGCGCCATTGGTCGGCGTCGGCCAGGTAGCTGCTGCGCTGCCAGCCGGCCAGCAGACGCCGGGCGTCGGCCAGGGCCTGGTCATGGACCTCGCGCTGGCCGGGCGCCAGCGTCAACAGGCGCTCGGTGTGCACCAGCGGCGGCAGTTGATCGGCCAAGTCGGCGCGCAGGCGTTGCAGCATCAGGCGCGACAGGCTGTCGGTCAGGCGCTCGATGTCGGTCTCGGTCAGCGCAGCCCCGTTGGCACTGGCAGCGCGCAACTCGGTCAGCGCGGCCAGCGGGCCCAGGCGCTGGTTGTCCAGCCAGCCAACCAGCGTGTGCATCAGCTCGGGTTGCTCGGCCAGCGGCGCACCGCACAGCACCAGCGCCTGCGGTGCCGCCAGCGTTGCCCAGTCCGCGGCCTGCAACGCCAGCTGCTGGGGTTCGTCGACGATGACCAGGTCCGGCGCCCACCGCAGCAGGTGGGCGGCATCGCTGGCCAGCGCCTCGGGCGACAGGATCCGCACGCCCACCGCGGTGGACCACTGCGCTTGGCGTTGGTGCAGGCCACCGGCCATGACCTGGGCATCGCCAAGCGCGCCAGATGTGCCGGCAAAGCGCTGCCAGGCGCGTTGCCAGGCACTGCGCTGGCCGGCGGCGCACACCACCAACACGCGGCCGACGCCAAAGTGGCGTTGCCACAGCAGCGCTGCAGCGATGGCCTGCACGCCCTTGCCCAGGCCGCGCTCATCGGCCAGCAGCGCCCGACCGGCCACCACGGCAAACAACGCGCCTTCGGCCTGGTAAAGCGGCAGCGGCGAGCGCAGCAGGCCGGCCAGCGCGGCACTGGCCGGGCCGTTCGGATAGGCCGCTTCGAGCACGCCCAAGCGGTGCCGGGCGTCGCGGTGCGCAGCCAGGTGCGGCCAGACCGCGTCGTCCACGGCCACGGTGTGGCCCGCCTCGGCGGCCAGTCGTTGCAGTGTGGGCAGCGCGGCGTCGTCGTCAGGCGCCAGGTGCTGTAGACCGTCCAGCCGCACCGCAGCCGCATGCTGCAACGGCAATGGGCAGGCATGGCCGGGCAACCAGGCGATGTGGCGCTGCTCCCCGTCCACCAGCACGATGCGGCTGTGCGCCGGGGCGTCGGCGGCGGGCTGCGGCAGGGGGGTGGAGACGGCAACGGCGACGGCGGGCGCCCGCGAGGGCGGCTCGATGCGGACCCGCCGATCGGGCGTGTCGCTGCGGTCGCTGCGGTCCGGGCGATCCGCGCGGTCTTGGGGGTCTTGGCGGGCGCCGGTGTCCGGGCGAGGGTTGCGGTCGCGGTCGCGGCCGCGCGCGGACCGGTCGTTGCGGTCTGGCCGGTCACCTTGCGGTGGCCTGTCGTTGCGCGTCGGCCGATGACTGCGCTCGCTGCGGTGTGTACTTTCGGGCCGATCAGGGGCAGCGGCAGGCGCAGTCGTCTGCGGTGCCACTGGCAGCGCACCCGCCGCCAGCACGGCCAAAACAGCCTGGACGGTGTCGTCGATCGTCGCCTTGACAGGGGCATCGGTCGACACTGGGGCGGGTAAGGCCTGGACGCTGGACGCGGGCTGGCCCTTTGCCTGGCGGGGCGCTGGTTTGCGACCGGCCGGCTTGCGGGCCGGCAGCGGAGCGTCGCCCTGGGCGATGGGCACTGGCGGTGGCGCTGGTACTGGTGTTGGCACTGGCACTGGCGCCGGCACTGGCGCCGCTACGGGTGCCATCGCAGCCGCCACCACTGCCGGCGCAGGCAGGGCGGCGTCGGTGGACCGCGCTGGTTTTGCCGGCTTGGCGGCTTTTGTAGGTGCCTGGGGCGTCTTGGGCGCTTGCGCCGCCTCGGTGGCCTCGGCCGACACAGCGATCGGCACCACCCCGGCGCCGTGCGCAGCCTTGCGGGCCCGAGTGGGCTTGGCCAGCGGTGCCACCGGTGTCACTGGCACCACTGGCGCCACTGGCGCCACCGGGACAGTCGGGGCTGCCGGGGCCACCGGCGCCTGCACAGCAGGCGCCGTACGGCCGCCGGGCGGCTTGCGTTGGGTGGGCTTGGCGGTCGTCTTGGCAGCGGGCCGGGACGCCTGAGGCGCTTTTTTCCGCGTTGGCGACGGGGGCGCACCGGCCGCCTTGGTTGCCACGTCGTCGGTGCCGGTGTCGGTTTCGGTGTCGGTCGGCGGAGGCGTCTTGCGCCGGGATTTTGAAGGGGTCGCCATCGGGCGTGTGTCCGTTGAGGCGCCGCCAGGCACGCTGTGCCGGCCGACGCGGGGTGAAGGGGTGGGGCGGGCGAGCGGCTAAACGCCTCGGGCGCGATCGGTCTTGAACTGCGCCTGAAATGCTGCAAAGCGGCCGACATCGAGCGCCTCGCGGATCTCGTGCATCAGGTTGAGGTAGTAATGCAGGTTGTGGATGCTCGCCAACATCGGCGCCAGCATCTCGCCGCAGCGTTCGAGGTGGTGCAGGTAGGCCCGGCTGACACCCGTGGCGCAAGCCTGGCAGGTGCAGCTGCTGTCGATCGGTTGCGGGTCGGTCTTGTTGCGGGCGTTGCGGATGCGCAGGTCGCCGAACCGGGTGAACAAATGCCCGTTGCGTGCATTGCGGGTGGGCATCACGCAGTCGAACATGTCCACGCCACAGGCCACGCCCTCTACCAGGTCCTCGGGCGTGCCCACGCCCATCAGGTAGCGCGGCTTGTGCGGGGGCAGGCGGTGCGGGGTGTGCGCCATGATGCGCAGCATCTCGTCTTTGGGCTCGCCCACGCTGACGCCGCCAATCGCATAGCCCGGCAGGTCAAGCTCGGCCAACTGGGCCAGCGACGCTTCACGCAGGCCCTCGAACATGCCGCCTTGCACGATGCCGAACAGGGCGTTGCGGTTCTCCAGCCGCTTGAATTCAGCCACGCAGCGCCCGGCCCAGCGCAGGCTGAGCTCCATCGACGCCCGGGCCTCGGCCTCGGTGGTCAGCGCGCCCTGGGATTCGTAGGGCGTGCACTCGTCGAACTGCATCACGATGTCGCTGTCCAGCACGGTCTGCACCTGCATGCTGACCTCGGGCGTCAAGAACAGCTTGTCGCCGTTGACAGGCGAGGCGAAGCGCACGCCCTCTTCGCTGATCTTGCGACCCCGGCCATCGGCGCCACCCAGGCTCCAGACCTGGAAGCCGCCCGAGTCGGTCAGGATCGGCTTGTGCCAGCCCTCGAAACCGTGCAAACCCTTGAACTTTTCGATGACATCCAGCCCCGGCCGCAGCCAGAGGTGAAAAGTGTTGCCGAGGATGATTTGCGCGTTCATCGCGTGCAGCGACTGCGGCAGCACGCCTTTGACGGTGCCGTAGGTGCCCACCGGCATGAAGATCGGCGTCTCGACCACGCCGTGGTTCAACGTGAGGCGGCCGCGGCGGGCGTGGCCTTCGGTGGTGAGGACGTCGAAATGGAGCATGGCGCAGATTGTCGCAGCCCACATCAGCCCCGGCAGGCCGCACGCCGGCTCGCGATCAGGACACCGTGAGGTCGCTGCTGCGGGCCCGCTTGAACGGGGGCTCAGGGCAGTCAGAACCGGACTGCCCCTGGACTTCACCGGCGGGCGCCGGTCGGCTGATCGCAAAAATCGCGGCCCGCTTGCGGTTGGAACATCACCGGGTCTTGCCGGGCGTCTGCTCGGCGGCGTACTTCACCCGCCGGGCACCCTGCCCCGGTCAGCGCGCAATCAGCGACGACCCCACAGCAGCAATCGCCTCCTGGAGCTTGTCTGCGGCCAGCGCCTGGCATTGCGCCAGCGTGGCGCCGGGTCTGGCGTCGAAGGCGGTGGCGCTTCGGCTGGGCTTGAACAGCAGTGATTTGCCACTGCGGGGCACCATCATCGCGCGCGCCGTGACGACGCAGGTCTTGTCGGCGGTGAAGCCGCCCTCGACCTGGCTGATGAAGCCGAACTTGCCCACCGGGTACAGCTTGACCAGGCGCTTCATCAGCTTGTCGTCGATCTGCGCCTTCCAGACCGCCAGTGCAGCGGGCTTGTCCAGC